>JAHECC010000189.1 GCA_024641965.1 Rubrivivax sp.
CCGGGATGTGCGTGAAGACCATGGTGTTGAGCAAACCGATGCGCCGCGCCACCTCCGGTGCAGCCAGCTGCGACAGCGCCGACAGCAGCCCGGTCCAGAAGAAGAAGGCACCGGCCTGCGGTAGCGACAGTGCGAAACGGTCGAACAACCACAGCGCGAGCAGCGAGTTCACGACCAGGCCGCCGGCAAAGCTGTCGATGCTGAACAGCGCCGCCAGGCGAAACACGACGCGTCGCGATTGGCGCAACGGCGTTGGCTGCGCATTGGCGCTGGCCGCCGGCAACGGCAGCGAACGATAGAGGCGCCACACGCCCACGCCGATCAGCGCATAGAGCACGAACATCGCTCGCAGGCCGTCGAGCAGGCTGGCGCCGACCCGCGCCGCACCCCACGCCGGCAGCGCCACGGCCAGCGCGCCCAATGCGGCGCTCAGCGTGCCAGCCAGCGAGTAGCGCGCGAACAGCGTGGTGCGTGTGTCGCCGCGCGCGGCGTCGGCCAGGCGCGCCTGTTCCAGCGGCAGAAACAGGCTGACGTCGCCGGCACTCGGGTTCAGGGTGCCGACGAAGGCCACGACCAGCAGCGGCCAGAATGACGACAGCCCGGCAAAGGCCAGGCCGGTGGCGGCCATCAGCAGTGCCGCGCCGCGCAGCAGCCGACGCTGCGGCCAGCGGTGGCCGAAGGCGCCGACCGCCAACGTCGCAAGTGCCGAGCCGGCCAGCGTGGCGCTGCTCAGCAGCCCGACATCGAAGCTGCCGAAACCAAGTGCCAGCAGGTAGGCCGGCAGCAGCACCGCCACATAGCCGTCGCCGAAGGCGCGCAGCGCGCGTGCCAGCAACAGCGGGGCGGCCGTCGCGTCGACCCCGACGGGAACGAGCCAGCGCGGCGGCAGCATGTCCGGCCGGAGCGATGCTGCCGCGGGCCCGGGCGGGTCAGTCGGCTGCCACGCGCAGCACCAGCTTGCCGAAGTTCTCGCCGGCGAAGAGCTTGTTCAGCGTGGCCGGGAACGCGGCGATACCGCCTTCGACCACGTCTTCCTTGCTCTTCATGCGCCCGTTCTTCAGGTCCGCCGACATCTCGGCAATCGCCTGCGGGAAGCGCGCGGTGTAGTCGAAAACCACCATGCCTTCCATGCGCGCGCGGTTGACCAGCAGCGACAGGTAGTTCGCCGGGCCCTTCACCGGCGTGGTGTTGTTGTACTGGCTGATCGCGCCGCAGACGATGATGCGCGCCTTCGGTGCCAGCTTGGCCAGCACCTGGTCGAGGATCTCGCCGCCGACGTTGTCGAAGTAGATGTCCACGCCCTTCGGGCAATGCTGCTTCAGGCCCTCGCGCACCGAGCCGCCCTTGTAGTCGATGCAGGCGTCGAAGCCCAGCTCCTTGACCACCCAGTCGCACTTGGCGGTGCCGCCGGCGATGCCAACGACGCGGCAGCCCTTCAGCTTGGCCAGCTGCCCCACGGTCTGGCCGACCGCGCCGGCCGCACCCGACACCACCACCGTCTCGCCGGCCTTCGGTTGGCCGATGTCCATCAGGCCGAAGTAGGCGGTCATGCCGGGCATGCCCAGCACGTTGAGCCACTGGGTCGCGGTGCCCAGCTTCAGGTCGATCTTCTCCAGCGCCCGGCCGGCCGGCTTGCCTGATGGTGAGGCCCAATACTCCTGCGCGCCGAGCAGGCCGCTGACGATGTCGCCAACCGCAAAGTCCGGGCTCTTCGACGCGATCACGCGGCCGACGCCGCCCGCGCGCATGACCTCGCCGATGCCCACCGGTGCGATGTAGCTCTTGCCCTCGTTCATCCAGCCGCGCATCGCCGGGTCGAGCGACAGCACCAGCGTCTTCACCAGCACGCCGCCGTCGCCCGGCTCGGCCACCGGCTCCTCGGTGAACTGCCAGTTGTCGGCCTTGGCCAAACCGACCGGGCGCGAGGCCAGGCGCAGCTGGTGGTTGACGAGGGTGCTCAGCGTGCTGCTCATGGGCATGTCCTTTCGAAGGTGGGCCGTCGATGGTAGTCGTCGCGCCATGTCGCGCGCGTCGCCGAGGCGACCGGGCGCGCTCAGCGCGCCGGCTCGATGGCGGTGACGGTGTATTGCCCGCCGAGCTTCTCGGCCTGGAAGCGCACCTTGTCGCCCGGCTGCAACTTGGCCAGCATCGAGGGGCTCCGCACCTTGTAGACCATCGTCATCGGCGGAATGTCCAGGCTCTTGATCTCGCCATGCGTCAGCGTGATCTTGCCGCCGGCGATGTCGACTTTGCGCACCTCGGCGCTGCTCATGCCCGACTGGGCGATGGCGCTGGCGGCCACGCTCAGGCTTGCCAACCACGTCAGGAGCGTCTTCGACAGGAAGGACATGGACGCAGTGTAGCGATGCGTCGCTGTGTCCATGCTGCGGTGCGGCAATGCAGGTGGCGGAGCCCTACAATCGTGCGCCATCCGCAGCCACCGCGACGCCGCCATGTCCGTACCCAAGTCCGACACGCACGACCTGAGCCATATCGCCGCGCGCGACAAGGCCGAGATCTTGTCGCAGGCGCTGCCCTACATCCGCAAGTTCCACGGCAAGACCATCGTCATCAAGTACGGCGGCAATGCCATGACCGACCCCGCGCTGCAGCAGGACTTCGCCGAGGACGTGGTGCTGCTCAAGCTGGTGGGCATGAACCCGGTGGTGGTGCACGGCGGCGGCCCGCAGATCGAGGACGCTCTGGCCAAGATCGGCAAGAAGGGCACCTTCATCCAGGGCATGCGCGTCACTGACGAAGAGACCATGGAAGTGGTGGAGTGGGTGCTGGCCGGCCAGGTGCAACAGGACATCGTCGGCCTGATCAACGTGGCCGGCGGCAAGGCGGTCGGCCTGACCGGACGCGACGGCGGGCTGATTCGTGCGCGCAAGCTGCGCCTGCTCGACCAGAAGGACCCAAGCATCGAGCACGATGTCGGCCAGGTGGGCGAGATCGAGTCGATCGACCCGAGCGTGGTCAAGGCGCTGCAGGAAGACCGCTTCATCCCTGTGATCTCGCCGCTGGGCTTCGGCCGCGACAACGAGAACTACAACATCAACGCCGATGTCGTTGCCGGCAAGCTGGCCGAGGTGCTGAAGGCCGAAAAGCTGATGATGCTGACGAACACGCCGGGCGTGCTCGACAAGGACGGCAATCTGCTCACCGAACTGAGCGCGCGCGAGATCGACGATCTGTTCGCCGACGGCACACTGTCCGGCGGCATGCTGCCGAAGATCGCCTCGGCGCTGGATGCGGCAAAGAACGGCGTGAATTCGGTGCACGTCATCGACGGCCGCGTGCCGCACGCAATGCTGCTGGAGGTGCTGACCGATCAGGCCTACGGCACGATGATCAGATCGCATTGATGTCCCACCCCCATAGCGGCTTACGCCGCGCCCCTTCAAGGGGGCCGAGCCGCGACGAAGAACAGTCCCTGCGGACCGTTCTGCGCCTGCGAGGGCCAGCCGGCATGCTTGCCGGCTGGCGCCAGCAGCGGCCCGGCGAAACCGAATCCGCGCTGGCCGCTGGGTGTGCCCACTCGGCTGCGCAACGTCTCCCGTCTTGAAGGACGCGGCGGCCAAAGCTGGCGCGCGCGTCTGGCTGTTCGACCTGGACGACACGCTGCACGATGCCTCCACCGCCTCGTTGCCGGGGCTGCATGTGTCCTTCGGTGAGTACATACAGAATCACTTGCAGTTGACGCAGGACGAGTCGGACGCGCTGCGCCGCAAGTACTGGCAACGCTACGGCGCCACGCTGCTCGGCCTGGTCAAGCACCATGGCGTGGACGCGGCGCACTTCCTGCACCACACGCATCTGCTGCCGGGGCTGGAATCGACCTTGCGCGGCCACGCCCACGACTTCGTCGCGCTGCGCCGGCTGCGCGGGCGCAAGTTCATTCTGACGAACGCGCCGCGTGCCTACGCCGAGCGCGTGCTCGGCACCCTCGGCATCCGCCGTCTGTTCGACGCCGTCATCAGCATCGAGGACATGCACATGTTCGGCCAGCTGCGCCCGAAGCCCGACGCGCGCATGTTGCGCATGGTGCTGGCGCGGCTTCGCTTGCGCGCAGAGCGCTGCGTGCTGGTCGAGGACACACTGGTGCACCAGAAGGCGGCGCGTCGCATCGGCATGAAGACGGTGTGGATGCAGCGCTGGTCGCGCGCCGCCAAGGCCGCGCCGGCGCTGCGCTGGAGCCGGCAGCCGGCCTATGTGGACGTGCAGGCGCGCAGTCTGGCCGTGCTGCGCCGCAGGGTGCCTTGACGCTGCAGCCTTGAGCGGCGGCGCAGAATGGGCGTTTCGCATGCGAAAGGCCCGACGATGAGCAAGTCACCCAGCACCCCGGCCGAGCAGGGCGCCTGGAAGCATGATGGCGTGCGCGTGATTCCAGGCGACCGGCTCGACCCGAACACGGCGCAGACCCCGGGCATGGACCGCAAGGCGGCGATCAACTTCGCGCGTGTCGGCGCCAACAAGCTGTGGGCCGGTACCGTGCACATTCACCCCAATGCCAAGACCGGCGCCCACCATCACGGGCCGCTGGAAAGCGTGATCTACGTGGTCAAGGGGCGTGCGCGCATGCGCTGGGGCGAGGCGCTCGAGTTCGTCGCCGAAGCCGGGCCGGGCGACTTCATCTATGTGCCGCCCTTCGTGCCGCACCAGGAGATCAATGCCAGCGCCGACCAGACGCTGGAGTGCGTGCTGGTGCGCAGCGACGGCGAGGCGGTGGCGGTGAACCTGGACATCGAACCGGCCGAAAAGCCAGAGCAGGTACGCTGGATCGATCCCACCCATCCGCACGGTTGACACGGCGGCAAACACGATTCCAACTTTCGGAAGTCAGTGTTTACCTGCACACGGGCGCTGCAGTTCCCTATGCCAGAATGTGCCGGACCCCCCACCGCCGAAGCTACCGACGCCATGTCCGACCCACCCCAGAGCCTTGGCGACGCCGACGCGCAATCGCTGCAGGACCTGCCGGAGGACTCGCCGGCCGAGGCGGCCGCCGAAGCTGCCAAATTGCCGACACGCAAGCGACCGCGTCCGGGCGAACGCCGCGTGCAGATCCTGCAGACGCTGGCGACGATGCTCGAACAGCCCGGTGCCGAGCGCATCACCACGGCGGCGCTGGCGGCGCGTCTGTCCGTCAGCGAGGCCGCTCTGTACCGCCACTTCGCCAGCAAGGCGCAGATGT
This sequence comes from Rubrivivax sp., assembly GCA_024641965.1. GTDB lineage: Bacteria > Pseudomonadota > Gammaproteobacteria > Burkholderiales > Burkholderiaceae_C > Rubrivivax. Next base: position 5,195 of record JAHECC010000189.1, read on the forward strand.
TCGAAGGGCTGATCGAGTTCATTGAATCGAGCGTTTTCACGCTGGTCAACCAGATCACCGAGCGCGACGCCAGCGGTGCCGAGCAGACGCAGCGCATCGTCACCGTGCTGCTGCAGTTCGGCGAGAAAAACCCGGGCATGACACGTGTCATGGTTGGTGATGCGCTGGTGTTCGAACACGAACGGCTGACCACGCGCATGAACCTGTTTTTCGACCGGGTGGAGTCGCAATTGCGCCAGACCTTGCGCTCGGCAACGGAAGCAGCCGGCTCGGCCACGCCCACCGTCGATGCGCAGGCGCTCGCCTCGGCACTGACGGCGCTGACCGTGGGCAGGCTACAGCGCTACGCACGTTCCGGCTTCAAGCGGCTGCCCACCGAACACCTCGACTTGGCGCTGCGCCGGCTCAGCGCCTGAGCACGGTGCGGCGGCCATGCTCGAAGTCGAGGTCGGCGGCGCGCGCCTGGGCCTGCTGCCGCAGCGTGCGGCCTGCCTGATCGAACACGCCACACTGTTGGTGGCCGACGCGCATATCGGCAAGGCGGTGTCGTTTCGCGGCCTGGGTGTGCCGGTACCGCGCGGCACCACGACGCAGACGCTGCGGCGGCTCAGTGATGCCATCCAGGTCAGCGGTGCGAAGCGCGTGATCTTCCTCGGCGACCTGCTGCATTCGGCGCGTGCGCATGCCGCGGCCACGCTGGACGCCTTCGCGGCTTGGCGGCAGCGGCACGCCGCGATCGAGTTGCTGCTGGTGCGCGGCAACCACGACGAGCATGCCGGCGATCCGCCCGCATCACTCGGCGTGCAAGTGGTGAACGAGCCAATGCAGATGGGCGGCCTGGCGCTGTGCCACCACCCGCAGTCGCTGAGCGGCAGCTATGTGCTGGCGGGTCACCTGCATCCCTGCGCGGTGCTCGGGGGCCGCGCGCACCAGCGCTTGCGTCTGCCGTGCTTTCGCTTCGGCGCGGACTGTGGTGTGCTGCCGGCCTTCGGTGCCTTCACCGGCATGCATGCGATGCGCAGCGCGCCGGGTGAGCGGGTGTTCGTCGTCGCCGACGACAGCGTGGTCGCGCTTGGCGCAACGCCAAACCCTACACTGGCGACATGAGTGCAGCATCCGTCGAATCGCTGATCGCGCGCGCCGAGGGTGTGCTCGCGCGCCTGGAAGCCGTGCTGCCGCAGGCCCTGGCGGCGCCGGATTGGAGTTCGTCGATCGCCTTCCGCTACCGCAAGCGCGGCGGCTCGGGGCGCGTCGAGGCGGTGCGCCATGTCGCGCCGATCCGGCTGCACGAACTGGTCGAAGTCGAGCCGCAGAAGCAGCGCCTGCTGCGCAATACCGAGCAGTTCGTCGCCGGCCACGGTGCCAACAACGTGTTGCTGACCGGCGCACGCGGCACCGGCAAGAGCTCGTTGATCAAGGCCTGCCTGAATGAGTTCGCCGACCGTGGGCTGCGTCTGATCGAGGTCGACAAGAGCGACTTGGTGGACCTGCCGGATATCGTCGAACTGGTGGCCGAACGCGGCGAACGTTTCATCGTCTATTGCGACGACCTGAGCTTCGAGGAAGGCGAGCCCGGCTACAAGGCGCTGAAGTCGATCCTCGACGGCTCGGTGTCGCAAGCCTCGGACAACGTGCTGATCTACGCCACCAGCAACAGGCGCCACCTGCTGCCCGAATACATGTCCGAAAACCTCAGCTACAAGCACACCGAGGACGGCGAGGTGCACCCCGGCGAAGTGGTGGAGGAGAAGATCTCCCTGTCCGAGCGCTTCGGCCTGTGGGTCAGCTTCTACCCCTTCACGCAGGCCGAATACCTGGCGATCGTGGCGCAGTGGTTGCGCGGATTCGGCGTGGACGAGGCGGCCATCGCGGCGGCTCGACCCGAAAGCCT
>JAHECC010000036.1 GCA_024641965.1 Rubrivivax sp.
GGGCACGACGATCAGCCTGGTCGAGGCTACGTCGTTGCCGCATCGCACCTCGAGCCGGTGGTAGCCGAGCGGAATGCCGGACAAGGGCAGGCGCAGCATGGCTGCAGCTCCGAATGCAGCCGCGAGCCATCCCCGGCCACTGCTCACTGCGCCCGACTCCTGTGTGATCTGCCAGTCGAACGCGTCACCCTCACTCGCCTCGGTCCGCCAAGGCGATTCCACGGCACTGCCAAGCACAACCACGAAGACCGGGTCGAGGCGGGTACCGTGCGTGTCCAGTTTGGCCAGTGCCAGCTTCGCCTGCGCGTCGCTGGCAGCCGGGAACCCCATTGCGCCGCACAGTGCACGCAATGTGTCGTCCGAGACGCCACGCGCCTCGCCCGATGCCGATACGTAGCTGCGCGACAAACCCAGTTTGTCGGTCAGCCGATGCAGCGCGCTCGCTGCGCCTGCCTTTGTCCGTGGATGCATGTGCTGTTCTGCGAAGCGCTGCTCGTGTCTTGCCAGCTTACAGCGCCTGCCACACACCGGGCTGCGGACCCACAAGACGGTTCCGTCGTCGATCCCCTACGATTCGCCCTTGGCTTCGCGCCGCCCAGACAACCCGGACCCAAGCCATTGAACGATCAGCCCGAGCGCTCGAGCCCTGCGCATACCCCCGACCTGTCGGCACACACGCCGATGATGCAGCAGTACCTGCGCATCAAGGCCGAGTTTCCAGACACGCTGGTGTTCTATCGCATGGGCGACTTCTACGAGCTCTTCTTCGACGATGCGCGCAGGGCGAACCGGCTGCTCGACATCACGCTGACCACGCGCGGACAGTCCGCCGGCGAGCCGGTCGTGATGGCCGGCGTGCCGGTGCATTCGGTGGAAAGCTACCTGGGCCGGCTGATCAAGCTGGGCGAAGCGGTGGCCGTGGCCGAACAGGTGGGCGACGTCGCCACCGCGAAGGGCCCGGTAGAGCGCAAGGTGGTGCGCGTAGTCACGCCCGGCACCGTCACCGACAGCGAACTGCTGGCCGAGCGCGCCGACACGCTGCTCCTGGCCGTGCACAAGCACCGGCAGACCATCGGCCTGGCCTGGTTGGGGCTGGCGAGTGGCCGGCTGGGACTGAGCGAATGCGGCGAACGCGAACTGGCCGCCTGGCTGACACGGCTGGATGCAGCCGAGATCCTGCACGACGGCAGCGCGCCGCCGGCCCTGGCGGCCGGCACCACTTCGCTCACCGCGCGCCCGGCCTGGCAGTTCGACAGCGCGCTCGGGCAGCGCAAGCTGTGCCAGCAATTGCAGGTGGCGTCATTGGCCGGCTTCGGCGCGCAGGACCTGGGCGTGGCCCATGCGGCGGCAGCGGCGCTGCTGAGCTATGCCGAACACACCCAGGGCCAGGCGCTGCGTCACGTGGCCGGGCTGACGGTGCAGCGCGCCGGCGAGTTGCTGGAACTGCCGCCGAGCACACACCGCAACCTGGAATTGACGCGCACGCTGCGCGGCGAGGACAGCCCGACGCTGCTGTCGCTACTCGACAGCTGCCGCAGCGGCATGGGCAGCCGAATGCTGCGCCACTGGCTGACACACCCGCAACGCGAGCGACAGCAGGCCACGCAGCGGCACGACGCGATCACGCAGCTGCTGGCGCACGGCTTCGAGCCGCTGCGCGACGCGCTGCGCCACGTCAGCGACGTGCAGCGCATCACCGCGCGCATCGCGCTGCGCCAGGTGCGCCCGCGCGAACTGTCCGGCTTGCGTGCCACGCTGCTGGCACTGCCCGCTCTGGTGGCTACGGTGCCGGGGGACTGCGAATTGCTGGCAGCGCACTACGCGGCACTGCATCCAGACCCCGACATCGCCGACGCGCTGCGCGCCATCTCGGACGAACCCGCGGTGCTGCTGCGCGATGGCGGCGTCATCGCCGACGGCGTGGACGGCGAGCTCGACGAGCTGCGCGGCATCAACCAGAACGGCGACGCCTTCCTGCTCGAACTGGAGCAGCGCGAACGCGCACGCACCGGCATCGGCAACCTGCGCGTGATGTTCAACAAGGTGCACGGCTTCCACATCGAGGTCACGGCCTCGAACCTGTCGCGCGTGCCTGCCGACTATCAGCGCCGGCAGACGCTGAAGAACGCAGAGCGTTTCATCACGCCCGAGCTGAAGGCCTTCGAGGACAAGGCGCTGTCGGCACAGGAGCGCGCGCTGGCACGCGAGAAGTGGCTCTACGAACAACTGCTCGACGCGCTGCAGACGCATCTGCGCGAGCTGTCGGCGCTGGCCGAGGCGCTGGCCTCGCTGGATGCGATGGCCGCGCTGGCCGAGCGTGCGTTGACGCTGAACTGGTGCCGGCCCGAATTCGTCGCCCACCCCTGCATCGACATCGACGCCGGGCGCCACCCGGTCGTGGAGATGCGCCTGCGCGAGACGGGGGCTGGCGAATTCATCGCCAACCACTGCCGGCTCGATGCGAAGACGAAGCTGCTGGTCATCACCGGCCCGAACATGGGCGGCAAGAGCACCTTCATGCGCCAGGTGGCGTTGATCGCTCTGCTCGCCGCGATGGGCTCCTTCGTGCCCGCAACGAGCTGCCGGTTGGGGCCGATCGACGCGATTCACACACGCATCGGCGCAGCCGACGACCTGGCCAACGCGCAGTCGACCTTCATGCTGGAGATGACCGAGGCCGCGGCGATCATCCACGGCGCCACCGACAACAGCCTGGTGCTGATGGACGAGATCGGCCGCGGCACCAGCACTTTCGATGGCCTGGCGCTGGCCGGCGCCATCGCCACGCACCTGCACGAGCGCAACAGAAGCTTCACGCTCTTCGCCACCCACTACTTCGAGCTGACCGAGTTCCCGACCAAACACGCACGCGCGCTGAACGTGCATGTCGGCGCGGTGGAAAGCGGCGAGCAGATCGTCTTCCTGCACCAGATCGAGGCCGGCCCGGCCAGCCGCAGCTACGGCGTGCAGGTGGCGCGGCTGGCGGGCATGCCGGCGTCTCTGGTGCGCCAGGCGCGCGCCACGCTGGAGGCCCTCGAAGCGCAGCAACATGCCGGCGATGCGCAGGTGGACCTGTTCGCTGCGCCGGCCGCGCCGAGCGCTGCATCAGCGCCCTCTGCCACAGACGCGGCGCTGGCTGCGATCGATCCTGATAGCCTCACGCCGCGCGAAGCCCTGGACGCGCTGTACCGTCTCAAGCAACTGCAGAAAGAAGACCTGTCATGACCTATTGCGTGGGCATACGCCTCGACGCCGGCCTGGTGTTCGTATCCGATTCGCGCACCAACGCGGGGCTGGACCAGATCAGCACCTATCGCAAGATGATGATCTACGAGCGGCCCGACGATCGCTTCATGGTGCTGCTGTCGGCCGGCAACCTGAGCATCTCGCAATCGGTGCGCGAGATCCTGCAGGTCGAGAAGCTGGACCGCGGCGCGCACGAGCAGCCGCTGACGATCTGGAACGCGACCAGCATGTTCGATGCCACGCGCGTGCTCGGCAGCGCGGTGCGCCGCGTCTATGCCGAGGACGGGCCATCGCTGCAGGCGGCGGGCATCGACTTCAACGCCAGCATGATCTTCGGCGGCCAGATCAAGGGCGAAGCGATGCGCATGTTCATGGTCTATGCCGCCGGCAACTCCATCGAGGCGACGCGCGAGACCTGCTTCTACCAGATCGGCGAAAGCAAATACGGCAAGCCGATCCTCGACCGCGTGCTCAACCCGGGCACACCGCTGGACGAAGCGGCCAAGTGCGCCCTGGTGTCGATGGATTCGACCGTCAAGTCCAACCTGTCGGTGGGCTTGCCGGTCGACCTGCTGGTGTATCGCGAGGGCATGTTCCGCAGCGACGAGCACGTGTGTATCGACGACGACAACCCCTATTTCAACATGATGCGCAACACCTGGGGCCAGCGCCTGCACGAGGTCTTCGAGGGCATCGACGACCCGCGCTGGGACGGCGGCGATGCCGAGCACCCGCTGATGGTGCGCTCGACTCGCTACGAGCCGATGCGCAAGATCAAGCATCCCGGCGAGCGCATCGTCTGATGTCGCGCGGCACGGCCGGGTGCATCGTCTTCGCGCATGCGAACGGTTTTCCAGCCGGCACCTACCGCGTGCTCTTCAACGCCTGGAAGCGACGTGGCTGGCGCGTGCTGGCGCCCGAGAAGCTGGCCCATGACCCACAGTACCCGGTCAGCGACAGCTGGCCCCACCTGCGCGACCAGCTGATCCATTTCATCGAAGCCGAGGCGCCGGGCGAGTCGGTGCACCTGGTCGGGCATTCGCTGGGTGGGTACCTGGGCCTGCTGGTGGCCTGCCACCGTCCCGACCTGGCGAAGAGCGTGGTGCTGATCGATTCACCCGTGCTCGGCGGCTGGCGCGCGCACAGCGTGCACATGGCCAAGCTCACCGGCCTGATGCCGCGCGTGTCGCCGGCCAGGAACTCGCGCACGCGCCGCGACCATTGGCCCTCTGTGGCGGCGGCGCACCGGCACTTCGCCGCCAAATCCATCTTCGTCCGCTGGGACCCGCGTGTGCTGCGCGACTACATCAAATGCGGCATCGTGCGCTGCACGCCGCCCGACAAGGGCGTGTGCCTGGCCTTCGATCGCGCCATCGAAACCCGTCTGTACAACACCCTGCCGCACGACATGGGCCGGTTGCTGCGTGCGCATCCCCCGGCCTGCCCGGTCAGCTACCTCGGCGGCACGCAGTCCAACGAAGGCCGTCAGGCCGGGCTGGCGGCCACACGCGCGGTGACGCAGGGGCGCATCCAATGGTTCGAGGGCTCGCACCTGTTTCCGATGGAGCGGCCCGAAGACACCGCCGCGGCGGTGCTGCAAGCCATTGGCGCCGCGCACGGCGCGCCGCAGTGAGGGCAGCGCGCCTCAGTCGAGCGTCTCGACGAGTGTCTTCAATGCGTCGGCGGACGGCCCGGTGCCGGCGGCGGCAAGGGCCAGCACCGAACGGCCGGTGACGACATAGGCGTGGCCGGGCGGCAGGGCATCGGCCTCCTGCGGATCCAATGCGGTGTCGAACAGGCGCAACCAGCGGTCGCCGTTGGCCAGCGGCGGCAGCGTGAATTCCACACCCTCGTGCCAGCCGTTGAAGACGAGCAGCACCGAGGTGTCGGTGCCGCGCCGCGGGATCGACGACACCGGCGCGCTGCCATCGAGCAGCATGCCGAAGCAGCGCAGGTTGCCGTCGGACCAGTGGTCGGCGGTCATTTCCACGCCTTCGGGCGCCAGCCACGTCAGGTCCTTGACACCGTGCTCGTCGCTGTACACGCCGGTCATGAAACGGTTGCGGCGCAACACCGAGAGTTCCCTGCGCAGGCGCAACAAGCGCTGGACGAAGGCCTGCAATGCGCGGCCACGATCATCGATCTGCTCCCAGCCGACCCAGGAGATCTCCGAGTCCTGGCAGTAGGCGTTGTTGTTGCCCTGCTGCGTTCTGCCGAACTCGTCGCCGGCGAGCAGCATCGGCGTGCCCTGCGACAGCAGCAGTGTGGCCAGCATGTTTCGCTGCTGGCGCGCGCGCAACGCGAGCACTTCCTCGTCGTCGGTCGGGCCCTCGACACCACAGTTCCACGAGCGGTTGTCGGAGTGGCCATCGTTGTTGTTCTCGCCGTTGGCCTCGTTGTGCTTGTCGTTGTAGCTGACCAGGTCGGCGAGCGTGAAGCCGTCGTGCGCGGTGAGGAAATTGACGCTCGCCCAGGGGCGCCGCCCGCGCTGGTTGAACATCTCGCCGCTGGCCGTCAGGCATTGCGCAAAGGCCGGCACCAGGCCGTCGTCGCCCTTCCAGAAGGCACGCACGGTGTCGCGATAGCGGTCGTTCCACTCGGCCCAGCCCGGGGGGAAGCTGCTGAACTGGTAGCCGCCCGGACCGCAGTCCCAGGGCTCGGCGATGAGCTTGACGCTGGACAGCACCGGATCCTGCCGGCAACTGTCGAGGAAGCCGCCGCCTTCGTCGAAGCCATTGGGCTCGCGCGCCAGGATCGGCGCCAGGTCGAAGCGGAAGCCGTCGACGTGCATCTCGGTGACCCAGTAGCGCAGGCTGTCGGTGACCATCTGCAGCACGCGCGGATGGCTCAGGTTGACGGTGTTTCCGGTGCCGGTGTCGTTGATGTAGTAGCGTGGCTCGTCGGGCATCAGCCGGTAGTAGCTGGCGTTGTCGATGCCTTTGAAGCACAGCGTCGGCCCAAGCTCGTTGCCCTCGGGCGTGTGGTTGTAGACCACGTCCAGGATCACCTCCAGGCCGTACTCGTGGAAGCGGTCGACCATGGCCTTGAACTCGTCGATGCTGGGCTCGTGCTGGTACGGCGGATGCAATGCGAAGAAGCCGATCGTGTCGTAGCCCCAGAAGTTCTTCAGCCCCTTCTCGAGCAGGAAGGACTGGTCGACGAACATCTGCAGCGGCAGCAACTCGACGCTGGTGACACCCAGTTCGCGGATGTGCTTCAGCACCGCATCCTGGGCCAGGCCGGCGAAGGTGCCGCGCAGGTGCTCGGGCACACCGGGGTGGCGCATGGTGAAGCCGCGCACATGCGTTTCGTAGAACACGCTCTGGTCCCACGGCACGCGCACGTTGCTCGGCTGCTGCCACTCGAAACGCGAATCGACGACCACGCACTTGGGCATCAGGTGCGCGCTGTCGCGCTCGTCGAAGCTGAGATCGCCATCCGGGTGGCCGACGGTGTAGCCGAACAGCTCCGGGCCCCATTTCAGGGCTCCCATGTGGGCCTTGGCATAGGGGTCGAGCAATAGCTTGTGCGGGTTGAAGCGGTGGCCCTGCAGCGGCTCGTAGGGGCCGTGCACACGGTAGCCGTAGCGCGCACCGGGTTTCAGCCCCGGAACGAATCCGTGCCAGACCTCGTCGGTGTACTCGGGCAACGCGATGCGTGCGATCTCCTTCTCGCCGGCATCGTCGAAGATGCAGACCTCGACGCGCGTGGCGTGCGCAGAGAACAGCGCGAAATTGACGCCGCCGTCCAAGGGCGTGGCGCCACGCGGGTGCGGGGAACCTTCTTCCAGCAGTTCGGGTCCGTGCATGGATGCTCGATAGGGGTAACGGAATGACGATCAAGGCGCGCAGGCCACAGACCTGCGCGCGAGAAGGGGCGCTCGCCGGCCGCCAGCCTCAGACGACGAGTCGCTGCGGCGACAGGTAGGCCTGCCGATAGCTCTCGAAGGGCATGGCGTCGGCGGCCTCGATGCGCTGCTGTGCCTGCATCGATTCGGCCGCCATCTGCCCGAAGCGCTGATCTTGCACTGTAGACCATGGCAGGCCGAGCAATAGGTTGCGCGTCTGCTGCGACTGCGCACGCACGAAACCGACGTAGGAGCTGTCGAAGTCCTTGCGCATCGTGGCAAGCATGCGCGCCGAAGGCAACTTGTCGGTATCGGCCAGGCCGGCCATGGCCGCGGCGAGCGCGTCGCGGTAGTGCCGGCCGCCCTGCACCGCGTCCATCGCTTCGGCCAGCGGGGCACATTGTTCGACGATCTGCACGCCCCAGTCCAGCAGGCCGACCTGCTCGGCTCCGCGCTGTAGCTTCAAGCCCGGCTCGCGCCCGCGCTCGGCCGCGAGTTGCTGGTTGTGGCGCAGCGCGACGATCTCGTCGGGCGTGTCGAGCGCGCTGTCGCTGAGCAGGCAGTGCAGCAGGAACAGGTCGATGAAGCGCGTCGTCGAGGCCTCGATGCCCACCGGCACGAAGGGGTCCAGATCCATGCAGCGCACTTCGACGTATTCGACGCCACGCTCGCGCAGCGCGTGCAGCGGCCGCTCGCCTGGGCGGATCACGCGCTTCGGTCGGATCACGCCGTAGTTCTCGTTCTCGATCTGCAGCAGGCTGGTGCTGAGCTGGTTGTAGTCACCACCGGGGTTGCGGATGCCGACGGCCTCGTAGGCGGGATAGGGCTTCGTCAGCGCCTCCTGCAAGGACGCACCATAACTTTCAAGGCTGTTGTACGACACCGCCAGCGTTGCCTGCGCATCGCTCTGGTAGCCCAGCCGCCCCATGCGCAGCGAGGTCGCATGCGGCAGGTACAGCGTGTGGCCCTTCAAGGTCTGCAGCCGGTGATCGCGAGCGGCCACGAAGCTGGAACACACCGACGGCGATGCGCCAAAGAGCAGCAGCAGCAGGAAGGACTGGCGACGGAAGTTGCGGATCAACCCGAACAGCGCATCACTCGACAAGCCGGGCAGCGACCAGTTGTAGTGGATGCCCGAGATGGTCTGCATGCGCCGCCCGTAGCGGTGCCCCAGACCCATGCGGTACACGCTCTTGGCACGGCCCACGTTCGACGAGCCGTAGCGCCCGATCGGGATGTTCTCGTCGGTGGGCAGTCCGCAGGGCATGCTGGCGACCCACAGCATCTCGTCGCCGATGTGCCGGTAGACGTATTGATGCACCTGCGTCAGTTCGTCCAGGCACGCACCGATGTCCTTGTGCGCCCCGGTGATCAGCTCCAGCTGCGATTCGCTGAAATCGGTGGTGATGTGGGGGTGCGTCAGCGCCGAGCCGAGCGCGGCCGGGTGCGGCGTCATCGCCAGCGCGCCGCTGCTCAGCGTGCGCAGGCTTTCCTTCTCGATGCCGCGGCGCATGCCCCTGAGCGTGGCGCTGGGCAGTGCGTTCAGCCGTTCCGACAGACTGCCCATGAGGCCCTTCCTTCGATCATTGACCAAGCGAAACTTACTACAGGCCCGCAAGGGCTGCTCGACAGCGCCCCGCTGGCTTGCGGGGGGCGGATTGTGGCCTGTTCCGCCGCAGCGTGCCGGCGACACATTTGTTCGCAGCTTTTGCTGCAGGGGTGTTGCGAGTCAGTCGAGGCGGGGCAAGGCCACGTATCGCTCGCCGACGCGCTGGATGCGAATGGCCTGGTCGAAGGCGTCGCACAGCGCGGCATGCAGCGCCGGGTCGTCATGCGCACCCTGCGCCGCCACGCGGCCCTCGCGAAGCAGCACCAGCCGGTCGGCCTGCAGCGCCAGCGGCAGGTCGTGCAGCACACTGACCACGGTGTGCTGCGGCGCCAGCCGTTGCAGCAGCCGCACCACGGCCATCTGATGCGGCGGATCGAGGTGCGTGGTCGGCTCGTCCAGCAGCAGCACCGGCGCGCGCACGGCCAACGTGCGGGCCAGCAGGCAGCGCTGGCGTTCGCCGCCCGACAGGCGCTGAAGGCGGCGCGTCGCCCAGGCGCTGCACTCGGTCTGGCGCATGGCCTCGTCCACCGCGTCGCGGTCGGCAGCGCCCGGCGCGCCGAACAGGCCCAGGTGCGGCAGCCGGCCGAGTTCCACCAGCTCGCGCACGCTCAGCTCGCCGCTGGTCTGGCCCTGCTGGGCCAGCCAGGCGATGTGCCGCGCACGATCGCGCGGGCTCCACGACGACAGCGGCCGGCCCATCAGCCGCACCGTGCCGGCATCAAGCGGCAACAGGCCGGCCAGGGCGCGCAGCAACGTCGACTTGCCGGCGCCGTTCGGGCCGACGATGGCGGTCCAGCCCGATGCCAGGTCGAGGCTCACGCCGTGCAGCACTGGCACTTCGCCGAGCGACACGTCGATCGCCTGTGCGGCCAGGACGGCACTCACTGGGCTGCCCTCCGCGCCGTGCGCTCCAGGATTCGCGCTTGGGAACGGCCCGGCGCGCTCATGAATCGACCTGCCTTTGAAGCAGCCACAGCAGGTAGATGCCGCCGATGACCGCGGTGAGCAGACCCACCGGCAGCTCCAGCGGCGCGATCAGCGCGCGCGCGGCGACATCGGCGGCGAGCAGCAGCACCGCGCCGGCGAGTGCACTGGCGATCAGCATGTAGCCATGCAGACCCGGCGCATAGCGCCTCACCATGTGCGGCGCGGCCAGGCCAACGAAGGCCACCAGGCCGGTCTGCGACACGGCCAGCCCGGTGGACGCGGCGAGCAGCGCCACCAGCAGCAGGCGCAGCCTTTGCAGCGGCAGCCCCAGGCTGCGCGCGCTGTCCTCGCCCAGCACCAGCGCGTCCAGCGTGCGCGACAGGCGGTACGCCAGCGGCAGCGTCAGCGCCAGCCCGAGCGCGAGCAGTGCACAGCTGTCCCAACCCAGGAAGCCGGTGCTGCCGAGCATGAACACCTGCCGCCCACGCAACGCCTCGGGTGCGGCCAGCGTGATCAGGTCGCTCAAGGCCGACAGCACCACGCCGACGACGACGCCGGCCAGTAGCAGCCGCAGCGTGTGCATCGCGCCGCGCGCCAGCATCAGCGTCAGCAGCACCCCGCCGAGCGCGCCGACAAAGGCCGCCACGACCAGGCCGACGCGCGACAGCAGCCCCGCCGCCTCCAGGCCCTGCCCGACCAGCGCTCCCGCGGCGAGCACCATCACCACCGCCAGCGAAGCACCCGAGGCCGAGCCGAGCAGGAAGGGGTCGGCCAGCGGGTTGCGAAACAGCCCCTGAGCCAGCGCGCCGGCCAGACCGAGCAGCGCGCCGGTAAGCCAGGCACCGAGCGTGCGCGGCGCACGGATCTCGCCGAGGATCAGCCCGGCGTCTTGACCCTGCAGCAGCTGCGCCACGCCCGCAATCGAAAAGCCGTCGCCACCCGCTGCCAGTCCGGCCAGCAGCAGCAGGACGCTGGCCGCGCTCAATCCCAGCAGCAACCGCGTGCGCCGCGCCTGCATCAACGTGCTTCCTTGGCCAGGCCGGCCAGGCAATCGGCCAGCTGCAGCGCCGCCTCACCCATGCGCGGGCCAGAGCGCACCAGCACTTCGTAACGCTCGGTCGCAAACGCGCAGACCTGGTGCTGCTGCAGCGCCGGCATGGCGGGCCAGCCGGGACGCCGTGCCATGTCGCGTGCGTTGCGTTCCTCGGCGATGACGATGTCGGGCGACGCACGCACCACGAACTCCGGGCTCAGCTTCGGAAAGGGTCCCAGCGCCGCGGGAACGATGTTGCGCAGGTCCAGGCGCTGCAGAGTCTCACCGATGAAGGATGCGGGCCCGGCGGCATAGGGCGAGGATTCGACCTCGAAATAGACGGAGCGCCCGCGCAGCGCCTTCGGCACGCGTGCCGCGGCCTGGTCCATCTGCTTCTCGATCACGTACCACAGCGCTGTCGCACGCTCGGGCTCGCTCAACAAGACGCCCAGTCGCTCCAGGTTGTGCCGCACATGCGCATGGTTGCGCGTGTGCATCACCATGACCTTCAGACCGAGTGCGTCAAGCCGCCCGACGACGCGCGCCGTCGGTGCCGCCAGCACCAGGTCGGGCTTGAGCGCGACGATGCGCTCGACCTGCGCGTCGTCAAGTCCGCCCAGCTTGGGCAGCGCCACCACCTCGTCCGGCCAGTTCGAATAGCGGTCGGTGCCCACGAGGAGGGCGCATGCGCCGAGCGCACAGACACTTTCGCTCAGCGAAGGCACCAGGCTGACGATGCGCGCGGGCGGCGCTGCGAACTGCAGCGTCAGGCCCCGATCGTCCTGCACCGAGACCGGCGCCGCAGCGGCCTGCCCCACGAGCAGCCAAACCAACAAGGCTCGACGCAGCGACTTCACAGCCCCCTGCCGTCGTAGCGCAGGCCGAGCCAGAAGATGCGCGGGCTGCCCTGGTAGTCCTTCACCGGCTGGTAGGCCTCGTCGAGCGCATTCTGCACACGCGCCTCGATCTGCCATTGCCCTGCCACGCGGTAGCGCGCGTTCAGGTTCAGCAACTGATAGGCCGGCAGCAACACGCCCGCATCCGGGCGCGAGCCCACGTTCAACAGCGTGCCGCCCAGCTGCCACGGCCCGCTGTTCCAGTCCACCGCCAGCGTCTGCTGGTTCGAAGCGCGCCGCGGAAGCGTCATGTCGGTGTCGGTGTCCTTGGCATTCAGCCAGTCGAGTGCCAGCGTGAACTGGAAGTCGCCCCATGCCTGCACGCCCTGCACGGTGACGCCTTGCAGCAACGCGCTGCTGGTATTGCCGGCGCAGCCGAAATTGAAACCCGGCGGGCACTGCGCCGGGTCGGACTGGTAGCCGATCAGGTCCGACACCTTGTTGTAGTAGGCGGTCATGCCCAGCGTGGTCTTCTGCACACGGTAGTCGAGTCCGGCCTCGATGCTGCGCGAGCGTTCGGGTTGCAGCGTGACGATGCCGAAATTCGGGAAGTACAGGTCGTTGAAGGTCGGCGCGCGGAAGGCCGTGCCCGCCACCGCGCGCAGCGACCAGCCTCCAGCCAGGTCGTAGCCCCAGCCGAGCTTGCCCGTGGTCTGGTTGCCATAGACCGAGTTGTGGTCCCAACGCAGGTCGGCCTGCAGCTTGTTCGCGCCGAAGCGGCCCGTATAGCCCAGCACCAGGCCGGTGTTGTCGCGGTCGGGCGCCGCGTAGTCGCTGCTGGTGATCGACTCGCGGAGCAGGTCGACAGCGAACAACAGCTGCTGCGCCGCAGTCGGCGTCCAGGTGGCTTGCGCGGTGATCTGCCGGCGCTCGGTGTCGTAAATGCTGATCACGGCCGCGCCGGATTCCAGCTGGTCGCTCTGGTACGAGGCGCGCAGCGAGCCGGTCCAGGCTTCCGAGAACACGCCGCTGTAGTCGATGGCCGCCAGTTGCGTGTCCAGACGGTTGCGGAAGTCCGGCGTGGCGTCGGGCGCGAAGTCGGGTGGTTGGTACTGCGCGCTGTCGAACCGCGACTTCAGGCGGCTGGCGTTGTAGCTCAGTCCTATGCGCTGCCCCGTCTGCCAGCTGAAGCCGCCCCCCAGCTGGAGCCCGCTGCGCGTGAAGCCATCGTCGTCGGGGTTGTACTGGCCGAAAGCATCGCCGGGAAGAATCGCCGAGACGCCGTCGCTGGTCTCGCCGCTGACACCCACCGCGTAGTCGAACATCGAATGCGCCCCGCTCAGCGCGACGTAGCCCTCGCCGGATCCGTGGCTGCCGACCGCGGCGTTGCCGCTCAGGTAGACCGCACCTTCGCCACGCCGCGTGACGATGTTGACCACGCCGCCGATGGCATCCGCCCCATACAGACTGGAGCCGGGGCCGCGCATGATTTCGATGCGGTCCACCTGCGCCAGGCTGATGGCCGCCAGGTCGGTCTGGCCGAGCGTGGCCGAGCCGACGCGAACGCCGTCGATCAGCACCAGCGTGTTGCTGGCGCCGCTGCCGCGAATCAGGATGCTGGCGCTCTGCCCCGCGCCGCCGTTGCGCGACAGTTGCATGCCACCTTCGCGGCGCAGCAGGTCCTCGACCGAATCGGCGCTGCTGGCGCGGATGCGCTCGCGGTCGATGACGACCACGTCGGCGACGACACGGCTCAGCGCCGTGGGTGCCCGGGTGCCGATGACCTGCACGGTGTTGACGGGATCGACGCCAGGAGCGGCGCGCGCCGCAGCGGTTGTCAGCAAGAGAGCATGCAAGAGCACCGCCGACAGCGGGCGCAATGAAAGGGATTCAACCAAGAGAACCTCCGCATCCGCACACCCCGTGCGGGCCGTGTTCAACACAAGGCCAGGTTGCGCAAGGACGACTCGGCAGCGGCGCAGCGCGGAGGCGCGGCGCCGTCTGCCTGCACCGCCCTCCGCGACACCAGCTCCCCGTGCATCAGGCCGGTATCCGGGCTTGCGAGTGCCGGTTCTCCATGTCGACCATGAGGACCCGAAGCGAGCGGCGCCTTCCCAGGTTTTTCACCCAGTGGCTGCATTGCCGTTCGCACCTCGCCGACCGTTGCGGGGGCAGCGCCGGAATGGCCGGGAACACATCCCCGACGCACCGGCTTCCCGTTTGACCCGCCTCCCCGAGCGGGGGCGACAGGCACCTGGTGCAAGCCGGGCGAGTCTAGCGCAGGCCCTGCGCCGCAACGCGACGCCAGGTGACGAGGCGGTTGTTCGCGGGCATTGGCTTGTCGCTGGTCAACCGAAGGCCCGCCGACCGTGCCAACGCGTCGATGGCCTCGAAGTCACGGATGCCGCGCTGCGGGTCGGACGCGCGCAGCGATGCATCGAAGCGCTGGTTGCTCTCGCTGCTAAAGCCGCCACCATAGTTGAACGGACCGTAGACGCTGAACAGCCCAGAGGGCCGCAGTGCCTGTGGCAGCGCCGCGAACAACTGCAACACCTGCTCCCACGCCATGATGTGCAGCGTGTTGGCGGTGTAGACCGCGTCGTAGCGGCCCGGCGGCCAGGGCTGGCGCACGTCGAGTTGCAGCGGAGGCGGCAGGTTGGGCAGACCGGCCTCGTTCAGCCAAAGCCGGATGCCCGGCAGGTTCGCTGCCACGTCCGAGCATTGCCACATCAACTGCGGCAGTGCCGCGGCGAAATGCACCGCATGCTGTCCGGTGCCGCTGCCGATCTCCAGCACCGTGCCGACCTCGGCATACAGCGGGCGCAGCGCCTCCAGGATCGGCGCCTTGTTGCGCTCGCTGGCTTCTGCAAAGGGCTTGTCCACGGGGTTCTGGTGCTTGCTGTGGCCAGGCCAAGTTCCTATTTCGCTGGCGAGAAGATCACTTTCCAGTCGTTCTTCATGCTGATCAGCCCCCAGCCCATGGCCTGGTACTGGTCCAGCCCTTCGGCCAGATGGCCGATCGATGACTTGCGGTCATAGGCGTACTCGCGCGCCGCGTCGTCGTGGTGCACGATCATGCCCAGGCGCTTGCCGGAGCCGGCCGTCGTCCACTGCAGCATCTGGAAGTCGCCGTCGCTGTTACCGAAGGCGGCGATGGGCCGCTTGCCGATGATCTGCGCGATGGCGATCGGCTTGCCTTCCTTGTCGTCGCTGTACTCGAGCTGGGGTTGCATCATCACCATCGGCTGGCCGTCCTTGACCTCGAAGGCGAACTTCTGTCGCGAGCCGATGACCTGCTCGTTCGGGATGCCGTACACCGGTTCGGTGAAGGCGCGCATGAAGTCCACCGTGCCGCCCGAGACGATATAGGTCTTGAAACCGTTGGCGCGCAGGAAGCGCAGCACTTCCTGCATCGGCTGGTAGGTCAGTTCGCTGTACGGGCGCTTGAAGCGCGGGTCGTTGGAGGCCTTCATCCACTGATCGACGATGGCCTCGAACTCGAAGGTCGTGCTGCCACTCTGGGCCACGCCCAGCATTTCGAGGATGCCCTTGGTGCCGCCGGCCATCGCGCCCTTCATGTCGCCGGCGATGACCGACTTGTAGGGCTCCTTTTCCTTCCATTCGGGGTGCATCGGCGCCATGACGCGGATACGGTCGAAGACGAAGCGCACCTGCGTGTACACCGGGTACTCCAGCCACAGCGTGCCGTCGTTGTCGAACACCGCGATGCGGTCGCCCGGCGCCACGTAGTCCTTGCCGCCTTCGGTGGTGACGGCGCGCACGAACTCGACGATGCGCTGCTTGTTGGCGCCTTCGTTCCACGACGGCAACGGGTCGGCGCCTGTGGCTGGCGCCATCGGCGCGCATGCGCTGAGCAGCGTCGACAGTGCCGCGGCAGCGAGCCAGCCGCGGCGGGTGATCGACCATCGAGACGGTGTGTTGGCCATGCCGTGTCCTCCGTTGGCAACCTCAGTTCCGGCAATCGCAACTCTTCGCCGAAGAGCGAAAAAGTATAGTCAGACGGCCATGGCCGCGAAGCGCCGCAAGGCGACTCCGCCGGCGCAGCTTTCAGGCAGCCCTCGCCTCTATAATCTCCATTTCACACCCGAGCATTGCAAACGGTGCCCCGCCGCACCCAGCCAATGTCCTCCAGACATGACCAAGTTTGTCTTCGTCACCGGCGGTGTGGTGTCCTCCCTCGGCAAGGGCATCGCTTCGGCTTCCCTGGCCGCGATCCTCGAGTCGCGGGGCCTCAAAGTCACCCTCATCAAGCTCGATCCGTACCTGAACGTCGACCCGGGCACGATGTCGCCGTTCCAGCACGGCGAGGTCTTCGTCACCGACGACGGCGCCGAGACCGACCTGGACCTGGGCCACTACGAGCGCTTCATCACGACGCGGATGAAGCGCAGCAACAACTTCACCGCCGGCCAGATCTACAAGAGCGTGCTCGAGAAAGAGCGCCGCGGCGACTATCTGGGCAAGACGGTGCAGGTCATCCCGCACGTCACCAACGAGATCCAGGAATACGTCAGGCGCGGCGCCGAGGCGGTGGACGTGGCCATCGCCGAGATCGGCGGCACGGTGGGCGACATCGAGTCGCTGCCCTTCCTCGAGGCGGTGCGCCAGATGAGCCTGAAGCTCGGGCCCACGAACAGCGCCTTCGTGCACCTGACCTACGTACCCTGGATCGCCGCGGCCGGCGAGCTGAAGACCAAGCCGACGCAGCACACGGTGCAGAAGTTGCGCGAGATCGGCATCCAGCCCGACGTGCTGCTGTGCCGTGCCGACCGTGCCGTGCCGGACGAGGAGCGCGAGAAGATCAGCCTGTTCACCAACGTGCAGCCGCACGGCGTGATCTCGATGTGGGACGCCGACACCATCTACAAGGTGCCGCGCATGCTGCACGAGCAGGGCCTGGACGAGATGATCTGCATGAAGCTGCAGTTGCTCACCAAACCCGCCGACCTGCGCCGTTGGGACCGCCTGGTGCATGAGGTCGAGCATCCCGCGCACCATGTCAGCCTGGTGATGTGCGGCAAGTACACCGATCTGTCGGATTCCTACAAGTCGCTGAACGAAGCGCTGCGCCACGCAGGCATCCAGAACCATGCGCGCGTCAACATCACCTACCTCGACTCAGAGACGCTGAATGCCGCCACCGTCGACCAGCTGGCCCGCTACGACGCCGTGCTCGTGCCCGGCGGCTTCGGCAAGCGTGGCATCGAGGGCAAGATACTGGCCGCGAAGTTTGCGCGCGAGCAGCAGATTCCGTACCTCGGCATCTGCCTGGGCATGCAGGTCGCGACCATCGAATATGCGCGCCACATGGCCGGCCTGGGCGGCGCCAACAGCAGCGAGTTCGAGCCCGGCACGCCGCACCCGGTGATCGCGCTGATCGACGAATGGCAGGATCGCGATGGCTCGATCCAGAAGCGCAGCGCCAGCTCCGACCTGGGCGGCACGATGCGCCTGGGTGCGCAAAGCTCCGATGTGCAGCCCGGCACGCTGGCGCACGAGATCTACGGCGATGTCGTCACCGAGCGCCACCGCCACCGCTACGAGGCCAATGAGCACTACCTCGATCGCCTCAAGTCCGCCGGGCTGGTGATCTCGGCGATGACGCAGCGCGACAAGCTGACCGAGATGGTCGAGCTGCCGCGCGAAGTGCACCCCTGGTTCGTCGGCGTGCAGTTCCACCCCGAATTCAAGTCCACACCCTGGGACGGCCACCCGCTGTTCAACAGCTTCATCAAGGCGGCGCTGCAGCACCGCACCGATGCCAAGGCGGCGTTGAAGGTGGCAGCGTGAGCAGCCCGGGCGAGGCCACATGAAGCTGTGTGGCTTCGAGGTCGGCCTCGACAAGCCCTTCTTCCTCATCGCCGGGCCCTGCGTCGTCGAAAGCGCGGCGCTGCAGCTCGACGTGGCCGGGCAGTTGAAGGAAATCACCGCCGGCCTGGGCATTCCCTTCATCTTCAAGTCGAGCTACGACAAGGCCAACCGCTCCAGCGGCACGAGCTTCCGCGGCCCCGGCATGGAAGACGGATTGAAGATCCTGGCGCAGGTACGGCGCGAGATCGACGTGCCGGTGCTCACCGACGTACACAGCCAAGCCGAGGTCGCCGACGTGGCGGCGGTGGTCGACGTGCTGCAGACCCCCGCCTTCCTGTGCCGGCAGACGGACTTCATCCAGGCCGTGGCGCAGTCCGGCTTGCCGGTGAACATCAAGAAGGGCCAGTTCCTCGCGCCGCACGACATGAAGAACGTCATCGACAAGGCGCGCGCGGCGGCCAGGGACAAGGGGCTGAGCGAAGACCGCTTCATGGCCTGCGAGCGCGGCGCGAGCTTCGGCTACAACAACCTGGTGTCCGACATGCGCAGCCTCGCCATCCTGCGCGAGACCGGTGCGCCGGTGGTCTTCGACGTCACCCATTCGGTACAACTGCCCGGTGGACAGGGCACGAGCAGCGGCGGCCAGCGCGAGTTCGTGCCGGTGCTGGCGCGCGCCGGCGTGGCCGTGGGCGTGGCCGGGTTGTTCATGGAAACCCACCCCGACCCGGCCAAGGCTTTGAGCGACGGACCGAATGCCGTGCCGCTGAAGCACATGCGCGCACTGCTTGAGCAACTGGTCGAACTCGACCGCGTTGTCAAGGCCCGACCACTGCTCGAAAATGACTTCTCTTGCTGAGTCCATCTTGTCGAAGTCATTTCGCCAAAACGACTTTAGTTGTTGAAGTCGTTTCGACCAACATGCTGAACCTCCAATTCATTGGTCAAGACGCCTTCAACTGCTGAAACGCAAGGAAAACCATGGCTTTCGCCTACATCATCGTCGACATGAAGGTCAGTGATCCCGCGCGCTACAAGGAGTACATGGCTGCCGCCCCGGCCGCCGTGGCCGCTTTCGGCGGCGAGTACCTGGTGCGCGGAGGCCGCCACGAGGTGATGGAAGGCGACTGGCAGCCCAGCCGCATCGCGATGCTGCGCTTCCCCAACATGGAGCGGGCGCAGGCGTTCTACGACGACCAGATGTACCGCAGCGTGCGGGCCAAGCGCGATGGCGCCACCGAGTTCTTCAACATGGTGGTGGTCGAGGGCGTGAGCGCGCCGGTTTGACCCAAGCAAGTTTCAACGACAACCAAGGAGTCCCATGAGTGCCATTGTCGACATCGTCGGCCGCGAGATTCTCGACAGCCGCGGCAACCCCACCGTCGAGTGCGACGTGCTGCTGGAAAGCGGCACGATGGGCCGCGCGGCCGTGCCCTCGGGTGCGTCCACCGGTTCGCGCGAGGCGATCGAACTGCGTGACGGCGACATGACGCGCTACCTGGGCAAGGGCGTGCTGCGTGCGGTCGAGCACATCAACACCGAGATCAGCGAGGCCGTGCTCGGTCTGGACGCCTCGGAGCAGGCCTTCCTCGACCGCACGCTGATCGATCTGGACGGCACCGACAACAAGGGGCGCCTGGGCGCCAATGCCACGCTGGCCGTGAGCATGGCCGTGGCGCGCGCCGCGGCCGAGGAATCCGGGCTGCCGCTGTACCGTTATTTCGGCGGCATGGGCGGCATGCAGATGCCGGTGCCGATGATGAACGTCGTGAACGGCGGCGCGCACGCCAACAACAACCTCGACCTGCAGGAGCTGATGATCATTCCGGTGGGCGCGCCGAGTTTCCGCGAGGCGGTGCGCTACGGCGCCGAGACCTTCCACGCCCTGAAGAAGATCATCAACGGCAAGGGCATGAGCACGGCGGTCGGCGACGAGGGCGGTTTCGCGCCCAGCGTGGAAAGCCACGAGGCGGCGATCCAGATGATCCTCGAGGCCATCGAAAAGGCCGGCTTCAAGCCCGGCGAGCAGATCGCCATCGGCCTGGACTGCGCGGCCAGCGAGTTCTACAAGGACGGCAAGTACGTGATGGAAGGCGAAGGCCTGAGCTTGAGCGCCGCCGAGTGGACCGACATCATGGCCACGTGGGTCGACAAGTATCCGATCCTGAGCATCGAGGACGGCATGGCCGAAGGCGACTGGGACGGCTGGAAGCACCTGGCCGATCGCATCGGCAAGAAGGTGCAGCTGGTCGGCGACGACCTGTTCGTCACCAACACGAAGATCCTGAAGGAAGGCATCGAGAAGGGCGTGGCCAACTCGATCCTCATCAAGATCAACCAGATCGGCACGCTCACCGAGACCTTCGCCGCCATCGAGATGGCCAAGCGCGCCGGCTGGACCAACGTCATCAGCCACCGCTCGGGCGAGACGGAAGACTCGACCATCGCCGACATCGCGGTGGGCAGCAACGCCGGGCAGATCAAGACCGGCTCGATGAGCCGATCGGACCGCATCGCCAAGTACAACCAGCTGCTGCGCATCGAGGAGGATCTGGGCGACGTGGCCAGCTATCCCGGGCGCGCGGCCTTCTACAACCTGCGATGAGCTTGCGCGCCGGCTGGGCCCGACACCGCGGCGCGTTGAGCCTGTGCGTCGCCTTGCTGATGCTGGGCGGCTGCGTCTACTACCCCACGGCGCCCTACCCCGCGCCGGCGCCCTACGCGCCGAGCACCTTCGATCGTGCCTACGACGCCGCGCTCGGCGCCATCGGCGACCAGGGGCTGCGCATCACCGCGCAGGATCGCGCCAGCGGCAACATCGTCGGCATGAGCGGCACGGTGTCGGTGACCGCGTCGGTGCGGCCGCAAGGTGACGGCAGCACGCGCGTCGAGTTCAATACCAGCGGTCCCGCCGACGCCGGCCTGTCGCAGCGTGTGCTGGCGGCCTACAACGCGCGCATGGGGCGCTGATGGCCGGTCGTCGAAGTTTCGCCTTCGCAGCCATCGCGCTGATCGCGCTGGCAGCACTCGGCGGCTGCGCGAGCCCGCAGCCCGGCCGGGTGGACGACAGCATGGTCGGCTACAACCGCACCTTCGATACCGCGCTCGCCGCAATGACCGACCAGCGTTTGACCATCAGCGAGAACGACCGCCGCCAGGGCCGCATCGTCGGCAACGCCGCCGGCAGCACGCTCGTGACCACGCTGCAGCCGATGCTGGACGGCACGGTGCGCGTGAACTTCCAGGCAAAGGGCCAGGCCCCCGCCGACGAGGCGCTGCTGACGCGAGTGGCCGGGTCTTACAACGCACGCATGGCCAAGTTGAGCCTGCTGCCGGGCCTCACGGGCTCGGGCGGCGGCGACACCGGCCCGACACCTTGCCCGACCGGCGCGGCCATGTGCCCGTGAAGCGGCGATGCGGCTGATCACCCTCGCGTTGCTGCTGCTGCTGGCGCTGGTGCAGGCCGAACTGTGGGCCGGCAAGGGCGGGCGCAGCTATGTCGTGCACCTGCAGTCGTTGCTGCTCGCCCAGCAGGACGCCAACCTGGCCGCACGCGAGCGCAACCAGCGCCTGGCCGCCGAGGTCAACGACCTGAAGGAAGGTCTGGAAATGGTCGAGGAAAAGGCGCGCAGCGAACTCGGCATGGTCAAACCCGACGAGATCCTGGTGCAGTTGAATCCGCGCCGGCCCTGAGACATCGTGGACTCGCTGCTGCAGGCGCTGCAGCCCCTGCTCGCCCCCGCCTTTGGCCTGTGGGGCAGCCCGGTCACCTGGATCGAAATCGTGGCCTTTGTGCTGTCGCTGGTCATGGTGGCCTGCAACATCCGCGTCAACGCCATCGCCTGGCCACTCGCCATCGCCGCGTCGCTGCTGTACTTCGTGTTGTTCTGGAACCACCGGCTGTATGGCGAAGCGGGCTTGCAGATCTTCTTTGCGCTGATCGCGGGCTGGGGCTGGTGGCAGTGGCTGCGTGGGCGCACCGAGGATGGCGGCGCGCTGCGCGTGCGCTGGCTGTCGACGCGCGGACGCTGGCTGTTGCTGGCCGGCGTGCTGCTCGCCTGGCCGCTGCTCGGTGCCTTCCTGCGGCGTTTTACCGACACCGACGTGCCCTGGTGGGACGCGCTGCCCACCGCCGGAAGCGTTGCCGGACAGTGGCTGCTGGGACGCAAGTACGTCGAGAACTGGCTCGTCTGGCTGGCCGTGAATGTGGTCAGCGTCGGCCTGTTCGCCTACAAGGGGCTGTGGCTGACCGTGCTCCTGTACACGCTGTTCGCACTGCTGTCGGTGGTGGGTTGGCGCGCCTGGATGGACAAGGCGAAGGCGCATGGCTGAAGCCCTGGTGATCGCCGTGCTCGGTGCCGAGAGCACCGGCAAGACGGCGCTGGCCGAAGCGCTGGCCACGCGTCTGGCCGAAGAGACCGGGCTGCAATGCACCTGGGTCGACGAATGGCTGCGCCGCTGGTGCGAATGCGCGGGCCGCACGCCGCGACGGCATGAACAGCGAGACATTGCGCGCGAGCAGCATGCACGCATCGCCACGGCACGCGCCAGCCATGAGCTGGTGGTGTGCGACACGAGCGCGCTGATGACGGCGGTATACAGCCGCATCGTGTTCGGTGACGATTCACTGGATTCGCCCGCGGCCGCATTGCACAAAGCCGACGTTTCGCTGTCGCTGCTGACCGCGCTGGATTTGCCCTGGGTGTCAGACGGATTGCAGCGCGATGGCGCGCACGTGCGCGAGCCGGTGGACACGGCGCTGCGCGACACGCTGCAGCGCCACAGCCTGCCCTGGGTGCTGGTCGGCGGCAGCGGTACCGCGCGCGTCGAGGCCGCGCTCGATGCCGTGGCGCCGCTGCTGCGCAAGCGCGCCACACCGCGCCAGGGGCTGCTGACACGGCTGCAGCAGCGCGATGCCGCGGCGCCAGTCTGGCCGTGGGTGTGCGAAAAGTGCGACGTGCCGGAGTGCGAACACGCGCAACTGCGACGCCCGCGCAACTGATCGTCAGTTCACGACGCCAAGCCCGGGCGGCTGATCGGCCTGCGGAATGAACAGACGCGCCGCATCCACCGCATCGAATCGGTATTGCTGGCCGCAGAACTCGCAGCCGACTTCGACCTCGCCGCGCTCGGCGATGATCGACTCCACCTCGTCCTGACCCAGGCCGCGCAACATGCCGGCGACCCGTTCGCGTGCGCAGCTGCAGGCGAAGCGGGGCGTGCGCGGCTCGAAGCGCTGCACGCGCTCCTCCCAGAACAGGCGGCGCAGCAACGTGTCCGCGTCCAGCGTCAACAGCTCGTCGCGCGTCAGCGTGGCCGCCAGGTGGGCGATGCGATTGAAATCCTCGTTCAGGCCGATCTGGTCCTCGTTGCGTTCGCCGGACATGCGGCTCGGTCCTTCGACCGGCAGGCGCTGGATCAGCAATCCGGCGGCGACGTGGTCGTCGGCCGCCAGCATCAACCGCGTGTCGAGCTGCTCGGACTGCAGCATGTAATGCTCGAGCACCATCGACAACTGCTGCAGCGGTTCGCGCCGGTCGCCATGCAGCGGCACAACGCCCTGGTAGGGCTGCTGGCCCGGCCGCTTGTCGGCGGGGTCGAGCGTGATCGCGCAGCGGCCCTGGCCATGTACGTTGAGCATCGCCTCCAGGCGCGCGTTCGCAGGCACCTCGCCCACCACCTTGGCCGTGGCGCGAAAGCCCAGTTCGCTGCCCACCTCGGCCACCGCCAACTTGACCGGGCCGTCGCCGTAGACCTGCAGCACCAGCGCGCCGTTGAACTTGATGTTCGACTGCATCAGCACGCCGGCGGCGGCCATCTCGCCGAGCAGCGCGCGCACTGGCGGCGCATAGGGCGCGTGTTCGCGCCGCGCCAGCATCTCGCGCCAGCCGACGTCCAGGCGCACCAGCGAGCCGCGCACCGGCGCCCCTTCGAACAGAAAACGGTGCAACAGCCCCATCAGCCGATGCGCTTGATGCCGCCGCGATGGCGCTGTGTCTGCTCGACGTAGTGACCGGCCACGCGGGACAGCATGTCGAACTGTGCCGGCGTCAGCGTGCGCACCGACCTGGCAGGTGAGCCGACGATCAATGAGCCTTCGGGAAACTCCTTGCCTTCGGTGACCAGCGCGCCCGCGCCGACGATGCAGCGGCGGCCGATCTTCGCGCCGTTCAGCACCACGGCCTGAATACCGATCAGGCATTCGTCGTGCACCGTGCAGCCGTGCAGCATGGCCTGGTGGCCGACGGTGACACGCTCACCGAGCGTCAGGGGAAAGCCCGCATCGGTGTGCAGCACGCTGCCGTCCTGGATGTTGGTGTCGCGGCCCAGCGTGATCCAGTCGTTGTCGCCGCGCAGCACCGCGCCGTACCAGACGCTGGCGCCTTCGGCCAGACGCACGCGCCCGATCACGCTGGCGCTGTCGGCCACCCAGGCGCTGGCCGCGATTTCAGGGGCGGTGTCGTCAAGCTGGAAGATGGCCATCGGGAGTCCTCGAACGCGAAGCGTCGATTGTCCCTCGTTCGGCGCGACCCTGCGCCAGCTGCCACGCGCGCCGCCGTCGCTCGGCCTCGGCCGGCGTGCTGTGGCGGCCGGCTCGGTCCAAGGCCCAGCCTTCCGTGGCGGCACAACGCTCATGCAGCAGCGTGCGCGTGCTGGCGATGGCCGCACATTGCTGCAGCAACCTGTCGATCAACGGCTCGTCGAGCTGCAATGCAAACTGCTGCCAGCGGCGTTGCACGCGGCTGTCGCACCAGGCGTCCTCCAGCGCATGGCGCAGCGCGAAGGGCATCGGATCCTGGCGCGCCACGATCAGTCGCGGCAGCAATGCGCTCAGGAACTGGTGAAAAGCGGTGCGCAGCGCCTCGCCGGGCAGCAGCGCCGTCAACGCGCGCAGACGCAGCGTGCCATCGGGCCGGCCCAGCTCGCGCGTGACCAGCGCCTGCAGTCCCTGCACCGGGTTCAGCAGACGCAGCCGGTTCGGCGGCTGCAGCAGCAGCGGCAGCTGTGCCGCCTGTGCATGCGGCAGCGGCGTGACGAAGGACAACAGTATGGCGATACGCGCCCACGCGGCGCTGTCCAGGCCGGAATGCAGGCCGTCGGCCGCGGCCTGTGCCAACTGCGCATTGACCAGCGCCTCGTCCCACCGACAGCGGCCTTTGGCGCGGTTCGCCGCCGCGCTCAGCATCGCCAGGTTGCCGGCGGCATATCCGGCCTGGTCGCAGACGCGGTCGATCGAGGCATCGGCGGCATGCAGCGGCCGGCGTGTCACCGGGCACAGCGGCACATCCAGTTGGCCCAGGTAGTGCGGCGTCACCTGGTCCAGTTCGAAGGCAAGGCCGCGCTCCCAGGCGTGCAGGCGCAGCTGCAGCCATTGCCGAGCCAGACGCGACGCGCCCAGCGTACGCGCGCCGAAGCACGCCTGGCCCGCACGCCAGCCCTGCAGCAACGGATTGCCGTCGTGCAATTGTTCGGGCGGCACCACCACCCCGTGGTGGGCATGATCCCAGCCCAGTTCGAAGCCGACATGCGGGTCGGCGGGATGGACATCGAAAGCAAGCAGCGTCTGGGCCATGGGGTTCGCTCCGGTCATCGCGCCCGGCCCTGTGCCCGGCGCATGACGGCAGTGTCGCGACCCAAAGGCTCATGGAGTGAGCCTGTGCGATGATGTCGCGCAACCCCAACCGTCGCACCGCTTCATGGACCGCACCGAACGCTTCTATCGCATCGAGATGTTGATTCGCAACCGCGGCCTGGTCAGCTTCGAGGCGCTGCAGGACGATCTGGAAGTCTCGCGCGCCACGCTGAAGCGTGACCTGCAGTACCTGCGCGAGCGGCTCGATGCCCCGATCGTCTACGACCGCGCCGACAACGGCTACCGCTTCGATGGCGCAGCCCGCGAACGCGCGCACGAGCTGCCCGGGCTGTGGTTCAGCGACAAGGAGATCCACGCGCTGCTGACCATGCACCAGCTGATCCAGGGGCTGGAGGCCGAGGGAGTGCTCGGCCGCCATCTGCAGCCATTGCTCGACAAGCTGCACGGCATGCTCGGCGCCAACGACGCCGCGGCACGCGAGCTGATGCAGCGCGTGAACATCGTCGCCGCGGCGCGCCGGCCGGTGAGCGCGCGGCACTTCGAGCTGATCGGCAGCGCGCTGCTCGAGCGCCGACGTGTCGAATTGCTGTACTTCACACGGGGGCGTGGCAGCGAGAGCCGGCGCGAGGTCTCGCCGCAACGCCTGACGCACTACCGCAACACCTGGTACCTCGATGCCTGGTGCCACCGCAGCGACGGGCTGCGCCGCTTCGCGCTGGACGCGGTGCGCGACGCCGCGGTGCTGCCGCAAGCGGCCAAGGAGGTGGCGCTGGCCACGGTGAAGGCCGAACTGGACGGAGGTTATGGCGTCTTCGCCGGCAGAAAGCTGAAATGGGCCACGCTGCAATTCAACGCCGATGCCGCCCGCTGGGTGGCCACCGAGCAATGGCATGCGCAGCAGCAGGCACGCTGGCTGGCCGACGGCAGCCTGGAGTTGAAGTTGCCCTATGCCGACAGCACCGAGCTCAGCATGGACATCCTGCGCCACGGCGACCAGGTGCGCGTGCTGGCACCGAAGGACCTGGCGCTGCAGGTGGCCGAGCGGCTGCAGCGCGCCGCGCGGCGGTACGCACCGCCGGATTGAGCCTCAGCAGTGCAGCCGGTGCGGCTCGCGCTGGATGAGTTCGCTCGCCTTGTTCAACGCATAGCTCAGCGCTTCGTCCGACGAGCCCCAGCGGTGGCCGCAGGCCAGCGATTCGTCGCGGAAGGCCTCGCACGGCGCGCTGGCAGTGCCGCGGACCCGGTTCACGACCACGGCCGCGATGTAGCCCTGGCCACGCGGCGCCTCCAATGCGCCGGCATAGATGCGGTAGTCGCCTTCCGCGCGTTCATCGAAGATCATGCTTCGTTCCCCCGGCGGATTCGGTGCCCGCCCCGTGAGCCGATCATGCACAGGCACGGCCCCCGAAACTATCCACCAAAGGAGGGACGCGGCTCAGCGGCTGGGCTTCGTGCCGAGCCAGTGGTCGGCAAAGGCCGCCAGATCCTGATGCACGGTGCGCGCGAGCTTGAGCTCGTCGCCGACGTTGGGGCTGCCGTTCGGCGCGCGCAGCACCAGCGCGGTGTGCACATGGGCGGGCACCCCACGCATGTAGGCGATGTAGTCGTCGACGAAAGCCACCGGGCGCAGCGCCTCGATGGCATCGGCCTTGGGGCTGCGCTCGCCTTCGACATGGCCAGTGGCCAGCACACGCTCGATCGGAAAACCCAGGCTGCGCAGGTTGCGCAGGCGCGCGCCCTGCAAGCGCGCTTCCAGCGCCGTCACGCAAACCAGCTCGTGCCCGGCGTCGTGCAGGCGGTGGCAGGCGTCGAGCGCGCCGTCGATGGCCGGCAGCGTCTCCCACAGCGACGGACCGAACTGCGCGCGCAGCAGCAGGCGCTGTTCGGCATCCAGCGGTTCCACGTCCCAGCGGTCCTGCGGCCAGTAGGCCTGGGGGTCGCGCTCTTCGGGATAGACGCCGAAGGCGCGCTGCCAGGCGCGGGCAAAACCTACGTGC
Organism: Rubrivivax sp.; assembly: GCA_024641965.1. Classification (GTDB taxonomy): domain Bacteria; phylum Pseudomonadota; class Gammaproteobacteria; order Burkholderiales; family Burkholderiaceae_C; genus Rubrivivax. Next base: position 26,919 of record JAHECC010000036.1, read on the forward strand.
AGGTCCACCAGCACGCCGTCGGCGTCAAGGGCAAGGATAGGGCGGGACATTGCGAGACTGTATCGGCATTGGCCGCCCCGCCTTCGCCGGAGCCTCTCGCGGGCGCCGCGCTTGCCCAAGTGGCGCATTGCCGCGAATGCTTCGCAGACGCGGCGAAGGCATTGGCGTGCGCTTGAACAAGTTTTGCATTCGAAGCAGAATGCAACCGCCTAGTCGAACTTGGTTTCGGGTCGGTTTCTACCGATGGGTACGTCATTTCGGTTTGCGGAAGGCCTCGTGAGGCCGAGAAGGGAGGATGCGATGAGAGCCGCGTTGCTCATTTCGGTGCCAGCACTTCTCGCCACGGTCGGGTGTGCACAGGTCGCACCTGCAGCGGACCCACACGGTCTGCAGGTTCTGGCCAACACTTCGGTCTCGGTGAACGTCGAGAACGGCCAAGTGGCGGTGTTTCCTGATCCCGCACCGTTCATCGGTGATTCGAATGGCGCGATCAAGTGGACGTTGGTCCTTGACCCCTCTGACTACGTCTTTCCCGATGACGGCATCGCATTTTCCGCAACCGCGCCTGCCGGGAAGTCGCTTCCCGCAGGCTGTACTGGCATCGGCGATCCCAACGTTCGCTTCACGAACTGCAAGCCCAAGAACCCCAAGCGCAGCGAGTACCAATGCGCCGTGACGGGCAACCCCCACCTTTCGAAGAACCTTTGCTACTTCTATGTCGTCAAACTGGTGCGGGTCGGAGGCTCGGGACCCGCGGAACTGGTGCTCGATCCATGGGCCAAGCCTAAGTAGCG
>JAHECC010000190.1 GCA_024641965.1 Rubrivivax sp.
GCTTCGATATGATGATCCTCACCGAAGGGATAGCCTCGCCATGTCGCATCACCAGTTGATCGTGCTGCCCGACGACACCGCCAAGCCGCTGATCGATGCGCTGAACGCCGCGACGCAGACGATCAACATCCGCATGTTCCTGTTCACCGACCCGGATATGGTCGAGGCGGTGAAGGCCGCCGAAAGGCGCGGAGTGCGCGTGCGCGTGATGCTGAACCCGGCGCGCCGCGACGGCTCGGCCGAGAACGAGGAAACGCGCAAGGCGCTGGAAGGTACCGGGGTGGAAGTGCGCGACAGCAGCCCGAAGTTCGCGCTGACGCACCAGAAATCGATGGTCATCGACGGGTCGGTCGGCTATGTCGAATCGCTGAACTGGGAAACGCGCGACCTGACTGAAACCCGCGACTACGCGGTAGTGACCACGCAAGCGCTCGAGGTCGCGGAGATGCTGCGCTGCTTCGAGGCCGACTGGAGCCAGGTGCCCTTCAAGCCCGATCTGGCCTCACGCCTGATCTGGTGTCCGAACAACGGGCGTGTGCGCATCGCCGAGTTCATCGACGCGGCCCGACACACGCTGTGGCTGCAGAACGAGCGCTACCAGGACACGGTGATCATCGAGCGGCTGGTGCGCGCCATCGGGCGTGGCGTCAAGGTGCACATCATGGCGCGCCCGCCGCACAACCTGAAGAAGGGCAAGCTGATCGAAGGCGTCGGCGGGCTGCGCATCATGCACGACGTCGGCGCCAAGGTGCACCGCCTGAAGCACCTGAAGCTGCACGGCAAGATGCTGCTGGCCGACGAGGCGCGCGCCATCGTCGGCTCGATCAACCTGGCGCCGGGCAGTTTCGACGAGCGGCGCGAACTGGCGATCGAGACCGATGCACACCACGTCGTCCACCGGCTGAAGGAAGTCACCCGGCTGGATTGGGACAACTCCGCGCTGCTCGACCTGAGCGACGAAGGCGTGCTCGCCGACCTGGGCAAGCGCCATCTCGACCGGTCAGGCGCGAAGAAGCTGGCGCTGATCACCCACAGCAAGAAGCATAAGCAATAGCCCCGGCGCCAGCGGCCGCGGCGTGCGGCTCTACACCACCTTTTGTGCCAGCTGGCCGCCGGCGTAGGCCTTGGCCACTTCGGTCAACGAGCGCGGCTTGATCTTGCCGGCCTGGCCTTCGCAGCCGAATTGCACGTAGCGCTGGCGGGCGATGCCCTTGGCCGCCTCGCGCGCCGGCTTGAGGTAGTCGCGCGGGTCGAACTTGCCCGGGTTCTCGGCCATGTAGCGGCGTATCGCGCCGGTCATCGCCAAGCGCACATCAGTGTCGATGTTGATCTTGCGCACGCCGTGCTTGATGGCTTCCTGGATCTCCTCGACGGGTACGCCGTAGGTTTCCTTCATCTCGCCGCCGAACTGGCGGATCTCGGCCAGCAGGTCTTGCGGCACGCTCGAGCTGCCGTGCATCACAAGATGCGTGTTCGGAATGCGCTGGTGGATCGCCTTGATGCGGTCGATCGCCAGGATGTCGCCGGTGGGCTTGCGCGTGAACTTGTAGGCGCCGTGGCTGGTGCCGATGGCGATGGCCAGCGCGTCGAGCTGGGTGCGCTTGACGAAGTCGGCGGCCTGCTCGGGATCGGTGAGCAGTTGCTCGCGCGTCATCGTGGATTCGGTGCCGTGCCCGTCTTCCTTGTCGCCACGCATCGTCTCCAGCGAACCCAGGCAGCCGAGTTCACCCTCGACGGTGACACCCTGCGCGTGCGCCATGTCCACCACCTTGCGCGTGACATCGACGTTGTAGTCGTAGCTGGCGATGGTCTTGCCGTCGGATTCGAGAGAGCCGTCCATCATCACCGAGCTGAAGCCCAGTTTGATGGCGCCGCTGCACACCTCGGGGCTCTGGCCATGGTCCTGGTGCATGACCAGCGGCACCTCGGGCCAGGACTCGATCGCCGCCAGTATCAGGTGCTTGATGAACGGTTCGCCCGCGTACTTGCGCGCCCCAGCGCTGGCCTGCAGGATCACCGGCGCACCGACCTCTGCGGCAGCAGACATGACAGCCTGCACCTGCTCGAGATTGTTGACGTTGAAGGCGGGGATACCGTAGCCGTTCTCGGCCGCGTGATCGAGCAATTGGCGCATTGAAACGAGTGGCATGGCAAACCTCCGCGTGTCGGCTGGTAAAACCCCCATCTTAGCGGCGCGGTTCGAGGCACGCCCCGTGCCAGATCAAGCGGCCATAGCGGAACCAGCTCTGCCGGGCCGCCAATGGCGCCCCCTTGAGGGGGAGCGGCAAAGCCGCCGTGGGGGTGGGTCAATTCACCCGGCAAACCTTGAGCATGTTGGTGCCGCCAGGGTAGCCCATCGGCTCGCCGCAGGTGATGGCATAGGTGTCTCCGGGCCGCAGTGCGCCGCGCTCGATGAGCAGCCTTTCGGCATCGCGCAGCGCTTCGTCCCGGTCCGTGTGCGATTCCATCAGGATCGGCCGCACGTTGCGGTACAGCGCCATGCGGCGCTCGGAGTTGGGCGCCGAGGTCACGCCGAAGATGGGCACATGGATGTTGTGCCGGCTCATCCACAATGCCGTCGAACCGCTGTCGGTGAGCGCGACGATGGCCTTGCAGCCCAAATGGTAGGCGGTGAACAGCGCGCCCATGGCAATGCTTTGGTCGATGCGGCCGACATGCTTGTTGGTGAAACTGCTGTCAAGCTCGACCTCGTCGGCGCGCTCGGCCTCCAGCGCAATCAGCGCCATCTGTTCCACCGTCTCCACCGGATACTGGCCCGCCGCGGTCTCGGCGCTGAGCATCACGGCATCGGTGCCGTCGAGCACGGCATTCGCCACATCGCTGACCTCGGCCCGTGTGGGCACCGGGTTCTGGATCATGCTTTCCATCATCTGCGTGGCGGTGATGGTGACCTTGTCCATCGCACGCGCCATGCGGATCATGCGTTTTTGCAGCGCCGGCACGGCCGCCGCGCCGACTTCAACGGCCAGATCGCCGCGTGCCACCATGATGCCGTCGCTGGCCTTCAGAATGGCCTCGAGTTGAGGGATGGCTTCACTGCGCTCGATCTTGGCAATCAATGCCGGCTTGTGGCGAAACGCCTCGCCGGCCACGTTCGCCAGCTGGCGCGCCATTTCCATGTCGGTGGCGCTCTTCGGGAAACTCACCGCCACGTACTCGCATTGGAAGCTCATCGCAGTGCGGATGTCCTCCATGTCCTTGGCGGTAAGCGCCGGTGCCGTGAGGCCACCGCCCTGCTTGTTGATGCCCTTGTTGTTGGACAGCACGCCACCCTGGCGCACCACAGTGTGCACCTGGTCACCACGCACCGAGGTCACGCTGAGCACGATCATGCCGTCGTTCAGCAGCAGGTTGTCGCCCGGCTTGACATCGCGCGGCAGCGCCTTGTAGTCCAGTCCGACGATGTTCACGTCGCCGGGCTCTTCGCGCGACGCGTCGAGCACGAAGTTCGCGCCATTGACCAGCATGACGCGGCCTTCGGCAAACTTGCCGACGCGGATCTTCGGACCCTGCAGGTCGGCCATCAGCGCCACCGGCTTGCCGATGCGCAAGGCAGTTTCGCGCACCAGGTCGGCGCGATCGCGGTGGTCCTGCGCGGTGCCATGGCTGAAGTTCAGGCGCACCACGTCGACGCCGGCGCGCAGCAACCGCTCGAGCACGGCCGGGTCGCTCGACGCGGGTCCGAGCGTGGCGACGATCTTGGTGGCACGAGACATGGCAACGCTTCCTGCAACTTGTGGCACTAGCGCTCGATTATCGACGGGCATCAACATGACTTCGATCTGACGGTGTCCGCGGCGTCGGCCGCCGCCAGCGCGGTCATGTTGACCACGCGGCGCACGGTCGCCGACGGTGCAAGGATGTGCACCGGCAGCGCCGCGCCGAGCAGTATCGGGCCGACCGTCACGCCTTGGCCGGCGGTGGTCTTGAGCACATTGAACAGGATGTTCGCGGCGTCGATGTTGGGCAGCACCAACAAGTTGGCCTGGCCCGTCAGCGTGGTGTCGGGCAGGTAGCTGCGGCGCACGCTCTCCGACAATGCGACATCACCGTGCATTTCGCCGTCGCATTCGATGTCGGGTGCGCGCTGTACGAACAGGTCGCGGGCCGCGCGCATGCGCAGCGCCGAAGTACGCTTCGAGGAGCCGAACACCGAATGCGAGAGGAAGGCGACTTTCGGCGGCAGGCCGAAGCGCTGCACCTCGCGCGCCGACATCAGCGCGATCTCGACCAGTTGCTCGGCACTGGGTTCCTCGTTGACGAAGGTGTCGGCGATGAACAGCGTCGACGCCTCCAGCATCAACGCGTTCAGCGCGGCCATCGTACCGCTGCCGTTCTTGTGGCCGACGACCCTGCGCACATGTTCCAGGTGATCGTCGAACTGGCCGACCATGCCGCACAGCATGCCGTCGGCCTCGCCACGCTTGAGCATCAACGCGGCGATCAGGGTGTTCGAGCGCCGCACCGCGGCCTTCGCGGCCTCCGGGGTGACGCCGTCGCGGCCCATCAGCGCGGCATAGGCCTCCCAATAGCTGCGAAAGCGCGGATCGTCCTCGGGGTCGCAGACCTCGAAGTCGCGGCCCGCCGCAAGGCGCAGCCCGGCACGCTCGATGCGCATGCGGATCACCTCCGGGCGGCCGACGAGGATCGGCCTGGCCAGCCCTTCGTCACGCACCACCTGCACCGCACGCAGCACACGCTCGTCCTCGCCTTCGGCATACACCACGCGCGACGCGCCCGCCTTGGCCGCGGCGAACACTGGGCGCATGAACATCCCGGTCTGGTAAACAAAGCGCGCCAGACTCTGCCGATAGGCTTCAATGTCGGTGATCGGCCGCATGGCCACGCCGGATTCCATCGCCGCCTGGGCCACGGCCGGCGCGATGCGCAGGATCAGGCGCACATCGAAGGGCGTGGGGATGAGGTATTCAGGACCGAACTTCAACTCGCGTCCGGAATAGGCCGCCGCCACTTCGTCGCTGGTCTCCGCCTTGGCCAGCGCGGCGATCTCGCGCACGCAGGCCAGCTTCATCTCCTCGGTGATCTTGCTCGCGCCGCAATCCAGCGCACCGCGGAAGATGTACGGGAAACACAGCACGTTGTTGACCTGGTTCGGATAGTCCGAACGGCCCGTGGCGATGATGCAGTCGGGTCGCGCCTCGCGCGCCAGTTCCGGCCGGATCTCGGGTTCGGGGTTGGCCAGCGCCAGGATGATGGGCTTGTCGGCCATGCTCTTGACCATCTCCACGCTCAACACGCCGGCGGCCGAGCAGCCCAGGAACACATCCGCACCGGCGACCACATCGGCCAGCGTGCGCGCATCGGTCTTCTGGCTGTAGCGTCGCTTGGACACATCGAGCTTGTCACCACGGCCTTCATGCACCACGCCCTTGGAATCGCAGACGAAGATGTTCGAGGTCTTCACGCCCAGGCCGACCATCACGTCCAGGCAAGCCAGCGCCGCAGCGCCGGCGCCGGACACCGCCAGCTTGATCGCACCGATGTCCTTGCCCACGAGTTCCAGCGCGTTCAGCAGCGCAGCGGCTGAGATGATCGCCGTGCCGTGCTGGTCGTCGTGGAACACCGGGATGTTGAGCCGTTCACGCAACTGCTTCTCGATGTAGAAGCACTCAGGCGCCTTGATGTCCTCGAGGTTGATGCCACCCAGGGTGGGCTCGAGCGCGGCGATGATCTCGACCAGCTTGTCCGGGTCGCGCTCGGCCAGTTCGATGTCGAACACGTCGATGCCGGCGAACTTCTTGAACAGGCAGCCCTTGCCCTCCATCACGGGCTTGCCGGCCATCGCGCCGATGTCGCCCAGGCCCAGCACCGCGGTGCCGTTGGTGATCACACCGACCAGATTGGCGCGGGAGGTGTATTCCGCCGCGAGGCTGGGGTCGGCCTGAATCGCCAGGCAGGCATAGGCCACTCCGGGTGAATAGGCCAGCGACAGGTCGCGCTGATTGAGCAGCGGCTTGGTCGGCGTGACCGAGATCTTGCCGCGCACCGGCATGCGGTGATATTCCAGCGCGGCGTCACGCAGGGCCTCTTCAGCGGGCGACAGTCTTGAATTCATCGGCGATCCTTCGGCGTGGAAAAGTCGCCGAAGGTTACGCCTGAATCACCCCTCCCGTCGGGCCTTCGCCTAGAAAAGGCACCGAGGGCGCGTCCCGATGGCTCGGCCGCCACAGGCGGCGACCCGATTCGAAACGCTCAGCCGGCGGCGCGTTTGCCTAGAATTTCGAAGGCCGGCAGGGTCTTGCCTTCCAGCACTTCGAGAAAGGCGCCGCCACCGGTAGAGATGTAGCCGACGTCCTTTTCGATGCCGTACTTGGCGATGGCCCCAAGGGTGTCGCCGCCGCCGGCGATGCTGAAGGCGGGGCTCGCGGCAATGGCCCGCGCCAGCGTTTCGGTGCCCTGCGCGAAGGCGTCGAACTCGAACACGCCGACGGGCCCGTTCCAGACGATCGTGCCGGCGGCCTTCAACTGCTCGGCCAGCATGGCCGCGGTCTTCGGCCCGATGTCCAGGATCAGGTCGTCCGCCGCCACGTCGGCCACGGCCTTGACACTGGCCGGGGCATCGGCCTTGAACTCCTTGGCCGTGACCACGTCCACCGGGATCGGCACGGCCGCACCGCGCGCCTTCATCGCCGCGATCACGGCTTTCGCTTCGTCGAGCAGCGCCGGTTCAGCCAGGCTCTTGCCGATGGGCAGGCCTTCGGCCAGCAGGAAGGTGTTGGCGATACCACCGCCGACGATCAGGCCATCGACGTTCTTCGCCAGACTCTGCAGGATGCTCAGCTTGGTGCTGACCTTTGAGCCGGCGACGATCGCCAGCAGCGGCCGCTTCGGTGCGCTGAGCGCCTTGCTGATGGCATCGATCTCAGCCGCCAGCAGCGGGCCGGCGCAAGCCACTGGCGCGAACTGCGCGATGCCGTAGGTCGTGCCTTCGGCGCGGTGCGCGGTGCCGAAGGCGTCGTGCACGAAGATGTCGCA
>JAHECC010000191.1 GCA_024641965.1 Rubrivivax sp.
TCCCAGGGCTTCTTGCCGGACGGCGTGCTCAGTTCGTGGCTGTTCATGGCGCCGCCGTATTCGCTGGGGTCGGCGAATACGTGCCACGCGCCGTCGGCGATCCACTTCTTCTGGTCCATCTTCGTTGCCGCGCTGCCGTCCTCGTTCATCTGCCACATCTCCATCACCGGCGGGTCGCTCAGCGGGTTGGCCACCATCGAGAACACCGTCATGTGGTCGCCGGAACCCCAGTTCGGGTCGGCGAAGACCAGGCCGCGCGGCTCGATCAGCGCCGGGGCCAGTTTCGCCTCCAGCCGCTTGCCGATGCCGTGCTCGACCAGGGCGTCGCGTTCGTCGTCCTTCAGCTTGTCGAAGCTCGCGGCCGGGGCGGCCACGTCCTTGCCGGCCGCCTTCAATGCGGCCGCGCGCTGCGCGCCGTCCTTCAGTGCGTCATAGGCCTTGCGCGCTGCGGCGCTGTCCTGGTCGCCCACACCGAGCCCGATCTTGCGCATGGCGATGCGGATTTCCCTGGCCAGATCTTCCTTGACCACCGCATCCTTGTGCTTCAGCGCCTCCAGCACCGCCTTCTTGACGCTCTCCGCGGCTTCGCCGGCGATGCCCAGCTTGCGCAGGCCCGCTTCGACGAGCGGCGCATATTCCTCCTTCGGAATGACGCCGGCGAGCACGCGCTCTGGCGACACCCCACGGTCCACCGCCGTGACGGCCCATTCCTCGCGCTTGGGCGCGCTCAAGCTCGGATAGTCGGTGTCCATGAAGTCGCGAATGGCCGTCTTCAGCAGCGCCTTCAGTGCCGCGAGGCTGATCGTCTCGACCTTCAGCGCGGCGATGCGCGACTTGATCTCGCTGACCTTGCCTGGCTGCGCGGATTGTTCGAAGATCGTCACGGCCTGTTCGATCATTTCCGCCACCAGGCCGTGCGACAGGTCGGTGACCGGCAATTGCGCATTGCGCCGCTTCGCATTCTTCGCACCCTCGAAGTTCTTGAACTCTTCGATGAAGGCCTCGGGTTTCTTGCCTTGCTTCAGGGCCGTGACCAGCGCCGGGCTGCCGGGCTTGAGCGTGAAGGCATGGATCGGGTTGCCCACCGGCACCGACGCGCGCTGCGACGCCTCGCCGTCGGGCAGCTTGTCGCCCATGCCCATCTTCGTGAAGGTCGACAGAATGAAGTGGGTCAGGCCTTCAGCGTCGCGCACCGGCGTATCCACATTGCCGACCTTGTAGCTGAAGCCGGCGCTCGACTCGGTGGCCAGCCGCGCGGGCCGGTTTTCATACAGCTGCATGACGGTGGTGTCGCCACCGCCGCCGGTGACGGTCCATGGCTTGGCGAACTTGTCCTTGGCTTCGGCCAGCTTCTTCGCGTAGTCGGAACTGCCGGACGGCACGCTGACGGCGTTTTTGGCCTGGGCCTCGACCACGCTGTCCCGAAAGGCCTTGGTTTCGGCCTTGGCCTTCATCTCCTCGATCATGGCCTTGGCACGGGCGATGTGCTGGCTGCCCCAGTTCAAGGTGTTGGCGTCGAAGAAGGCTTTCGATTCGTCCATCAGGGTCTTCACGGCGGCCTCGAACTCGGCCTGCCCATCGACCTTCTTGCCGCGGAAGAACAGGCAGTAGCCCCCGCCACTAGACGCGCCGTCGGGGGCCGTCGACCCAGACAGGCTGCCCACGCCGGGGTCGTAGCGTGCCTCGAGTTCATCGTTCAGCTTCGTGGAGATCTGCAACGACACCCAGTCGGCAATCGCCCTGTCGGTGGTGGCGTCGTCCGGCGACAGGCCCTTGTCGGTGGCGTATTGCTTCACGCTGGCGCCGAGCGTCGACTTGAGCGCATCGCCGATGCCGCCGCTGAGTTTGCGCCCGTTCTTCGAGCCGTCCGGGTGCTTCTCCATCATCGATGCGATGGTGTATTCCCAGGCGCGCGTCAGGGTGTTGTCGTGGCTGGTGTCGTAGGCCGCCTTGGCGGCGGCCACGCGCTCGGCGGGCAGCGCACCGCCTGGACGGCCCTTGCCGATCTGCTCGATCAGTTCCTGCGGCGTGAAGTCGTCCGAGCCGTTGAGGTCGTCGAACTCCTTGCCGCATGCGGTTGCCAGCTTCTTGCGCGCATTCGATCGCTTGGATGCATTGACGCTCGACAGCATCAGGCCGGCCAGCACGCCATTCAGTGCTTGTTCGATGCGCTTGCCGGGGTTGGCCTGCAGATCCTTCAAGGCGGTCTGGGTCAGCGAGTCGACGGTGTGCGGCGCCGGCAGGTAGCTCGCCACCTTCGCCAAGGCCTTGGGCAGCGCGCGCTCGGCGCGCAGCCGACGCGCGGCATCCTCGATGGCCTTCTTCTGGTCGGCTTCGTCGACGCCCAGCGCGTCGAGCCCGGCGATCATGTTCGGCTTCAGATGCAGGTTGGTGTCCTTGCGGGTGACATCCACCTTGCGGCCCACCATGTCGCGCGAGATCGGCACTTCGATGGTGACCGGTGTGCCGGGAGGTGACTCGATGACACGGGTGAGCTTGCCGGTTGCGAGCATTTCCGTCATGTCGGCGAGGAACTGCTCGGGCTGGTTGCGCTGTACACGCACCGCCGACGCGGTGGCGAAGCACGAGCCCACCTCCACCTGCCGCACCTGGGCGAGCAGGGCCGCCATGGCGGCGCGTCTGGCCGCGGCGTCGTCGATCGGCGCATCGTCGGCCAGCCCCAGCGTGTTGCGGATCAGCGCCTGCGCGGCGCGCAACGACTGCCGGCCGTCCTCGGTGCTGGCGGTGGCCGGGTCCGGCGGCGCCTTCACCTGCTTCAGTGCGGCCTGCGCCGCCTTGTCGCCCTGCAGGCGCTTGAGCATCTGCAATGCATGCACCGACTGCGGCAGCGCGGCGTCCTGCGTCGCCGCGATTTCTTCGGCGATGGCGGCCAGGTCGTCGGTGCGCACGAAGGGCAAACCCTTCAGCAGCCCGCCATCGAGCACCAGCTCACCGTTGTCGTCGATGACACGCTTGGCGGCCAGCAGCGCCTGTTCGGCGTTGCGCGCGAACTTTGCGTTTTCCTTGCGGAACTGCTCGGCGCGGCGCTTTTGCACCACGTCCAGGTCCTCGAAGTCCAGCGGCTTGGCTTTGTCGATGGCCCGTTCGAACTCGTTCAGTGCCGCGCGCGCCGTGTCCAGGTCCCAGCTTCTCAGGGTGGCACGCACCGTCGCGTGCACGGTGTCGGCGTCCGGTTTCAGTTCCAGGCGGATCTTCGTGGCCTTGTCGTACAGCGTCTGCAGGCGCTGTTCGAGCGCCTGGCGATCGCTGGCCAGCACCTCCTCGACTTCCTGCACCAGCGCGCGCAGCCGCGTCACGGCTGCCGCATCGTCGCCGCCGGTGCTCAGCGCGTCGGCCGCCTTCACGGCGTTGTCGATCTTCTGGGCGAGGATGTTGCTGCGTTTGCGGGCGGACTCGAACTGCGTCTTCAGCCGCTCCTTCATACGCGCATAGGCACCAGCCGGCTTCGGCTTCTCGGCCGCGTCCGGCGCGGCTGTGGCGTCGAGCAGCTTCTGCAGCGCCTCCAGGCCCTTCATCGCCGCGGCGAATTCCTTGGCGCCGGCCTTTTCGCTGGCGAAACCCATCAGGGCGCGCAGCTTGGTGGCCTCGGGGTGCTGGCTCAGCAGTGCCTGCTCGTAGGCCTCGCGCAGCCGGCGCAGCCGCTGCACGAAGGCGACTTGCTCCTTCGACGCCGGCGCGTCGGGTGGCGCGGGCGGCTTGTCGACCACCACGTCTTGATCGGGGGCGCCGCTGTCCTCGTCCTCGCCATCCATTTCCTCGACGCCGTCCTCGCCGCGCACCCTGACCTTGAAGCGCAGTTCGGTCTGTTCCAGCAGCGCCTGGCGCAGCCGCTTGGCCATGCGCGCCACCTGGGCCTTGACCACGAAGGTCAGCATCTTGTCCTCGAACAGGCAGTCGGCAGGGAAGTACTTCATGCCGCCGCTGGCATTCACGGCCTGGGCCAGCAACTTGCGCCGTGTCGGCGCAATGGCGCGGCGCATGATCAGCACCGAGGTTTCCTTGCCTGCCGTGCAGATCAGCGCGTGCATCTGCACCTGGCCCTTGCGCAGCTCGCGCAGCAGCGGCACCATCTTCGTCGTCAGCAGCGCCGGGGTGTCGGCCTCGTCATCGTCCTCGCGCTTGGCCGCTGCCAGCAGCGCGGCCTGCGCCTTCTTCTGCTCGTCTTCGGCCAGGTCCAGCAGCTCGTTGAGCTGGTCCTTGGCCAGCGCGAAGGGCTTGTCACCCAGCGCCTTCTTCAGCTTCGCCAGCGCGACGATCTGCTTCTTGAACTGCTCGACCAGTTCCTTCAGCGCCTCCAGCCGCGGCTCGGGCTTGGCTGCATCGGTCTTGTCGAACTTCGCCAGCGCCTTGAGCAGCGCCTTGTCGTCGACATCGAGCTTGTTCTTCCGGGTGAAAGCCGTCCAGGTGGTTTCGGCAAGCTTGTCGGCCATGGGTGCGTCCTTTGCAGGGGTCGATGGCGCCATGTCTGCGCCGCGCAGTACTACTGCGCATAGGATTTTTAACCGACCTCAGCGACGCCTGCAACGCCCAACGAAGCCCCGAGGATCTTGCTACGGCCGCATGAAGCCGCATGAAGCCGCATGAAGTGCAAGGGTTGGTTGCCGGTGACCTTGCACTGCCCTGATCCTGCAGGGCGGGTGCTGGGGCGCTGGCCGTGTGCAAGGGGCGGCAAGGATCACTCTGGAGCTCTCGACCTCAGGGTTCACCCTGAGCCTGGCGGCATCCAGCCGCCATGTCGCGCAGCGCCACCCCGACTGCGGCTTGGTGGCGCGGCCTGGCTTGGCTTGTGGAGATGTTTTTGCGGCGAGGGCAACTCAGGCGGGAAAGTCTTGCCCCGCCTCGCGCGCTCGGCCCCTGGGCGGCGGCTGCGGGTCCAGGCCCAGGTGCGTCAGGATCTTCTCGATCACCGGCCGCTCGAGGATGGCCGCGATGATCTTCAGCTCAAGGCCAGCAGCTTGTCGTGGCCGCACTCGCCGCAGCGCAGCCTCAGGAAGCCGTGCGCCAGGATGCCGCACTCGAGAAAGGCGTCGAACTCGTCCTTGATGAACCGCGGCAGCTCCGATCCGGTGCTGGCCTCGGTGTGCGCGATGAAGCTGGCCGCGTGCTGCTGCACCAGGCGGTACAGGGTGGTCTGCTCCGGTCGATGCCGCTCGTAGTGCTGCGGGGCGCCGTCCGGCGCCCTCTGGGACTGCTGGACGACGGCGTGCATGCAAGGCTCCCGAGGCGGTGAGCCCGCACGGTCTCAAGCCGCGCACGGTGTCGCAATGGCCCTGTCGGGCGCCCACCTGCGGGTGCCTGCCTTCGGGTCCCTGCCTTCGGGTGGCTAACTCCACGCCGTCGCCAGCGTCAGCGTCAGCGTGGCCGGGTGAGATGCCAGGAAGCCGCCCTTCGTCGGCGACCGCTGATGTTTAGCAACTGTGTTCGGGGTCAAGCTGTTTTTGTGGTCTGAAGATGCTTTGCAGCGTCCCACATAGATTGGTCTCTGAGCATCGCGTTGAGGATGGTCAGTAGCTTGCGCATGCTGGCGACGATGGCGAGCTTCTTTGGCTTGCCGGAGGTGACCAGACGGTTGTGGAAAACTTTGATCACGGGGTTGGATCGGATGGCTGCCATCGTGGCCATGTACACCACGGTTCTCACGTCGGCGCGGCCGCCCCAGATGCGACGCCTGCCTTTGCGGGGTCCCGAATCGTCGGCCAGGGGTGCCACGCCTACCAGCTTCGCGATTTGGCGTCGCCCCAGGCGCCCCAGTTCCGGTAGTGCCGCGGTCAAAGTCAAAATCGTTACCGGCCCCACGCCCTTGACGCTGTCCAGCAGCGTGCGCTGCTCCTTGAAGTGCCGATCCAAGTGTTCACCCACGTCCTGCTCGACGGCCACGAGTTGCTTGTCCAGCGTTCTGAGCACGGTCTTGATGCTCCGCACAGCACGCTTACCCGCGTGCTCGAGACGGTTGCTCTCTGCCACGCGCATGTCCACGAGCTGCCTGCGCCGCGTCATCAAGGCGGCCAGTTCCTGGCGCTGCTCGTCGAGCATCGGGGTGATGTACGTGGAGCGATCCTTGTGACGGGCCAGCACGTCGGCGAAGTCACGCAGGATGCGAGCATCCACCCGATCGGTCTTGGCCAGCGCCCCCATGGACTTGGCAAAGTCGCGGGCCTGTCTGGGGTTCACGCGGGCTACCGCGATGCCCGCGCCTTGCAGCGCATTCACCAGACCGCGCTCGTAGCCGCCGGTGGCCTCGATGACCACCAGGTCCACCTCGGCTTGCTTGAACATCGCGATCACCGCGTCCCATCCAGTCGCGTCGTTGACCACGCGCTGATCCTGCGAACCCAAGCATGCATCGAGATGTTGCTTGGACACGTCTATACCAGCGTTCGGCCGATGATCGCGATTCGCTACCCCACCTTGCGGATACATGTTCATGATTGACAACTGTTCGGGCTACACGGTTGGACGAGACGGGCCGATGCGTTGACCAAGTGCTAAACAGCGAACTCGCGGCTCAGAGGGTTGACGGGTTTGGCGCATCGACCGCGAAAAAGAAGGCCGGGCGCGGGGCTGTGGACAAGTGGACAGTTCGAGCTGGCGCTCGAACCGGCTCGCTGGCCGTGGACAACGCGTTGCGTTGCCCACCGCGCGAACCTCTGCCCACTTGCCCACAGCCTGTCACCACGACGACTCCAGAGAAAGAGAAAGCCGAAATTCAAAAGATACAAGGGTTGTCCGATACCTGCCCGTCGCACGCCACGGATGCGGGCATGGCAAGGGCCAGAGGGCAGGTGTTGGACAAGCCCCAAGGGAGGAAACCGCGGGGCATGCCGCAGTGGTGCGATTGACGCTTGGCGTCTATGGCGATTTGGGGCGATCGCGTCGCACGCGCATGCCGATGCCGGTGGTCAACCCGCCACCGGGGCCACAGCTGATGACGACTTCGGCATAGGTGCGGGCTC
>JAHECC010000192.1 GCA_024641965.1 Rubrivivax sp.
CGCGAGCGCACCAATGCATTGGGCGAAGGTATGGTGTTCTCGGACGTGACCGAGATGCTGCGCGCGCTGGACAACGGCGCGGTGGAAATCACCGCCAAGATCAGCGTGCGGCTGACCGAGCATGTCAGGGGCGCGGACGGTGAATTTGAGCCGGTCACGAACCTGGTCGCCACCACAGTGGGCCGTGCACTGCTGAGCGAGATCCTGCCAAAGGGCCTGCCTTTCAGCAACATCAACAAGGCGCTGAAGAAGAAGGAGATCTCGCGTCTCATCAACGTGTCGTTCCGCAAGTGCGGCCTGAAGGAGACCGTGATCTTCGCCGACAAGCTGCTGCAAAGCGGCTTCAAGCTGGCCACGCGTGCCGGCATCTCGATCGCCATCGACGACATGCTGGTGCCGAAGGAAAAGCCCAAGCTCATCGAGCGCGCCGAGAAGGAAGTCAAGGAGATCGAGCAGCAGTACGTCTCGGGCCTGGTGACGGCCGGCGAGCGCTACAACAAGGTGGTCGACATCTGGGGCAAGACCGGCGACGAGGTCGGCAAGGTCATGATGAGTCAGCTGTCCAAGCAGAAGGTCATCGACCGCCACGGCAAGGAAGTGGATCAGGAGTCTTTCAACTCGATCTACATGATGGCCGACTCGGGTGCGCGCGGTTCGGCCGCGCAGATCCGCCAGCTGGCCGGCATGCGCGGGCTGATGGCCAAGCCGGACGGCTCGATCATCGAAACGCCGATCACGGCCAACTTCCGTGAAGGCCTGAACGTGCTGCAGTACTTCATCTCCACGCACGGCGCGCGCAAGGGCCTGGCGGACACGGCGCTGAAGACCGCGAACTCAGGCTACCTTACGCGCCGCCTGGTCGACGTGACGCAAGACCTGGTGGTCATCGAGGAAGATTGCGGAACGCAGAACGGCATTGCCATGCGCGCACTGATCGAGGGCGGCGAGGTCATCGAATCGCTGCGCGATCGCATCCTGGGCCGTGTCACGGCGATCGAGGTGCTGCACCCCGAGACGCAAGGCACGCTGCTTGCGGCTGGCGAGATGCTGGACGAAGACGTGCTGGACATGCTCGAAGCCGCCGGCATCGACGAAGTCAAGGTGCGCACGCCGCTGACCTGCGCCACGCGTTTCGGCCTGTGCGCCAAGTGCTACGGCCGTGACCTGGGCCGTGGCGGTCTGGTCAACACCGGCGAGGCGGTGGGCGTGATCGCCGCACAGTCGATCGGCGAACCCGGCACTCAGTTGACGATGCGCACCTTCCACATCGGTGGTGCGGCCTCACGTGCGGCGGTGGCCAACAGCGTCGATGCCAAGTCGGACGGCATCGTCGGCTTCAACCCGACGATGCGCTATGTCACCAACGGCAAGGGCGAATTGGTGGTGATTTCGCGGTCTGGTGAAGTCATCATTGCCGACCAACATGGCCGCGAACGCGAGCGTCACAAGGTGCCCTACGGCGCGTTGCTCAGCGTCAAGCCCGACCAGTCGCTGAAGGCCGGCACGGTTCTGGCCAACTGGGACCCGCTGACGCGCCCGATCATCACCGAGTTTGCCGGCAAGGCGAAGTTCGAGAACGTCGAGGAAGGCGTCACCGTGGCGCGGCAGATGGACGAGGTGACGGGCTTGTCGACGCTGGTGGTCATCGACCCGAAGCGCCGCGGCGCGACCAAGGTGGTGCGCCCACAGGTCAAGCTGCTGGACGTGGCCGGCAACGAGGTCAAGATCCCTGGAACCGACCACTCGGTGACGATCAGTTTCCCGATCGGTTCACTGGTGCAGATCCGCGACGGCCAGGACCTGATGCCCGGCGAGGTGCTGGCGCGCATTCCGGTCGAAGGTCAGAAGACGCGCGACATCACCGGCGGTCTGCCGCGCGTGGCCGAACTGTTCGAAGCGCGCAGCCCGAAGGATGCCGGTATCCTGGCCGAGACCACCGGCACGGTGTCCTTCGGCAAGGAGACCAAGGGCAAGATCCGGCTGCAGATCACCGACCCAGATGGCAAGGTGGACGAAAAGCTGGTGCCGAAGGAGAAGAACATCCTGGTGCACGAAGGGCAGGTCGTCAACAAGGGCGAAGCCATCGTCGACGGGCCGGCCGAACCGCAGGACATCCTGCGCCTGCTGGGTGTGGAGGAACTGGCGCGCTACATCGTCGACGAGGTGCAGGACGTCTATCGCCTGCAGGGTGTGAAGATCAATGACAAGCACATCGAGGTGATCGTGCGCCAGATGTTGCGTCGCGTGCAGATCGTCAACCCCGGCGACAGCAGCTACATTGGCGGCGAGCAGGTCGAGCGCTCGGAGTTGTTCGATACCAACGACGCGCTGCTGGCTGACGACAAGGTGCCCGCAACCTACGCCGACGTGCTGCTGGGCATCACCAAGGCCTCGCTGTCCACCGATTCGTTCATCTCCGCCGCGTCCTTCCAGGAAACCACGCGGGTGTTGACCGAGGCGGCGATCATGGGCAAGCGCGACGAGCTGCGTGGCCTGAAGGAGAACGTCATCGTCGGGCGGCTCATTCCCGCCGGCACCGGCATGGCCTTCCACCAGGCGCGCAAGGCCAAGGAAGCGATGGACGAGACCGAGCGCCGTGCGATCGCGCTGCAGGAGGCCGAGGAACTCGCCGCCGTGCAGATGGCGAACGTCGACGCGGCCGTGGCCGCGCAGGCGGCAGCCGACGAGTCGGCCGAGTAGTTGCTCGGCGCTTCAGGCAAGGGCGGCTTCGGCCGCCCTTTTTTCATTCACAACCACGGTCGCGTAGTCATCTGGATCGCATGCGCGTCGGCGTATTGGCGTTGCCAGTCCACCGGCCTCAGGATCTCGATGCCACGTATCCGCACTGAATTGGCCAAGTCGAGCAAGGCACGGTCGCGCGTGAACAGCCAGCGCGCGCCGATTGCGCAGGCCCGGTCGATGAACTTCTGGTCATCCGGGTCACGGCAACGTGGCGCGCCAGATGCGCCGACGTTCGCCTCGTGCGCGTCGACCAACGCCAGTTCGTCGAAGGTCGAAAGTACGCGCGCGGAATCGATCTCCCACGCCAGCAGCTGTGGCCGCGTCACCACGCTGGCGAGTTCAGCGCGCATCGGTGGCGTGGCGAACCAGAGCAGGCGGCGGTGCTGCAGTTGTGTGGCCAGGCCGTCGCAGCTCGGATCGCGAAAGACCAGCCAGTCCAGCACCACGTTCGTGTCGAGCACAACGCTGGGCGGGGCGTCTGGGCCGGGCAATGGCGACGGCGATCGAGGTGAGGGCGCAGGGTCCATGGCCATTGGGCGCAAGCGCCTCTTGCCGCATTTCACGGCTGAGAATATAATGGAAAGCTTTTCAGCAGTTCGCTGCTGCGCTCTTTGTCGAGCGGCTCGCCTTGTCGGCCCTGTCCTGCATGCGGAGATGGCGGGGGCTGACTCCCGGCTCAGAGCCCGTCTCGTGCAGCAGCGCACCGTGCGTCGGCCTGCCGAGCAAAGACAAAGCGTTTGAATTCAACGTAGAACGGGTACCTATGCCAACCATCAACCAACTCGTGCGCCAGGGTCGCCAGACCGAGATCACGAAATCCAAGTCGCCAGCGTTGCAGGGCGGACCGCAGCGTCGTGGTGTGTGCACACGTGTGTACACCACCACGCCGAAGAAGCCGAACTCGGCCTTGCGCAAGGTGGCCAAGGTGCGTCTGACCAACGGTTTCGAGATCATCTCCTACATCGGCGGCGAAGGGCACAACCTGCAGGAGCACAGCGTGGTGCTGGTGCGCGGCGGTCGCGTCAAGGACCTGCCGGGCGTGCGCTATCACATCGTGCGCGGATCGCTCGACCTGCAAGGCGTCAAGGATCGCAAGCAATCCCGTTCGAAGTACGGCGCCAAGCGCCCGAAGAAGGCCTGAGGCCTTGCAACTGCCAGGGTCGGTGTGAAGCCGGCCCTTCGATGGCCCGCCGTCATGCGGGTCGAGTAAGTGAAGGGCCCATCCGGACGATGGTTGCCCTTCGCGGTGCCGGCAAGGTCCGGTGCCAACTGAAGCCTTGAAGGAAGAGTCCCATGCCACGTCGTCGCGAAGTTCCCAAACGAGAAGTGCTGCCCGATCCGAAATTCGGCTCGGTCGACCTGTCCAAGTTCATGAACGTGATCATGGAAGGCGGCAAGAAGGCCATCGCCGAGCGCATCATCTACGGCGCACTGGACCAGATCGAGAAGAAGGCCGGCAAGGACCCGCTGGAGATCTTCATCGTCGCGCTGAACAACATCAAGCCGATGGTCGAGGTGAAGTCGCGGCGCGTCGGTGGTGCGAACTACCAGGTGCCGGTCGAGGTGCGGCCGATCCGTCGTGTCGCGCTGGCGATGCGTTGGCTAAAGGAGTCGGCTCGCAAGCGTGGCGAGAAGTCGATGTCGCAGCGGCTGGCCAACGAACTGCTCGAGGCATCGGAAGGCCGCGGCGGTGCGATGAAAAAGCGCGATGAGGTGCACCGCATGGCCGAAGCCAACAAGGCGTTCTCGCACTTCAGGTTCTGACAGCCTGCGCCGACCCTAACCTGCTTACGGCCGCTCTTGAGGGTTATCACTAACCCGAGGGCGGCCCCTGTATTTGGAGTGACATCATGGCCCGTAAGACCCCCATCGAGCGCTACCGCAACATCGGTATCTCCGCGCATATCGATGCCGGCAAGACAACGACGACCGAGCGCATCCTGTTCTACACCGGTGTGAACCACAAGATCGGTGAAGTGCACGACGGCGCGGCGACGATGGACTGGATGGCGCAGGAGCAGGAGCGCGGCATCACCATCACGTCCGCGGCGACGACCTGCTTCTGGAAGGGCATGGATCTGGCGCTGCCCGAGCACCGCATCAACATCATCGACACCCCGGGCCACGTCGACTTCACGATCGAGGTCGAGCGCTCGATGCGCGTGCTCGACGGCGCGTGCATGGTGTACTGCGCGGTGGGTGGCGTGCAGCCTCAAAGTGAGACTGTCTGGCGGCAGGCCAACAAGTACCGCGTGCCGCGCCTGATGTTCGTCAACAAGATGGACCGCACCGGCGCCAACTTCTACAAGGTCTACGAGCAGATGAAGGCGCGCCTGAAGGCGAACCCGGTGCCCATCGTGCTGCCCATCGGCGCCGAGGAGAAGTTCAGCGGCGTAATCGACCTGATCAAGATGAAGGCCATCATCTGGGACGATTCGACCCAGGGCATGAAGTTCGACTTCCGCGACATCCCCGCCGAACTGAAGGCGGATGCCGACAAATGGCGCGAGAGCATGGTCGAGGCTGCCGCCGAGGCCAGCGAAGAATTGATGAACAAGTATCTCGAGTCTGGCGAGCTGACCGAGGCCGAGATTAAGCAGGGCTTGCGTCTGCGCACGCTGGCGGCCGAGATCCAGCCGATGTTCTGCGGCTCGGCCTTCAAGAACAAGGGAGTGCAGCGCATGCTCGACGGCGTGATCGACTTCATGCCCTCGCCGATCGATGTGCCGCCGGTGCCCGGCACCGACGACGACGAGAAGGACGTCGTGCGCCAGGCCTCCGACACCGAGAAGTTCGCCGCACTGGCCTTCAAGCTGATGACCGACCCCTATGTCGGTCAGCTGACCTTCGTGCGTGTGTACTCCGGGGTTCTGAAGTCCGGTGACTCGGTCTTCAACCCGATCCGCGGCAAGAAGGAACGCATCGGGCGCATCCTGCAAATGCATGCCAATCAGCGCGAAGAGATCAAGGAGATCCTGGCCGGCGACATCGCCGCCTGCGTGGGTCTGAAGGACGTGACCACGGGCGAGACCCTGTGCGATCCGGATGCCATCATCACACTGGAGAAGATGGTCTTCCCCGAGCCTGTGATTTCGCAGGCCGTGGAGCCCAAGACCAAGCCGGACCAGGAAAAGATGGGCATTGCCCTGGGCCGTCTGGCGCAGGAAGACCCGTCATTCCGTGTGCGCACCGACGAAGAAAGTGGCCAGACCATCATCTCCGGCATGGGTGAACTGCACCTCGAGATCATCGTCGACCGCATGAAGCGCGAGTTCGGTGTCGAGGCCAACGTCGGCAAGCCGCAGGTGGCCTACCGCGAAACGATTCGCAAGGCGGTTGAAGATGTCGAGGGCAAGTTTGTGCGCCAATCCGGCGGCAAGGGCCAGTATGGTCACGTCGTGCTGAAGATCGAGCCGCAGGAGCCCGGCAAGGGTTTCGAATTCGTCGACGCCATCAAAGGTGGCGTGGTGCCGCGCGAGTTCATCCCGGCCGTAAAGAAGGGCCTGGAAGACACGCTGCCGACCGGCGTGCTCGCCGGCTACCCGGTGGTGGACGTCAAGGTCACGCTGACCTTCGGTTCGTACCACGAGGTGGACTCGAACGAAAACGCCTTCAAGATGGCCGCTTCGATGGGCTTCAAGGACGGCTGTCGCAAGGCGCAGCCGGTGATCCTGGAGCCGATGATGGCGGTGGAAGTGGAAACGCCCGAGGATTACGCAGGCAATGTGATGGGCGATCTGTCGTCGCGTCGCGGCATGGTGCAGGGGATGGACGACATGCCCGGCGGTGGCAAAATTATCAAGGCCGAGGTGCCGCTGTCGGAAATGTTCGGCTATTCGACCACGCTGCGCTCGATGTCGCAGGGCCGCGCGACCTACACGATGGAGTTCAAGCACTACAGCGAGGCGCCGAAGAACGTCGCCGACGCCATCATCACCGCCCGCGGCAAGTGACCTTCACGAAGGCGGGAATTCGCTGCGCGAGGGCTTTCCTTCAACGGTCTTCGAGAGGTTGCCGTCCGCTACCAGTGGTGGACGAAGCAGCGGCTTCCCGGAAACCTAAACCCCCACACTGGCAACGCTCTTTTTCGGAGATTTGAGAATGGCAAAAGGCAAATTTGAACGCACCAAGCCGCACGTGAACGTGGGCACGATTGGGCACGTGGACCACGGCAAGACGACGCTGACGGCGGCGATCACCACGGTGCTGTCGGCCAAGTTTG
>JAHECC010000193.1 GCA_024641965.1 Rubrivivax sp.
CCTAAATCCGGCAGTTGCGATAGCCTGATCGCACGGATAGCGTGATCTGGCAAGGCTGAGCGCTGATTTGGCACACTCACCCGATGGGTGAGTCAAGACGCAAGGCGCTGGCGATGCGCCCAGAAGCTGGCGAGGGCGCGCAGCAGCCGCAGGTGGTGGACACGCTGGGCGGGCGCATGCATGTGCGCTGGGACGAGCATTGCGCGGCCACGCCCCACGGCCAACTCGTCTTCTTCGCCGAGTTCCTGGCTGCCACCGGTGTGTTTGAGCGTTGGGTGTCAGCTTGCCCACTGCAGTACAGCAGCGGCAACGCGCCGAGCAAGCGCGACGTTCTGGGCACGCTGATGCTGGGCCTGCTGGCCGGGCATCGGCGCTATGCGCACATCACCGCACTGCGCGGCGATGCGGTGGCCGCCCAAGCTCTGGGCATGCGCAAGGTGCTCAGCGAAGACGCGCTGCGCCGGGCCATGCAGCGCATCGACGAGGCTGCCAGCCAGGCCTGGATGCGCCCGGCGTTGATGCACTCGGTACGTGAAGCGCTGGACAAGCCCTGGGTGCTGGACATCGACGCGAGCATCAAGCCGCTTTACGGACGCCAAGAGGGCGCTGAAGTCGGCTACAACCCCACCAAGCCGATGCGCCCCAGCCACGTGCTGCACACCTTCTTGGTCAGCAACTTGCGCCTGGTGCTGGATGTTCAGCTCAGCACCGGCAAGCAGCACACCAGCGGGCATGCCAAGCAGGCATTGGGCCAACTGCTCGACGAGTTGGGCGACCAGCGCCCGGCGCTGGTGCGGGGCGACTCGGGCTACGGCAACGAGGGCATCTTGGTGCAACTGGAAGAACGCGACCAGCCCTACCTGCTGCGGCTGCGCCAGACAGCCAACGTCAAGCGTCTGGTGGCGATGGCCTTCAGCCGCACCGACTGGAGCCGTCCCGATACCCAAGGCTGCCAGATGATCGAGGCTCAGGTGCAACTGCACGGCTGGACCCAGGCGCGCCGCGTGGTCATCGTGCGCCAGCGCCTCAGAGGTGGCATCGCCCGGCAGCGGCGCATCGACAGCCGGCAGCTTCAGCTCGATCTGCAGCCTGCCGTGTTCGAAGCCGGCGAGCAGCTATGGGAGTACGCGGTGCTGGTGACCGATGTGGACTATCCCATCGAGGCCATCGCCCAGTTGTACCGCGACCGCGCAGATGCTGAGAACGCCTTCGACGAATTGAAGAACCAGTGGGGGCTGGGAGGCTTCACCACCCAGGACATGACGCGCTGCCAGACGATGGCGCGCGCTTGCGCGCTGGTCTACAACTGGTGGAGTTGGTACTGCCGCGCCGCGCACCCCACGGCACGGATGGAGGCCATCACCAGCCGCCCGCTGCTGTTGGCCGCGGTGGGTACGGCGGCCAGCCATGCGAACCAGACCACGCTGTACCTGACGCCGCTGCACGGCAAGGCCGGCATCCTCAAGCAGCTCATCGCCAATGTGGGCGCGGCATTGCAGCACGTTCGGGACACTGCGGAGCAGTTCAAGGACCTCGACCGCTGGGCTTGCTTGCTGCGCTACATCAGCCAGCGCATCGCGCCGGCCGTCGGGCCACCAAGACCCCCATCGCTGCTGCCGGCTACGGGGTAACTGCCGGATTTAGGGTCATTCGCGGCCGTCGGCTTCTCGGCGGGCCAGTGTCAACGCAGCGATCCCGTAGGTGACGTTGACCGAGCGCATCCTAACCCATCTTCGAATGCTGGCCCGTGCTTTGCCACATGCGCCAGCCATGCAATAGGCGCTGCAAGCGTCCTGGGCAACAGGGCAAGAACCTAGACGACCGCGCCGCCGACCGTGCGCGGCCGGATTCACCAACTCTTGATGGGATCCACGATGTCGTTGAGCTCGGGGAGCGCGCCTAGAACATACCGCTGGCGGAGCTCTTGGCGACCCCTCTATCCATCTCGCGGAGCCCCGTGGACTTGCTTGTATGAACTGTCAGTGCGATCGCGTCAGGCGCGGCCGCGGACTTTTCGCAGCGTCGCGGATTCGTCAGGCGATTTGTGCAAGCCCAGTCGACGAGACCTCACTACAAGCCCCAGAAGCGCAACGGCGACGAGCAGCAGGCTCGACGGCTCTGGCACCGTTTCAGCGACGACCCGCACCAAAGGTGCACCTGACTGCGAGTCTGATTCGAAGAGCGCACGCAGTTTCCAGCTTTGACCGCCTTGCGGCTGTCGCACGATGAAGTCGAGCTCGTCATGGAACCAGCTGACTCTATCGACCGCGTAGTCTTCGTCGATCAGCGCATAGGCCAGGGCGTCCAGGATGACGATTCCGGGGTCATGGATGTTGTTGTCACTCCATGGCGCCACGCCGAAAGGCTGGGTACTGAGCTTTGCGTAGTCATAGCTGACGAACACGCCCGAGCTGAGCACTTTGCTGGCCACGATGTTGGTCGGGATATCCGGGTAGTTCAGGCTCACTTGCTGCAAGTCGGAATTGACGTTGACGAGCCAGTTGCAGTCCGGCGGGGTGCACAGAGCCGCCTTGGCGTAGGACTTGTTTGCCAGTTCAGTCGCCGCCCGAGAGGCGGCCGCCTCGCGCACGGCTGAAGCTGCGGGCAGCAGCAGCCCGATGAGCACCGAGGTGACGGCGAGCACCACCAGCAGCTCGATAAGGTAGAACCCTCGGGAACCTGCACGCGTGATTGACATGGCCTGGCCTCGTTCACTGTCAAGTGAGAGCAGGGCCCGCGTTGGGGGTATCCAGGCCAATGCTCAAGCAGAAATGCAAGATTCGCACCTTGGTCAAGAACTACTATGGAATCAACACTGGGCGCCAAACTTGTCAGCCGATGCACACCGAAAATTGAAGCCCGCCGACAGTTGGGCAAATGCCCCAGACTTCCGATAGCCCAGGTTCCCAATTCACTGCTAGCGGGAGCGACCGCCGGGCGGCAGCTTCCCGGCGCCATCGTGTAGTCACGTTGTCAGCCACTTCCAGTCACTCAGGGGTCGCCAGGCTTGCTTCGGGAACAACAGCTTTCGAGCTCGTCTTGGGCGTTGCTTGGGCGTAGCGGAGGGCGCTTGAAACTCTCATGCTCCATACGCATCGGGCGGCGCCACAGTCAGCCATTCGACGGTCACCCGTGCATCCAGCTGCTCTGGCGCCTCGACTCGGCGGGCTACAACGACGACGTTGCCAAACTCCGACCTTTGTCCATCACCAGCTCGACGCCAGTGCCGCTGGCGGAGGCTGCATGCCGGCCCTTCGCCGGGTTCGCACTCTGATACTTCCGTCGATGGCGAGCGCCAGTCGCGGCAAGACACGCGCGCCGAATCATCGGCAAAACAGAGCGGTCGCAGCGACATGGTCGGCAGCAAGGTGCGCCCGGCGCGCCAAACTGCTCTTGACATGAACGCAGCGCGCTGCAACGCCCGCCTCATGGCAGGTTGGCGACGAGCAGCTGGCCATAGCTGATGATGACAATCTGCTTCGGCCCGAGTACGGCCAGCGACTGTGCGGCGGCCAGTTGCGGGTTCGATCCCAGCACGTTGGCTCCCGCGGTGGCAGGAATCAGCAATGTCGGGTTCGATGCACCGGACGCCAACACGTACAGACCGCCGGAATTGGTGGTGAAGTACACCGCGCCGGCCATATCGACGGCCATCGCACTGGCCCCCAGCGATCCGACCGTGGAAACCGTCGAACCATCGGGCGTGACGCTTCGCAGCGTGCCGTTGTCGAGAACATAGAGCGTGCCATCGGGGGCAAAAGCGACCTTGCGCGGAGCCACGAATCGCGCGGTGGCGATCGGCCCATCGACGACACTCGCCTGACCCATCACGCCGGCAAACGTGGTCGTATTACCGGCTGCATCGATGCGCCGCACCGCGCTATTGCCTGCATCCGCAGCGAAGACGTCCCCGGTGGGGCCGACAGCCAGACCGAAGACCCGGTTGAAGCGCGCGGTCGTGGAGTCGCCATCGACAGCACCGAAAATGGCCGTGGATCCGGCGAGCATCGTCACCGCGTTGTCGGTGCCGATGCGTCGCACGCCATAGCTGTCCCAGACGTAGAGCACCCCCGTCGAGGAGCTGGCGATGGAAGGACCCAGATCCGAGAATTGCGCGGCGCTGCCCACGCCATCGACGACACCGTGGATGCCTCCGGTGAGCCCGGCGACCAGGGTCACGGCGCCGGTGGCGTCGACGCGCCGCACTTGCCTTGTGGAGTCGTCGGCAACCACAACGCGTCCACTGGGATCGACCGTGAGCGAGTTGAAGCGGTTGACGGCCAGCCCGAACGGCTGCTGCGGCAGCGTGCCGACGCCTGTGGGTGACTGCCCATTGGCTGCCGAGTCGGCCAAGGTCGTCACGTCGCCCGCGGCGCTGATGAAGCGCAGCCCCAGATCATCGGCGGCAATGAAGGCGCCGCTCGGCGCACCCGTGATGCCGTAGCCGAGATCGCGCAAGCGGGCGGTCACAGCGGTACCGTCGGCAAACCCTGAGCCCAAAGTGCGCGAACCCGTGAGCGTCGTGACGGCCTTCGTCGTCAGGTCGATCTGACGCACCAGACCCGCCAAGTCGCGCACGACCAGGGTGTTGCCGCGCACATAGGCGCTGCCAGGGAACGGAATGCCGGCGGCGATGCCGACACCGTCCGGCGCAGTGGTGGAGGCGCTGCCACTGCCAGCAAGCGTTTCGACCACGCCGGCCGCGTTGCCGCTGCGCAGAATGCGGCGCATCCGATTGTTTGCGCGGTCGGCGACCAGCACGTCACCGTTTGCCGCCACCGCGATGCCGGTCGGGGAGCTGAACATCGCCGTGAGCGCGGCACCATCGAGATAGCCCGCGGTGCTACCGGCGTACGTCGTGACGCCGCCCGCCATCGTCACGCGACGGACAAGATGGTTGCCGAGCTCGCTCACGTACAGGTCGCCGTCAGGCCCGAGTGCGATGCCCCAGGGCCGGTCGAAGCGGGCCGCGTTGCCAACGCCGTCGGTCGACCCGCTGGCGCCGGCCAGCCCGGCAATCGTGCTGACCGCGCCGTCGGCAGCGATGCGCCGGATGGTGTGGTTGTTGGTGTCGGCGATATACAGGTTGCCAGCGGCGTCGTGCGTCACCCCTTGCGGCTGATTGAATCCGGCGCTTGCGGCAGGGCCGTCGGCAGACGACGACCCATTGCTGCCTGCGACGAGGTCGATAGTGGACAGGTCGGCGCTGAGCCGCTTGATCCGGTTGCCGGTGATGAAGGCATAGCTGCCCGCCGTCTCCTGATCAATGGCGCTAAGCGACGCGATCTGTGCCTGATCGCGCAGTCCGGTCGTCGGTAGCAGGGTGAGTGTCACTGTGCCGGGCGCCGTGACAGTGAGCGTTGCCACGTTGCTCGGGGTACTGCTCTGGCCGCTGCAGTTGAGCACCGCGCGGAACATCGCGCCGTCGTCGCCCAACACGCTCATGAAGCTGTAGGTCGCCGACGTGGCGCCCGCAATGTCGGCAAAGCTGGCCCCGCCGGTTGCTTGGCGTTGCCACTGAACGGCGAGGGACCCGCTGCTGCAAGTGCCGCCGACGGTGAACGAGGCCTGCGCGCCTGCAGTGGCGCTGATACTGGCCGGCTGCGGCGTGATCGTCAGCACCGGCGCGGTCGCGCTCACCGTCAGCGTCGCGTTGCTGCTTGTCGCGCTGCCGGCTGCATTGCTGACAACGGCACGGAACACGGCGCCGTTGTCGGCCATCGTCGTTGTCGACAACGCGTAACTGGTGGATGTGGCCCCAGCAATGTCCACACCATCGCGCTGCCACTGATAGCTGAGCGGACCGGTGCCGCTGGCGACGACGCTGAAGCCGGCCGACTGGCCGCTGGTCACCGTCAGGTCAGCGGGCTGCTGGGTGATGGTTGGTGCCGTGCCCGCTCCGCCTTCCGGCGGCGGCGGTGGGTTGGCACTGCCGCCGCAAGCCGTCAGCACGACGAAGAACGCAGCAGTCGCGATGCGCGCCAAGCCAATGCGCGGAAGCGCCGTCATCGAGCGATCGAAGAACGAAGTAAGCATCATTCGAGTCGCTCCAGCTCAAAAGGAGTATTGCGCGGCCAAGCCGAGCATCTGCAGACTGCCCTGCGTCGTGTACACCTTGAACCGTGTCCAGTCGTAGCCGAGGCCGACGCGGATCGCCGGCGTGATGGCGTAGTCGATGGCCAAGCCCACGAACGGCTCCACCAGATTCTTGCTGGTGCTGCCCGAAAACGGGTCCGCATAGTCGAAGCGCGTGCGCACGCCGGCCGCGCCGGCCCGTGCGGCAATGCTCCAGTCATCGGCCAGGTGCCAGCGGTAGCCAGCCGTCAGGCCAAAGCCGCTGACCTTAAACGTGCCGCCGAATTCGGTCCCCAACGACGTCGTGTCGCCGCCCTTGAAATGGCCGGCGTCGAAGTACAACGCCTGCAGCTCGAACGCATTGTCGAGTTGATAAGTGACGAAGATCTTTCCGAAGGTACTGTGTGAGTCGCAGGCAAATGCAGCGACACACGTCACGCGACCGCGATCAACGCCACCGGCAACGCCGACACTGAAATCGGCAGCGACAGCGGCGCCACCGAGAAGGAGAAGCGCCGCTGCAAACAGCGGACGACACAGCCGAGCAAAGCCCGCCCGGAGGACCGGAGCCAAACGGATACGCGCCATGGGTACTCCCCGGGCGAGAGGCGGTACGTTACCGATCTGGCAGCGCGATCCGTCTGTGCCGAGAGTGAGTCTGATCTCGGTTCGAGGCAAGAATATAAGTACAAACCCGACCCCCGACATCTGCCCTCGGCGGGCACCTGCTCTGCTCACCTGCGCTTCGTTCGCTCGGCGAAAGCGCGGGGCTAGCGCTTTACCCCGAGCACGCTCTTGAGCGCATGCATGTCCAGGTGCGCCTCGGCCAGCAGGTGCTTGAGCTTGGCGTTCTCGCCTTCCAGCTCGCGCAGTCGCCGTGCGTCCG
>JAHECC010000194.1:0-2136 GCA_024641965.1 Rubrivivax sp.
CGCTGATCCCCGGTGCCACACTGGTGGTGGTCGAAGGCGCAGGCCATTGGGCGCCGATGGAGCAGCCCGAGGAGGTGGCACACCACATGGGGCGGTGGCTCGACCGCTTGAATTGAGGTGCCGGCACAAGCGAGTGCGCGAAGCGAGTAGCCTCGCGCCTCATGAGCGAACAAGCCATCCCCCGCCGCGCGATCGTCCTGCTGGTGATCCTGACGCTGGTATGGGGCACCAACTGGCCGCTGTTCGCCTATGCGGTGCGCGAGATCTCGGTGTGGACCTTTCGCGCCGTGGCGGTGACGCTGGCCGGCGTGTCGCTGTTGGCGGTGGCGCGCGCGCGCGGCCTGTCGCTGGTCATCCCGCGCATGTACTGGCCGACCATCTGCACCGGCACCTTCTTCTACCTGGTGATCTGGAACATCGCCAGCACCTATTCGGCGATCCTTATCCCTTCGGGCCAATCGGCGGTGCTGGGTTTCACCATGCCGTTGTGGTCGGCGCTGATTTCCTGGGCCGTGCTGGGCGAGCGAATGAGCGTGCGGCTGCTGCTGGCGGTGCTGCTGGGTGGTGCGGCGGTTCTGCTGCTGATGGTGCCCGGCATCGACGCCTATGCGCGCGCGCCGCTGGGCTTCGCGCTCGGCCTGACGGCGGGGCTCGGCTGGGCCATCGGCACGCTGATCCTCAAGCGCGGAAAGGTCATGGTGAACGCGCTGGTGCTTACCGGCTGGCAGTTGCTGATCGCCGCGGTGCCGACCACTGCTGGCGCCTTCGCGCTGGCCGAAGGCCCCTGGTTCATGCCCTCGTGGCAGACGATCGTGGTGGTGGCCTACATTGCACTGGTACCGATGAGCATCGGCAACGCCGCCTGGTTCTCGATCGTCGGCATGCTGCCGGTGAACGTGGCCGGCCTGTCGTCGATCATGGTGCCGATGGTGGCGATGGTCTCGGGCGCCTTGGTGCATGCCGAGCCGCTCGGCCCGGTGCAGTGGGCGGCGATGGCTTGCTGTGTGGCCGCGCTGTCGCTGGCGTTGCTGAAGCCGGTCAAGCCGACCTAGGCGCTGGCGGCATCGCCTCAGCCACGTGGCGCTCGCGCAGCTCGCGCTTGAGCACCTTGCCGATCGCGCTGCGCGGCAGTTCGTCGATGAAGTGCAGGTCGGCCAGGCGCTGCGTCTTGCCCACGCGCGCGTTGAACCACTGCAGCAGCGCCGCGGCGCTGGTGTTGTCATCGGCCCTGCGCACCACGTAGGCCACCGGCGTCTCGCCCCATTGTTCCGAGGGCACACCCACTACCGCCGATTCGGCCACCGCCGGGTGCTCGCGCAGCACGCCTTCGAGGTCGCTGGGGTAGATGTTGAAACCGCCGCTGATGATCATGTCCTTGCGCCGATCGAACAGGATCAGGAAGCCGTCGGCGTCGAAGCGGCCGACATCGCCGGTGCGGATGAAGCGCTTGCCGCTGCCGTCGTACCACTCGGCCTCGCGTGTCTTCTCGGGCTGGCCGTGGTAGCCGAGCATCATGCCGCGTGAGTGGCCGACCACCTCGCCCGCCTCGCCCGCGGCAACCTCCTTGCCTTGCTCGTCGATCAGGCGGATGTCATGGCCCTCGGACGGACGGCCCACGGTGTGCAGCTTGCCGGGGAACTCGTGCGCGTTCAGGATGCAGGTGCCGCCACCTTCGGTCATGCCGTAGAACTCCACCAGCCCGCCCGGCCAGCGTTTGAGCACATCGGCCTTCAGCGCGGCGTTGAAGGGCGCGCTGGTGCAGAACTTCATGTGGAAGCTGCTCAGGTCGTGGCTATCGAAGTCGCTCAGCGCCATGACACGCTGGTATTGCACCGGTACCAGCATGGTGTGCGTCACGCGCTGTTTCTCGGCCAGCGTGACATAGGCCTTGGCGTCGAACTTGGCCATCAGGTGCACCGTGCCGCCGTGCGCAAGGGTCGGGAAGAACACCACCAACGTGGTGTTCGAATACAGCGGCGTGGACAGCAGCGTCACGCTGTCGGTGCCGTAGCCGTAGCCGGCGCCACGCATGACGTGCGTCCAGCGCATGCCGTGCGACTGCACGATGCCCTTGGGCGTACCGGTGGTGCCGCTGGAATAGATGATGTTGAAGGGCCACTCGGGCTGCAGCGCCAC
>JAHECC010000194.1:2236-6959 GCA_024641965.1 Rubrivivax sp.
TCGGTGTTCTGCGTTTCCGAGCGCGGGTCGAGGTTCATCGAGCCGATGAACACCGTGTGCCCGTCGATGATCGCGGTCTTGGCGTGCAGCCGGCCGAGCGAGGAGCCGAAGATTCCCAGCCGCTTGGTGCGGCGCGTGCGCTCGGGGCTGATCTCGTACAGGTCCACGCCCGAGGCCAGCAGTCGCGGCCGATAGCGGGCGTAGCCGGTATGCACCAGCGGCTCGTCCGTCGCCGCCAGCGAGTTCGTCAACACCACGACCTTGACCTTGCGCTCGCCCAAGCCCTCGAAGGCGGTGATGCCCAGCGGGCCGGGGATCAGGTACGGCGAGGTCAGCACCAACTCGTTCTGCGCGCTCCAGATCTTCATGCGCACCGCCATCGACACGCTCATCTCGCGCGCTTCTTCGGCGCTCATGGCGTGCAGCTTGTCCGGCGGGTCGGCGAAGGCACGCGCCGGCGCCCAGATCAGGCCGACGCGGCCGGCGGCCAGGTCTTCGCGCGGCGGGCCGTAACCCAGCGCATCCACCAGGGGCAGCTCGGGCGGCGGGTGGTCCAGCGCGGTCAGCCGCTCGAACTCGGCCGCCAGCTGCGCCGACGGCACGCTCGGCTGCACGATGGCCTGCACCGGGAAGACCACTTCGCTGTTCCAGTACTGGTCGAAGATATCCTGCAGCTGGCGGATCACCGCGCCCATGACGAAGGCGTCCATGTCGACGAAATTGCTGCTCTGGTCGAGCATGAAATATTCGTCGCCGATGTTGCGCCCGCCGGCGATGGCGATCACGCCGTCGGCGATGAGCAGCTTGTTGTGCATGCGGTGGTTGATTCGATAGATGTCGCCGAGCGAACCGACGAATCGGCTCGACAGCGATTCGCGCAGGCAGCAGAAGGGGTTGAACAGCCGCACTTCGACGTTCGGCGTTTCGGCCAGTGCGCGCAGCATCGGGTCGGTCTTCGCGGTGAACAGGTCGTCGACCAGCAGGCGCACGCGCACGCCGCGCTGGCCGGCGTCGCGCAGCAAACGCAGCAGCAGGCGCCCGGTGGCGTCGTCGTCGATGACGTAGTACTGCAGGTCCAGACTGTGGCTGGCGCGCCGAATCAGCTCCAGGCGCGTGTCCAGCGCATAGGGGCCCAGCGGCAGCAGCCTGAAGCCGGACAGGTCGCCAGGCGGGGTGGAGGCCCTGGCGATTTCGGCCAGGTTGCCTGCGGGCGGCGGCGGCAGCGCCTGGGACACCGGCTTCGGCCCGGGCGGCGGCAGTGTGCCGCAGCCGGCCATTGCCGCCGCCAGCAACACGGCGAGCAACAGCGCCACCGCCCGGCGCAGGCAGGGGGAAACCTTTGCCATGCCGCGGGCGACCTCACCTATCTGGCAAGATGACATGCAACCTGAAGGATGGATGATGAACAAGTTCGTCGCGCTACTCATTTTGATCGGCAGCCTGTGCCTGCCGGCCCACGCCGCCCTGGACGTCGGCGACACGGCGCCCGACTTTACTGTGCCGGCGGCGCTGGGCGGCAAGGTGTTCCAGTACACCCTCTCTGCTGCATTGGCGAAGGGGCCGGTGGTGCTGTACTTCTTTCCGGCAGCCTTTTCCGAAGGCTGTTCGCGCGAGGCGCACCTGTTCGCCGAATCGATCGACAAGTTCGAGGCGCTGGGCGCGTCGGTGATCGGCGTGTCGGGCGACGACCTGGAACTGGTCAGCCGCTTCTCGGTGCAGGTCTGCCAGGGCAAGTTCCCGGTAGCGGCCGATGAGAAGAAGGCGGTCATCAAGGCCTACGACACGGCCATGCAGACCCGACCCGAATACGCCAACCGCGTGTCCTTCGTCATTGCCCCCAACGGTAAGGTGATCTACACCTACCTCAGCCTGAACCCGGACAAGCACGTCGAGCGCACACTCGGCGCGGTGGCGCAGTGGGCCAAGGACAACCCGAAGCGCTAGACTTGCGTCCATGTCCACGTCACACAAACACAGGTCCATGGACCGGGGAGCCTGGCCCTGGCGTCGCGGCAGCGCCCGCGTTTAGCTTGCCGCCGGCGTCCTGCCGGCCCCTTCGCAGACCCGATGCGGCGCCGCCCACGGGTCTGGTCGCAGACGAGGAATTGGACGTGATCACCGAACTCGAATTCAAGAGCCTGAGTGCCCAGGGCTTCAACCGCATTCCGCTCATCGCGGAAGCCTTCGCCGACCTGGAAACCCCTTTGTCGCTGTACCTGAAGCTGGCTTACGCCAGCGGCGGCGGCAAGCACAGTTTCCTGCTGGAAAGCGTGGTCGGCGGCGAACGCTTCGGCCGCTATTCCTTCATAGGCCTGCCGGCGCGCACGCTGCTGCGCGCCAACGGCTTTCGCACCGAGGTGCTCACCGACGGTCAGGTGGTGGAGGTGAACGAAGGCAACCCTCTGGACTTCATCGCCGAATACCAGAAGCGCTTCAAGGTGGCGCTGCGCCCGGGCCTGCCGCGCTTCTGTGGCGGGCTGGCGGGCTACTTCGGCTACGACGCGGTGCGCTACATCGAGCCCAAGCTTGCCGATACATGGAAGCCAGGCGGCATCGACACACCAGACATCCTGCTGCTGCAGTGCGAGGAACTGGCCGTCATCGACAACCTGTCGGGGCGGCTGTATCTGATCGTGTATGCAAACCCGGGCGAGCCCGAGGCCTTCTCGAAGGCCAAGCGCCGGCTCGCTGCGCTTGGCGACAAGCTGCATTACAGCGTCACCGCGCCGGCGGTCAAGCGCGTCGCCGCCCATGCGGTGGAACGCGAATTCGGCAAGGACGGCTACCTGGCAGCGGTCCTCAAGGCCAAGGAATACATCGCCGCGGGCGACATGATGCAGGTACAGGTGGGGCAACGTCTGAGCAAGCGCTACACCGAAAGCCCGTTGAGCCTGTACCGCGCGCTGCGCTCGCTGAACCCGTCGCCGTACATGTACTTCTACGACATGGGCGACTTCCAGATCGTCGGCGCCAGCCCAGAGATCCTGGTGCGCCAGGAGCACACACCCGAGGGCGACAAGGTGACGATCCGCCCGCTGGCCGGCACAAGGCCGCGCGGCGCGACGCCGGACCAGGACATCGCATTGGAAGCCGAACTGAAGGGCGACCCGAAAGAGCGGGCCGAACACGTCATGCTGATCGACCTGGCGCGCAACGACATCGGGCGCATCGCGAAGACCGGCAGCGTGAAGGTGACCGAGGCCTTTGCCGTCGAGCGCTACTCCCATGTGATGCACATCGTCAGCAATGTCGAGGGCTTGCTCGTCGATGGCATGAGCAGCCTGGACGTGCTGCGCGCCACCTTCCCGGCGGGCACATTGACAGGCGCGCCCAAGGTGCGGGCGATGGAGATCATCGACGAGCTCGAGCCGGTGAAGCGCGGCATCTACGGCGGTGCCTGCGGATACTTGAGCTTTGCCGGCGACATGGACGTGGCCATCGCCATCCGCACCGGCATCGTCAAGGACGGAACGCTGTACGTGCAGGCGGCGGCCGGCGTCGTCGCCGATTCGGTGCCCGAGATGGAGTGGAAGGAAACTGAAGCCAAGGCGCGGGCACTGATTCGCGCCGCCGAGTTGGTCGAGGAGGGGTTCTGACATGCTCCTCATGATCGACAACTACGACAGCTTCACCTACAACCTGGTGCAGTACTTCGGCGAGCTGGGCGAAGAGGTGAAGGTGTTCCGCAACGACCAGATCACGCTGGACGGCATTGCCGCGTTGCGCCCCGACCGGCTGGTGTTGTCGCCCGGTCCTTGTTCGCCGGCCGAAGCCGGTATCTGCGTCGATGTCATCCGGCATTTCATCGGCCAGCTGCCGATCCTGGGTGTGTGCCTGGGCCACCAGGCGATCGGCGCGGCGCTCGGCGGCAACATCGTGCGTGCCGGCGTGCAAATGCACGGCAAGACCAGCCTGATCAGCACCGACCAACGCGGCGTTTATGCCGACCTGCCGGCCAAATTCACCGTCAACCGCTACCACTCGCTGGTGATCGAGCGCGCCAGCCTGCCGGCTGAGCTCGACGTGAGCGCCACTGCTGACGACGACGGCGAGATCATGGGCGTGCGCCACCACGCGCTGGCCGGCACAGCCACGCCGCTGGAAGGCGTGCAGTTCCACCCCGAGTCGATCATCAGCGAACATGGCCACGCGTTGCTGAAGAACTTTCTTCTGGTGCGGGCATGACAAAACCGGTCATTGACCTGCGCAGCGATACCGTCACGCGCCCCACCGCAGCGATGCGGCGCGCAATGCACGGCGCGGCACTTGGCGACGATGTCTTCGGCGACGATCCGACGGTGAATGCATTGCAGGAGCGCGTCGCTGACTTGCTGGACAAGGAAGCGGCGCTGTTCATGCCAAGCGGCACGATGAGCAACCTGTCGGCGATCATGAGTCACTGCGCGCGCGGCGACGAATACCTCGTCGGCCAGGGCGCGCACTGTTATCGCTACGAAGCTGGCGGCGCGGCGGTGCTGGGCAGCGTGCAGCCGCAACCGCTGGCCCACCAGCGCGACGGCAGTCTGGCGCTGGCCGATATCGAAGCCGCGATCAAGCCCGACGACGAGCACTTCGCGCGCACGCGACTGCTGGCGCTGGAGAACACTCTCGGCGGCAAGGTGCTGTCGCAGGACTACGTCGAAAAGGCGACGGCCTTGGCCCATGCGCGCGGCCTGGTCACCCATCTGGACGGCGCACGCTTGTTCAACGCGGCCGTCAGGCA
>JAHECC010000195.1 GCA_024641965.1 Rubrivivax sp.
CAGGCCTGGCCGCGCGCCTGCAGTGCGGCCAACGCGCTTTCCTGCGCCGCTTCGGTGGCCACGACCAGCTTGCCGCAACGTCGGTGCTCGACACCATGGCTGGCGCAGTAGTCGTAGAGCATGGCCCGACCGCGCACGCACAGCAAGGCTTTGAGCGAGCCCGGCGGGTAGTACAGCCCGGCGTGAATGACCTCGCTGTTGCGCGAGCTGGTGCCGGTGCCTATGGCCGATGCGGCTTCGAGAATCACTACCTCGCGCCCGGCCATGGCCAGCGCGCGTGCCACCGCCAGGCCGACCACGCCGGCACCGATGACCACGCAATCGACTCGCTCCATGCCACCTACCAGGGCCAGTGGTTGGTGCGCCGCAGCGCTTCGGCGACGTAGCGGTTCACGACAGGCGCGCCACTGCCCTTGTGGAAAGCCCCGCGCCGCTCGCGCAGCCCGGCGTCGGCGGCACTGAAGCGCTCCAGCCGGCGCTCGTGCTCGACCCAGCTTTCGTCGACGAAGTACTCGATGTAGCGGCCCGGCGCACTGGTGTCCTTGAACAGGCCCCACGACAGCGCCCCCTGGCGCAGCCGCGCGCGGCGCGTCTCGCGCATCACCGCGGCAAAGGCCGCTGCATCGGCCGGGTCGATCTGGTACTCCACCGTGACCATCACCGGGCCCTCGTCGGGATCGACGTCGATGGCCACCTGCGGCACGCTGCCCAGCACCGCCGGGCTGAAGTCGGGGTCGGTGCCGCCTTCGACCGACAAGCGCCGCGTCGCCAGCCACAGCAGCGGGCCGACCACTGCCGCGGCCGCAACGGCGACACGCACGCTGTACAGCCCCGCCACCTGCCCCCACAGCAGCGAGCCCGCCGCCGCGCCGCCCATCAGGCCCATCTGGTAGATGGCCATGCCGCGCGCGCGCACCC
This sequence comes from Rubrivivax sp., assembly GCA_024641965.1. Lineage (GTDB taxonomy): Bacteria > Pseudomonadota > Gammaproteobacteria > Burkholderiales > Burkholderiaceae_C > Rubrivivax. The sequence goes on from JAHECC010000195.1 coordinate 919, forward strand.
AGTTGGGCAGCGCCACCTGCGCGGCGAGCGTGAGCGAGTTGGCGGTGGAGATCCAGGCCATGCCCAGCACCACGATGGCCGGCAGCGCGACCCAGACGTTGGGCGCGAACACCACCACCACCGACATCAGCGCATGCACCATGGTGCCGATGACGACAAACTGGTCGCGATCGAAGCGCTTGCGCCAGCGCGGGAAGTACATCGCCGCCACCACCGCGCCGCCGCCGATGCAGGCCAGCATCGCGGTGTAGGTGGCGGGCCCGGCGCCGTGCACGTTGCGCGCGATCAGCGGCAGCAAGGCCAGCAATGCCGACGACTGCAGGAAGAACAGGAAGATGCGCACCAGCACGACGCGCATGCGCGGCGACTGCATCACGTGCTGCCAGCCCACGCGCATCGCGCCGACGAAACGCTCGCCCGGCAACGTGCTGGTGCGCGGCTCGGAGCGCCAGTGCAGGATGGTCGCGAAGGCCAGCACCGCGAGCACGGTGTTGAGCACGAACACCGCGCCGCTGCCCACCGCGGCCAGGATGGCCCCGGCCACCACCGGGCCGACGACGCGCGACAGATTCATCGAAATGCCGTTCAATGCCATCGCCTCGCCCAGGTGCTCGCGCGGCACGACTTCGGGCACGATGGCCGAGAACACCGGCCAGCGCATGGCCAGGCCGATGCCGTTGGCGAAGGTCAGCGCCAGCAGCACCGGCGCCGTCAGCGAATCCGTCAAGGCCAGCGCGGCCAGCGTCAGCGCGGTCAATGCCACCCACAGCTGCGTGGCGGCAAAGTAGCGGCGCCGGTCGACGATGTCGGCCATCGCGCCGCTGGGCAGGCCGAGCAGGAACACCGGCAGCGTCGAGGCCGTCTGCACCAATGCCACCATCACCGGGCTGGTGCTCAACGAGGTCATCACCCAGGCGGCGGTGACATCGTTCATCCACATCGCAATGTTGGCCGCGAAGGTGGCCAGCCACAGGTTGCGGAACACCGCCGTGCGGAATGGCGCGAAGGTCGGGCTCTGGGTGATCGCGCGCAGCGGGTTGGGCATGGGCGAAGCATAGCCGGGGGCACGGCCACCAACTGATAGCGTCGGCTTCAAGCCCGGCAGTGCGCTGCTGGCGCATCGCCGCAGGTCGTCGACACCCCGATGCGGAATCACCTGCGCGACGACGGCTTGGCGCCGAAACCCGCGTACCTGCCCGCCGGCGTCGTGGCACTGAATCAGAAGCAGGGCAACGGTTTCGCCTGCATCGTCGCAAGGCAGCTGGCTCAGTCCTCCTCGTGGAAGGCCTCTTCGCGCTTGCTCTTGATCATCGGCAACGAGACCACGATCACCATCAGCAGCGCCGCGATGAGCAAACCGGCCGACAGCGGTTTGGTCAGAAATGCCGACCAGTCGCCACGGCTGAGCAGCAGCGCGCGGCGCAGGTTCTCCTCCATCAGCGGGCCGAGGATGAAACCCAGCAGCAACGGCGCCGGCTCGCAGCCCAGCTTGTAGAAGATGTAGCCCACCACGCCGAAGCCTGCGGCCATGTAGACATCGAAGTTGTTGTTGTTCAGCGTGTACAGGCCGATGCAACAGAAGGCCATGATCGCCGGAAACAGGAAGCGGTACGGCACCGTCAGCAGCTTGATCCACAGCCCGATCAGCGGCAGGTTCAGGATGATCAGCATCGCGTTGCCGACCCACATCGACGCAATCAGGCCCCAGAACAGTTCGGGGTTGCTGGTCATCACCTGCGGGCCGGGCTGGATGCCCTTGATCGTCATCGCGCCGACCATCAGCGCCATCACCGCGTTCGGTGGAATGCCCAGCGTGAGCATCGGGATGAACGAGGTCTGCGCGCCGGCGTTGTTGGCGCTCTCCGGGCCGGCCACACCGCGGATGTTGCCCTGGCCGAAAGGTACCTCGCCCTCACGGCCGCGCACCTTCTTCTCCACCGTGTAGGCGGCGAACGAAGACAGCAGTGCACCGCCTCCGGGCAGCACGCCCAGGATCGAGCCCAGCGCGGTGCCACGCACCACCGCCGGCCAGGCGTCCTTGAAGTCCTGCCGCGTCGGCCACAGGCCCTTCACGTCCTTGGTGAAGACCTCACGGTGCTCCGCCGGCCGGCCCAGGTTGGCGACGATTTCGCCGAAGCCGAACACACCCATGGCGATGGCGACGAAGCCGATGCCGTCGGTGAGCTCGGGGATGTCGAAGCTGTAGCGCGGCACGCCGGAAATGACGTCGGTGTTGATCTGGCCGAGCAGCAGGCCGAGCAGGATCATGGCGATGGCCTTGATCAGCGAGCCCGAGGCCAGCACCACCGCGCCGATCAGGCCCAGCACCATCAGGCTGAAGTATTCGGCAGGTCCGAACTTGAAGGCCAGCTCGGTCAGCGGTGGCGCGAAGCCTGCGATGACGATGGTGCCCACGCAGCCGGCGAAGAACGAGCCCAGCCCGGCGGCTGCCAATGCCGGCCCGGCGCGGCCCTTGCGCGCCATCGCGTAACCGTCGATGGCGGTGACCACCGAGCTGCTTTCGCCTGGCACGTTGATCAGGATGGCGGTGGTCGAGCCGCCGTACTGCGCGCCATAGTAGATGCCGGCCAGCATGATCAGCGCCGGCGTGGCGTCCAGCGCATAGATGCTCGGCAACAGCATGGCGATCGTCGCCACCGGGCCCAGGCCCGGCAGCACGCCGATCAGCGTGCCGAGCAGCGCGCCGAAGAAGGCATAGAACAGGTTCTGCAGCGTGAAGGCCACGCTGAAGCCGAGGGCGAGGTTGGTGAACAGGTCCATGTGGCGCCCGTCATCCCGCCAGGAATTCCGGCCACAGCGGAATCACCAGGTCCAGGCCCTTGATGAAGATGGCCCATGAGCCGAGGGTCAGCACCACGCAGTTCACCGCCACATCGCGGAGCCTGAATTCGTCACCAGCCAGGCTGGAGATCAGGATCAGGATCGGCAGCGCCAGGAACAGACCCAGACGCGGCAGCGTCGCGCCGAAGACGACAACCGACAGCACGATCAGACCCAGCGGCTTCCAGGGGAAGGCGCCGACCGGGTCGCCGCCTTCGGTCTCGACGCTGAGCGATCTGAACAGCACGAATGCGCCCAGCAGCGCCAGCAGGATACCCAGGCCGAAGGGGAAGTAACCCGGCCCCGGCCGCGCCGAACTGCCGAAGCTGTAGTGCGTCGCGCCGGCGGCGAAAGCGAGGCCCGCGACGATGAACAACAGAGCGGACCAGAAGTCCTTCTGGCTCTTGATCTTCAAGAGGTCTCCTCCTCGGGTGTGGCGCAGTCGATTCTAGGCAGCACACACCTTGGCGCAGACGTGGTTTCCACGCATGGACGGTCGTTGTCGCGCCCAGTCCTCAGGCCTGGAAGCTGGGCGTGCTGCGCATCACCTCTTCCATCGTCGTCAAGCCTTCGGCGACCTTCATCGCGCCGGCCAGGCGCAGCGCGCGCATGCCGTCCTTCACCGCCTGGCGGCGCAGGGCGGCGGCATCCAGCGACGGGTGCACGCAGGCGCGCGCGGCGTCGCTCATGACCAGAAGCTCGTACAGCCCGATGCGGCCGCGGTAGCCGGTGTGGCGGCATTCCAGGCAGCCTACCGGCTTGTAGGGCCGCACGCCGCCGGACAGGCGCCAGGGTTTCGCAAGCTCGTCGAGCGTCTCGCGTGTGGTGCTCTCGTCGCGCTGCTTGCACGCCGGGCACAGCATGCGCGTCAGACGCTGCGCCAGCACACCCACCACCGTGGCCGAGATCAGGTAGGCAGGCACGCCCAGGTCGGCCAGCCGCGTGATGGCCGAGGCCGCATCGTTGGTGTGCAGCGTGCTGAACACCAGGTGCCCGGTCAGCGCCGCCTGGATCGCCATCTCGGCGGTGGCCAGGTCGCGGATCTCGCCGACCATGATGATGTCCGGGTCCTGTCGCATCAGCGCGCGCAGCCCTTCGGCGAAGCCCATGTCGATGGCGGCATGCACCTGCGTCTGGTTGAAGGCCGGCTCGATCATCTCGATCGGATCTTCGATGGTGCAGACGTTGACATCCTCGGTGGCCAGCTGTTTGAGCGTCGAGTACAGCGTGGTGGTCTTGCCCGAACCGGTGGGCCCGGTGACCAGCACGATGCCGTGTGGCCGAGCGATCAGTTCCTGCCAGCGCTGCGTGTCGTGCGCGCCGAAGCCCAGCGCGTCGATGCGCTTGACGGCCGTCTCGGGGTCGAAGATGCGCATCACCAGCTTTTCGCCGAAGGCCGTCGGCAGCGTCGACAAACGCATCTCGACCTCGGCGCCGACCGCGTCGGCAGTGTCGGGGCGCTTGGTCTTGATGCGTCCGTCCAGCGGGCGCCGACGCTCGACCACGTCCATGCGGCCGAGCAGCTTGATGCGCGAGGTCATCGCGTTCATCACGCCCAGAGGCAGCTGGTAGACGGTGTGCAGCACGCCGTCGATGCGAAAGCGGATCGCGCCCATGTCGCGCCGCGGCTCGAGGTGGATGTCGCTGGCGCGCTGGTCGAAGGCGTACTGCCACAACCAGTCGACCACCTGCACCACACCCTGATCGTTGGCGTCGAGCTGCTTGGCCGTCTTGCCCAGTTCGACCAGCTGCTCGAAGTTGGCCGCGGCCGAGGCTTCGCCGGTCTTCTGCGCCGCACGCACCGACTTGGCAAGTGCGTAGAACTCGACCGTGTACTTGCGCACGTCCTGCGGATTGGCCAGCACCAGCTTCACGCTGCGCCGCGTGTGCGCCTCGATCTCCGACACCCAGCCGAGATCGAAGGGTTCGCAGGTGGCGATCACCACTTCGGCGTTGTTCAGCTGCACCGGCAGCGCGCAGCGGCTTTCGGCATAGTGCACCGACATCACGTCGGCCACGCGCCCGACATCGGCCTTCAGCGGGTCGATCCGCAAGTAGGGCATCTTCACGCGAGCGGCCAGCCACTCGGTCAACGCCTCGGTATCCAGCGGCTTCGGCGTGCCAGCGCGCTGCAGGCCGGCAGCGCCCAGCCGCACCAGCGCATGCTGGTTGGAGCTGCCGGCGCCGAAACGACGGATGACGCGTTCACTGTCCTCGGCCGAGATCACCGTGTCGTCGCGCAGCCAGCCCAGCAGCACGCGCCAATCGAGCTTGCCTTTCCATACCTGGTGCGGCACGGCCAGCGTGTCGGCCGTGGCATGGCGGGCGGCGCGTTGCGAAACGGGAACCTGGGTCATGTTGGAGTCGGAGCCTGTGCTGGGGCAGCAGCCGGTGCGGCCGTGAGCGCCGCGTCCAGCGGACGCAGCATGCGCAACCATTTTCGCGCCGGCAGGCCGCACTTGCCGTAGCGCTGTTCGATTTGCATGGCACGTTCGAGCAGCATGGCACGGTCGGGCAGCACCACGTGGCGACCGGCCAGCACCACGCTGTTGCCCTCGCGCGTCGGCCGCAGGCGGCATACCTGCGCCGGCCCGAAGGCCTCGGCGATGTGTGCGATGCTGCGCTCGAAGCGGGCGTCACGCCCGAACAGGTTCACGCTCATCACGCCGCCGTCGGCGAGCACGGCGCGGCAAGCCGCGTAGAACTGCGCATCGTCGAGCACCGGCGCGGCCGCGTCGTGGTCGTACAGGTCGACATGCAGCAACTGCACGCTGTCGCGGTGGCGCGCGTCGCGTACCCAATCCGCAGCATCCATGTTCAGCACCTGCAGCCGCCCGCCATCAGCGGGCAGATTGAAGGAACGGCGGCACAGCTTGATTACCGCCGGGTTCAGCTCGACGGCTGTGCAGCGCATGCCCAGCGCCTTCAGCGCAAAGCGCGTCAGTGTCGCGGCGCCAAGCCCGAGCTGCACCGCGTGACCGTGGCGCAACTGGTCGATGGGCAGCCAAAGCAGGCCGGCCAGCATGCGCTGCACGTACTCCAGCTCGATGCGGTCGGGCCTGGCCAGGCGCATCGAGCCCTGGATCCAGATGCTGCCGAGGTGCAGGCTGCGCACGCCCTGGTACTCCGAGATCATGGCCGGCGGCAGGGATGGAACCGTGACCTTGTGCTTCGGCATGTTGGGCGGT
>JAHECC010000037.1 GCA_024641965.1 Rubrivivax sp.
GCGACCCGCGCATCACGCCGATCGGTCGCCTGATCCGGCGCACCAGCATCGACGAACTGCCGCAACTGTGGTGCGTGCTGCGCGGAACGATGAGCCTGGTCGGTCCGCGCCCGCCGCTGGTCGGCGAGGTGGTCCGCTACGCGCCCACGGATCGGCAGCGCTTGCTGGTCACACCCGGGTTGACCTGCATCTGGCAGGTCAACGGACGCTCCGAGGTGCCGTTTGCCCAGCAGGTCGAGATGGACCTGGACTACATCCGCAAACCCTCGCTGTGGGCGGACGTCCGGCTGCTGCTGAAGACACTGCCGGCGGTCATCCGCGGCCGCGGCGCGTACTGAGAACCAAGCAAGACCTATGGACACCCGCACTGTGAGTACCTGGCTCAACGACGATCTGAAATCGCCTACGCCCGATGGGGCGACCGCCCACGGCGCACAGCGGCTGCTGCGCGCGCTGGATGTGACGCTTTCGAGCCTCGCGCTATTGCCGCTGGCACTGCCTTTGTCGCTGGCCTGCGCCATCGGCCATGGGCAACGACGTGCCCTGCAAGGCCGCGGGGGCGCTGTCTTCGAGCGGCTGACACTGGCCCTGCCGGACAGCCGGGCGGGCCGTGGACTGCGCGCACTGGGTGCGACGCATTGGCCGGTGTTGTTGAACATCCTGCGCGGACAGATGGCTTTCGTGGGGCCGCGGCCAAGACCCATTGGCGAGACCGTGGCCGTCCCGACCCTGGCCGTGCGTCCCGGGCTTGTCAACCCGTGGTTCATCCGTCGGCGCACGGCGGTGGATTTCGGCAGCGAAGTACAGGCCGATTCAGATTACCTCGCTGCCCGCGGCCCCCGTCATGACCTGGGTCTGCTGATGCGAGGTGCGATGGCATCGCTGCTGCCGCCGCCAGCGGCCAGCGTGCCGGGCCGCGTGCAGGTGGGTGACGTGGCCTTCGACAACCTCAGCATGAGCGAAGCCATTGCCCGACTGCGCGACATGCTCGATGGCGCGCAGGCGCAGCAGGTCTGCTTCGTCAACCCGGCCTGCGTCAACGTCGCGGCGGGCCACCGCGGCTACCGTCGCGTGCTGTCGCGGGCCGGCCTGGTGTTGCCGGACGGCATCGGCATCAAGATCGGCAGCGATCTGCTCGGTACGCCGTTGAAGCAGAACGTCAACGGCACCGACCTCTTTCCGCGCCTGTGCGAAATGCTGCAGGCGCGAGGTGCCAGCATCTTCTTGCTTGGCGGACAGGCGGGTGTGGCCGAGGCCATGGCAACGCAGATCTCCCTTCGCTGGCCCGGGCTGCGCATTGCCGGCGCGCGCCACGGGTACTTCAGCGCGGCCGAGGAAGGCGCAGTGGTGGAGCAGCTCCGGTCGAGCGGGGCCGACGTGCTGCTGGTGGCCCGCGGCGTGCCATCGCAGGACCTGTTCATCGACCGCTACCTGCCGTTGCTGGGCGTGAAGGTGGCCATGGGCGTCGGCGGTTTGTTCGACTTCGTGTCCGGCCGCATCCCCCGTGCACCGATGTGGATGCGCGAGACCGGATTCGAGTGGGTCTACCGCCTGATGCAGGAGCCGGGTCGCATGTGGCGCCGCTATCTGGTGGGCAACCTGAGCTTCCTGGCGCGGGTCGGCCTGCAACGTGTGGGGCTGCGCCCGCCCGCGGCCGACGCGGTGCCGCAAACGCGACCCGACAGCCTGCGTGACGGCGCCGGTGTGCGCGCCGTGATCTTCGCCACGAGGCGTGCAGCGGCCGATCTGCCGGTGCCAGCGGACACACCCGCAGCGCTCCTGCCCATCGGCTGTCAGACGGCCATCGAACAAGTCATGGACCGCCTGTTGCACGCGGCCATCACCGAAGTGGACATCGTGGCCAGCGACCGACCTGAGGCCCTGCGCACGCTGCTGGGTGATGGCAGTCGCTGGGGCATGCGCCTTCGCTGGCATCTTGTGCCCGACCCGGCCCGGCCCTATGGAGTGTTGCGCGCGCCGAACTTCCAGCAGGCCCACCGGCTGCTGCTCGGCCACGCCGAAAACTGCCCCGGCATCGACGCGCTGATGCGATTGAGCAACACTGAGGCCTGGGCCCTGCATACCGAAAAGGACTGCGATCCGAGCTGGAGCGGCTGGGCCAGCCTGAGTTCCGATCGACTGAACGAGCTGCCGACCGAAATGGGTATCGAAGAGCTGGCCCGCACCCTGGCTGGTCGCGCACTGACGCCGGTGCTGTGGGCCGATCAGGACCTGACGCGCTTGAACGGAAGCGACGAACAGTTGCGTGCGGCCCTCGCTTTGGACAGTGCACAAGGCCGCGATGACGTGCCCGCATCCTGGGTGAAGACGCGCTGGGGGGCCATGAGCCCGCTGGCTCGCGTACACCCACAGGCGCGCATCACCGGGCCGGTGCGCATCGGCCCAGGCTGCATCGTGGACCGCGACGCCGAAATAGGCCCTGGCGTGGTGCTCAGCCGCAACGTATGGGTCTCTGGTGGCACGTGCCTTTCGCACTGTGTCGTGCTGCCCGATAGCTATCTGGGCGCAGGGCTGGAACTCGCCGATGCGATCGTCAACGGGTCGCGACTGCGTCATGTCAGGCTGGGCGTGGAAACCGTGCTGCCGCCAGCGGACGCGCTGCTGCTCGATCTGAAACCGGCTGCTACGTCAGGACCCTCCACCATGCCCCGCGTCTTGGCCGGGTTCGTGTGGCTGCTCCTGACTCCAGTGCTCATGGCCCGCGCGGCAGCTCGTCGGTGGACGGGGCGTGCGCCCGACTGGCGGACCTTGCCGGTCGTGACCGGGCGCGACGAAGCAAGCCAGGAACTGCGCCTGACGGAGTTGAGGTGTGCGCGTCCGGGCGACGATGCTTCGAGCACGAATGTCTGGGCAGTGATGGCCGGCCTGCTTGACGTGGCCGCGGGTAGACGCTGCTGGTTCGGTGCTCGCCCGCGTGGGCACAGCCAGTGGTACGCGTTGCGGCCCGAGTGGCAGAGCATCCTGTCCAGGACGCCAGTCGGCCTGCTGCATGCCCAAGCCTGGAGCGAAGATCCGGCCCTGCGCGAAGAGGCATGCGCCGCAGCGGACATTTATCTGGCCGTGCAGACCCGGTATCAGCGCGCACTCACCGTCCTTTGCAGTTTGACCTCGCCGCACTGAAATTGTCCGTGTGCTGGACTGGGCGCAAGCGCCAGCGAAAGGCCACGGGAGAAACGTGCGGAGCCCGTTCTGCCTGACCGAGTCGACCTATGACAGCCGCAGCGAACGGCAGTTATCTGGCGATCTTGTGTCCGTCCGCTGTGGCCGGGTCATGCCGCCGGACTTCGTCAGTCCAACGGCTGCTGAGTGCCGCAATGCTGGCCGCCACGCGACGCACCTCCAAACGCGACCGACGGTCTGCTTCGGTGCGATCGTCGGTCTTTCGCGAACGGCCCCGACGAACGGCAAGCCGGTGCCGGCGTTCTCCATCCATCGGTGTGATGGATGGCGAAGCAGCTTCAGTAGGTCGCGCGTCCGCCGGACAGGTCGAACACCGCACCGGTGCTGAAGGCGATGTCCTCCGACGCCAGCCAGGCGACCATCGCCGCCGCCTCGCCCACTTCCAGGAAACGGCCCATCGGGATCTTCGACAGCATGTAGTCGATGTGCGATTGCGCCATGGTGTCGAACATCGCCGTCTTCGCCGCGGCCGGCGTGACGGCGTTGACGAGCACGCCCTGCGTCGCCAGTTCCTTGCCCAGCGACTTGGTCAGCGCAATCAGCGCCGCCTTGCTGGCACTGTAGTGCGAGGCATTCGGGTTGCCTTCCTTGCCGGCCACCGAGGCGATGTTGACGATGCGCCCGTAACCCTGCTTGATCATCTGCGGCACGATGGCTCTGCACGTCAGGAACGGGCCGATTAGATTGACCTCGATGACACGCCGCCACATCGCGGGGTCCAACTCCCAGGTGACGCCGTTGCCGCCGGTGATGCCGGCGTTGTTGACCAGGATGTGGATCGCGCCATTTGCTTTCAGCGTGGCCGCGGCCGCGGCGGCCACCGACGCTTCGTCGGTGAGTTCGACTTCGACCGAGCTCACCGGGCCGAGTGCCGACAGGCTGGCCGATGCCGATTTCAGCCGCGCCGCGTCGATGTCCCACAGCGCGACGGTGGCGCCGGATTGCAGCAAACGCTCGGCGGTGGCGTAGCCGATGCCCTGGGCGCCGCCGGTGACCACCGCGACGCGTCCCTTCAAGTCGATCTGGTTCATGCGTCGAGCCCTTTCAGTGCGGTGGCCGCGTCGCCGCGCGCGCGGCTGTCGTCGATGTACTGGCGGATGATGTCCGCGAAGCTGCCGTCAGGCTTCAAGCCCAGCTTGTCGGCTCGCGCCGCGCTGGCGCCCGTGGGCCAGTTGGCGACGATGCCGGCGATGCGCTCGTCGCGCTCGAAGCGCACCAGCGCGCGCACCTTCTTGCCCGCCACCTGCTCCAGCGCGTCGAGCATGTCGCCGACGCGCATGTTCAGCGCCGGCAGGTTCAGCCCCAGCCGGCCGCCGAGCGCCTCGCGGCTGGCTTCGTAGACGGCGATCAGCCCGGCGACGGTGTTCGACGGCGACGACATCGGGTGGCGCACGTCCTCGCTCACCGGGCAGATCGATTCCACCCCGGCCAGCGGCTCGCGGATGATGCCGGAGAAGAAGCTCGACGCTGCGCCATTCGGCTTGCCGGGGCGCACCGTCACCGTCATCAGCCGCGCCGCGCGGCCGTCGATGAAGCCCTTGCGCGTGTAGTCGGCGATCAGGTGCTCGCAGATCAGCTTCTGCACGCCGTAGCTGGTCTGCGGCGCCGGCAGCGTGTCGTCGGCGACGAGCTTGGGCATCGGCACGCTCGCGTCCGGGCCGAACACCGCCACCGAGCTGGAAAACACCAGCCGGGTCGCGGGCGCACCGCCCTGCTGGCGCGCGCGCAGCGCGTCGAGCAGCGCGCGCGTGCTGTCCAGGTTGGAGCGCATGCCGAGCTCGAAATCGAGCTCGCATTCGCCCGACACCGCCGAGGCCAGGTGGAACACGCCGTCGAAGCTCTCGTCGTGCAGCGCGGCGCACTGCTCGAGCAGCGGGCCGACGCGTGCGCTGACTCGGGCATCGGCCGCCAGGTCGGCCGGTGGCGCCACCTGGTCGGCCAGCACGATGGCTTCGATGCGCCGCCCGGCCAATGTCTCGCGGGCCAGCAGCGTGCGCGCCAGGCGGGCGCCGACGAAGCCGCCGCCGCCTGTGATGAGCAATTTCATGGGGTCTTGTCTCCAGGGTTGTGTTTGTAGGGTTGAAACCAGGCCAGCCCGGCCGACGTGCCGGCGCGCGGCCGGTACTCCGCGCCGACATGGCCGTTGTAGCCGAGTTGATCGATCAGGTCGAACAGGTACGGATGGAACAGTTCGCCACGGTCCGGCTCGTGTCGCTCGGGCACGCCGGCGATCTGCAGGTGGCCGACCCTGCCGGTGGGCAGGTAGCGGCGCAACTTCGTCGCCACGTCGCCTTCGACGATCTGGCAGTGGTACAGGTCCATCTGCACTTTCAGGTTCGCGGCACCGACCTGCTGCACGATGTCGTGGGCCTGGTCCTGGCGCTGCAGGAAGTAGCCGGGCAAGTCGCGCGAGTTGATCGGCTCGATGAGCAATTCGAAGCCGGCCCCTGCAGCCTGCGCCGCCGCCCAGGCCAAGTTGGCGACGAAGGTGTCATGCACCAACGTGCGGTCCAACTCGGGCGGTGCCACGCCGGCCATGACATGCACGCGGGGGCACTTCAGCGCGTGGGCCAGCGGCAGCGCTTGTTCCAGCAGGTTGCGGCGGAAATCGTCCTGGCGCCCGGGCAGGCAGGCCAGGCCGCGCTCGCCGGCGGCCGGGTCGCCGGGCGGCGCGTTGATCAGCACCTGCTGCAGCTCATGCGTCGCCAGCCGCGCGGCGATGTCGGCTGGCGCGAATTCGTAGCCGAAGGCGAACTCGACGGCGCGAAAGCCATCCTTCGCGGCGGCAGCGAAGCGGTCGAGGAAAGCGACTTCCGGGTACAGGAACGACAGGTTGGCGGCAAAGCGCGGCATCGTCGCGCTACAGCTTGAAGTCGTAGTCGATGATCACCGGCGCGTGGTCCGAAAATCGCTGGTCCAGGTAGATCTGCTCACGCTTTGCCATGGCGGCGATACCGGGTGTGGCCAGGTGGTAGTCCAGCCGCCAGCCGACGTTCTTGGCGTAGGCCTGGCCGCGGTTGCTCCACCAGGTGTATTGCTCGGGCTTCGGGTTCAGCGTACGGAACACGTCCACCAACCCGCCCTTGGTGAGCAGCTTGCTCATCCAGGCGCGCTCCTCGGGCAGGAAGCCGCTGTTCTTCTGGTTGCTCTTCCAGTTCTTCAGGTCGATTTCCTGGTGCGCGATGTTGATGTCGCCGACCAGGATGTACTCGCGTTCGGCCTTCAGCTTCATCAGGTGCGGGTACAGCCGTGCCAGGAAGCGGAACTTCGCCGCCTGGCGCTCTTCGCCGCTGGAGCCGCTGGGAAAGTAGCAGCTGATGATGCTGAACTTGCGCTTCGGCGTGTCGTAGCGGGCTTCGAGGTAGCGCCCTTCGGCGTCGAACTCCTTGCTGCCGAAGCCTGCGCTCACATCACTAGGTTCCTTTTGTGTGTAGAGTCCCACGCCGGCATAACCCTTCTTCTGCGCCAGGTGGAAGTGCCCGCGCAGCGGGCCCAGCGCGTCGAAGCGATCGCTCAGATCTTCGGCCTGGGCGCGCACCTCCTGCACCCCCATACAATCGGCGCCCACCCCTTGCGCCCACTCGACAAAGCCCTTGGTGGCGGCCGAACGGATGCCGTTCAGGTTCAACGAGATGAGGCGGAACACGACAGGACCTTCCATGAGTTTGCCGCCGCCTTCCGAAGCCCTGGCCCGGGACTTCGTGCATTTCGCCGTGCGCTGCGGCGTGCTGCGTTTCGGAGAGTTCAAGACCAAGGCAGGCCGGCTGTCGCCTTATTTCTTCAACGCCGGGCTGTTCAACGACGGCGACAAACTGCGCCGCTTGGCTGAATTCTATGCACGCCGGCTGCTCGACTCCGGGCTGGCATTCGACATGCTGTTCGGCCCGGCCTACAAGGGCATCACGCTGGCCTCGGCAGTGGCGGTGGAACTGGCACGGCTGGGCCGCAACGTGCCTTTTGCCTACAACCGCAAGGAAGCCAAGGACCACGGCGAAGGCGGCCTGCTGGTCGGCGCGCCGGTGGCCGGGCGGGTGCTGATCGTCGACGATGTCATCTCCGCCGGCACCTCGGTGCGAGAGTCGATTCGCCTGCTGCAGGCGGCCGGCGCGCGACCTTGTGGCGTTTTGATCGCACTGGACCGTCAAGAAAGAGCCACCGAGGGCGATAAGGACGTGATGTGGTCAGCGGTGCAGTACGTCACGACAAGCTTGCAACTGAATGTGGCAACGATTGCGACGCTGAATGACTTGTTGCAATACTTGAGATCCACGGAGGATCCGGCCCTGCAGGTTTTTGCCGAGCCGGTGCAACGCTACCGTGATCGATATGGAGTCTGAATGCACCTGACGGCCAGACGACCCCTTCCCGTGGCGATGCTGCTTGCGCTGGGCTGTGCTGCGCCTTGGTTGCACGCCCAGGGCAGCACTGCGCCGGCCAGCGCTGCGGTCATCTATACCTGCATCGACGACCAGGGCCGCAGAATCACCGCCGACCGGCCGATTGCCGCCTGCACCGCCAAGGAGCAGCGTGTGCTCAACAAGGACGGGTCCTTGAGGGCCGTGTACCCGCCCATCCTGACGGCGGAAGAGCGTGCCGCCAAGGAGGCGCAGGAGCGCAAGCTGGCCGAGCAACGCGCCGCACAGGCCGATGCCCTGCGTCGCGACCGCAACCTGCTGGCGCGCTACCCGAACGAGGCACCGCATCGCAAGGCGCGTGAAGCCGCGCTGGACACGGTGCGTGCGGCCATCAAGGCCACCGAACAACGCCTGCGCGACCTGGAGGCGGCACGCCGGCCGTTGATGGTCGAAGCCGAGTTCTATCCTGGCGCGCCCCTGCCGCCCAAGCTGCGCGGCCAGATCGACGCGAACGACGCGTCCACCGCGGCACAGCGCGAGGCAGCATTGAACCAGCAGGCCGAGCTCGAGCGTGTCAACCGCCTGTACGATACCGAGCTGTCGCGCCTGAAGCTGCTGTGGGCCGGCGCCGCGCCGGGCTCGCTGGGCCCCTTGGCCGAAGCGAACAACGGCACGCCCGTCGCTTCGGGCACACCAAGCCAGCGCTGAGTCGGCGCGTGCGGCGCCGGAAAGTCCGGGCGCAAGTCCAGCGAGCGGGCTGAGTCCGCGCTCAGCTCAGCTTGCGCTTGATCAGTTCGCTCGCCTGGGCCGGATTGGCCTTGCCTTTGCTGGACTTCATCACCTGGCCGACCAGCGCGTTGAAGGCCTTTTCCTTGCCGGCGCGGTACTCGTCCACCGACTTGGCGTTCGCGGCGATGACGTCGTCGACGATGGCTTCGAGCGCAGCGCTGTCGCTCATCTGCTTCAGGCCCTTGGCCTCGATCAATGCATCGACGCTCTCGGCGCTGCCAGACCACAGCACGTCGAAGACCTGGCGCGCTCCGTTGTTCGACACCGTGCCGTCGGCGATGCGCAGGATCAGCGCGGCCAGCACCGGCGCGGCGACAGGGCTGGCGGCGATATCGCGCGCCTCGGCATTCAGCCGACGCGAGACCTCGCCCATCAGCCAGTTAGCCGCCTGCTTGGGTTGGCCGCAGGCATCGCGCAGCACCTCGTAGTAGCGCGCGAAGGCCAGGCTCTGCGTCATCAGCCCGGCATCGGCGGCGGCCAGACCGTCTTCGTTCTGGAAGCGTTGCGCCATTGCCGCCGGAAGCTCGGGCATTTCCTTGCGCACGCGTTCGACCCACTCGGGCACGATCACCAGCGGCGGCAGGTCGGGGTCGGGGAAGTAGCGGTAGTCGTGCGCGTCTTCCTTGCTGCGCATGGCGCGCGTCTCGCCACTGTCGGGGTCGAACAGCACCGTGGCCTGTGCGACCTGCAGGCCGTCCTCGATGCGGTCGATCTGCCATTGCACCTCGGCATCGATGGCCTGCTGCAGGAAGCGAAAGCTGTTCAGGTTCTTCACTTCACGCCGCGTGCCCAGGGCTTCGCCAGGGCGGCGCACCGAGACATTGGCGTCGCAGCGGAAGCTGCCTTCCTGCATGTTGCCGTCGCACACACCCAGCCACACTACCAGCGCGTGCAACGCCTTGGCATATTCCACCGCCTCGGCACTGCTGCGCATGTCGGGCTCGGTGACGATCTCCAGCAGCGGCGTGCCGGCGCGGTTCAGGTCGATGCCGGTTTGCCCGGCGTAGTCCTCGTGCAGCGACTTGCCGGCGTCTTCTTCGAGGTGCGCCCGCGTCAGGTTCACGCGCTTGTTCAGCTCGCCGATGCGGATGTCGAGGTGTCCACCCTGCACCACCGGAATCTCGTATTGGCTGATCTGGTAGCCCTTGGGCAGGTCGGGGTAGAAGTAGTTCTTGCGCGCGAAGATCGACAGCGGCGCGATCTTCGCGCCCACCGCCAGCCCGAAGCGGATGGCGCGCTCGACGGCACCGCGGTTGAGCACCGGCAGCGTGCCGGGCAGGCCCAGGTCCACCGCGCAGGCCTGGGTATTGGGCGCGGCGCCGAACTGCGTCGACGCGCCGCTGAAGATCTTGCTGCGCGTGGACAGCTGGGCATGGGTTTCCAGGCCGATCACGACCTCGAAGCCGCGGATCAGCGCCGGCGCATTCATGCCGACAGCGCAGCAGTGGGCGCGCGCAGGTGGTGGTCGGTCGCCTGCTGGAAGGCATGCGCAGCCTGCAGCAGGCGGCCTTCGTCGAAGTAGTTGCCGATCAGCTGCAGACCCACCGGCATGTCGGCATCACCCAGGCCGGCCGGCAGGCTCATGCCGGGCAAACCGGCCAAGCTGGCCGGCAAGGTGAAGATGTCGGCCAGGTAGGCCTTCACCGGGTCGTCGTCCTGAGCGCCGATCTTCCATGCCACCGTCGGCGCCACCGGCCCGGCGATCAGGTCGCATGCCTTGAAGCAGGCCTGGAAATCGTCGGCAATCATGCGGCGCAGCTTCTGCGCCTGCAGGTAATAGGCGTCGTAGTAACCGTGGCTGAGCACATAGGTGCCGATCATGATGCGGCGCTTGACCTCGGCGCCGAAGCCTTCGGCGCGTGTGCGCTGGTACATCGACTGCAAGTCGGTGTATTGCGCCGCACGGTGGCCGAACTTGACGCCGTCGAAGCGCGACAGGTTCGAGCTGGCCTCGGCCGGCGCGATGATGTAGTACACGGGGATCGACAACTCGGTGCGTGGCAGGCTCACGTCGACGAGCGTGGCGCCGAGCTTTTCCATCTCGACCAGCGCAGCGTGCACGACACCTTCGACATCGGCGGCGAGCGCCTGCGGGAAGAACTCGCGCGGCAGTCCGATGCGCAGTCCGTGCAAGGGCCGCTCGCCGGTGGTGCCTTCGCGGCGCATCAGCATCTGCGCGTGGAAATCCTGCGGTGCGCGTTCTGCGCTGGTCGAGTCGCGTGCATCGAAGCCGCTCATCGTCGACAGCAGCAAGGCGCAATCCTCGGCGGTGCGTGCCAGCGGGCCCGCCTGGTCGAGGCTGGAGGCGAAGGCGATCATGCCGTAGCGGGAACACACGCCATAGGTCGGCTTGATGCCGGTCACGCCGGAGAAACTGGCCGGCTGGCGAATCGATCCCCCGGTGTCGGTGCCGGTGGCCGCCGGCACCAGCCGAGCCGCCACCGCCGCAGCCGAGCCTCCCGACGAGCCGCCAGGCACGCGCTGCAGATCCCAGGGGTTCTTCACCGGACCGTAGGCGGAGTTCTCGTTGGCCGAGCCCATCGCGAATTCGTCGCAGTTCAGCTTGCCCAGTGTGACCATGCCGGCCGCTGACAGACGCTCGACCACGCCGGCGTCGAAGGGGCTGGCGTAGTCGCGCAGCATCTTGGAGCCGGCGGTCGAGGGCAGTTCGCGCGTCACGAAGATGTCCTTGTGCGCGATCGGCACACCGCACAACGGCGTGGCCTCGCCACGAGCGCGGCGTGCGTCGGCCTCGCGCGCCGCCGACAAGCTGACGGCCGGATCGCACGCCAGGAAAGCGCCAAGATGTTCGAATGCGGCAACCCTCGCAAGCAGATGTTGCGTCAATTCCAGGCTCGAAAACTGCCCCACGGCGAGCGCGCGCCCCAGCTCGGCCACGCCCATGTCATGCAGCGCCGCACCCGCGCGTGTCATTCGACCACCTTGGGAACGAGGAACAAGCCGTCTTCGACCACCGGTGCGCTGCGCTGGTTGAGCGCGCGCTGGTCGGTTTCGCTGACTTCGTCGTCGCGCAGCCGCAGCGCCGCCGCATGCACGGCGGACAAGGGGGTGAACAGCGGCTCCACGCCACGTGTGTCGATGGCACTCATGCGCTCGACGATGCCGAAAAAGCCATTCAGCTGCCGGAGCATCGCGGCCTGTTCGGTGCTCGACAATTCGAGCCGCGCCAGCAGCGCAATGCGGTTCACGTCTTCAGGGGTCAGCGACATGGAAAGGTGCGGGAAACGGGCCCGAGGCAGGCGCCGGGCCGGCGCGCCCGGGGCGCGTTTCCATCTTTGGAAATGGGGGCGATGGAGTATTATCTCCAGTTATCCTCCATAGCTCTGGGGCGGTGGTTGGCTGCGTCGCAGCACGAAGCCGATCCAGTTGATCCGAAGCCCGCCCGGCGGCCCATGGTCAAAGCTTGATCCATGGCTGCGCCCTCGTCGCTGAAAACCATTCGCCGCCGCCCGAGACCGATGTTTCCCCTGGGCTCGATACCGACAGTGCAGCGCCCGTACGGGCGTTGACGGCGCCGCACCCATCCGCCATTGCCCATACATGTTCGCCTCACTGCGCCGCTACTTCTCCACCGACCTCGCCATCGACCTGGGCACCGCCAACACGCTGATCTACGTGCGCGGCAAGGGCATCGTGCTCGACGAGCCGTCGGTCGTCGCCATCCGCCACGAAGGCGGCCCGCATGGCAAGAAGACCATCCAGGCGGTCGGCGCCGAAGCCAAGGCGATGCTCGGCAAGGTGCCGGGCAACATCGAGGCCATCCGCCCAATGAAGGACGGCGTGATCGCCGACTTCACCGTCACCGAGCAGATGCTCAAGCAGTTCATCAAGATGGTGCACCCGCGCGGCATGATGAAGCCCAGCCCGCGCATCATCATCTGCGTGCCCTGCGGCTCGACGCAGGTGGAGCGCCGCGCGATCCGCGAATCGGCGCTCGGCGCCGGCGCCTCCGACGTGTACCTGATCGAGGAGCCGATGGCCGCGGCCATCGGCGCCGGGCTGCCGGTGAGCGAGGCCAGCGGCTCGATGGTCGTGGACATCGGCGGCGGCACCACCGAGGTCGGTGTCATCAGCCTGGGCGGCATGGTCTACAAGGGCAGCATCCGCGTCGGCGGCGACAAGTTCGACGAGTCGATCATCAACTACATCCGCCGCAACTACGGCATGCTCATCGGCGAACCGACCGCCGAACTGATCAAACAGAGTATCGGTTCGGCCTTTCCCGGCTCGGAGGTGCGCGAGATCGAGGTCAAGGGCCGCAACCTGTCCGAAGGGGTGCCGCGCAGCTTCACGATCAGCAGCAACGAGATCCTCGAGGCGCTGACAGACCCGCTGAACCAGATGGTGTCGGCGGTGAAGAACGCGCTCGAACAGACGCCGCCCGAACTTGGCGCCGACATCGCCGAGCGCGGCATGATGCTCACCGGCGGCGGCGCGCTGCTGCGCGACCTGGACCGCCTGCTGGCCGAAGAAACCGGCCTGCCGGTGCTGGTGGCCGAAGATCCGCTGACATGCGTCGTGCGCGGCTGCGGCATGGCGCTGGAGCGCATGGACAGGCTGGGCGGTATCTTCACTTCCGAGTGAGGGGCTGACCGCACGTCGCCCCCGTTGCGGCCGCCATGGCGCTTGATACCTTCGACCGCACGCCGCCGCCGTTCTTCCGCCAGGGCCCGTCGGCACTGACGAAGCTGCTGTTCTTCTCGGCCTTGGCGCTGTTCCTGATGATCGCCGACACGCGGCTGCAGTTCGCCAAGCCACTGCGCGCCGCCATCGCCACCGCCCTGCTGCCAGTGCAACGCGTGCTGGGCGTGCCCGTGCAGATGTGGCAATCCGGTGGCGAATACCTGCACGGCCTGAGTGCCGCGCTGGCCAGCGAGAAGGCGGCCCGCGCACAGCTTGCATTGCAGTCCGAGAAGGTGGCCCGCGCGGACACGCTGTCGTTGGAAAACGCGCGCTTGCGCGCGCTGCTGGAACTGCGACCCGCGCTGCAGGTGCGCAGCCTGGCCGCCGAGGTGCTGTACGAGGCTTCGGATCCGTTTTCGCGCAAGCTCTTCATCGATCGTGGCACGGCCCAGGGCGTGGCACTGGGAGCACCTGTGCTCACCGCCGAGGGCGTGCTCGGCCAGGTCACGCGCGTCTTTCCGCTGAGCGCGCAGGTCACGCTGCTGATCGACAAGGATGCGGCCATCCCGGTGCTCAATACACGCACCCAGGTGCGCAGCGCTGCCTTCGGTGGCGCTGGCGGCGAAGCCATGGAATTACGCTACATGACCGCGAACGCCGACGTGCAGGTCGGCGACGAGCTCACCACCAGCGGCGTGGACGGGGTCTACCCCCCGGGGTTGGCGGTGGCCCGGGTGACGGCGGTGGAGCGGCGCGCGGAGTCCGGATTCGCGCGCATCCTGCTCGCGCCGAAGGCCTCGTCGGACAGCGTGCGCCATGTGCTGGTGCTCGAGCCGATGGCACTGCAGATGCCGCCGCGCGAGCGGCTTGATGTGGAAGTGGAGAAAAGCGCGCGCTCGGCCAAGGGAGCACGCAAATGACACGGCCGCCATCGAAGCAGGGGGTGGCGGCATGATCATGCCGCGCGGCTCCGGCCAGCTGCTGATGCCGGTGAACCCGTTCTTCATCTCGCTGACGTTGTTGCTGGCGCTGGGCATCAACCTGTTGCCGCTGGGGCGGAATCCGGCGCAGCCGGACATGCTGGCGCTGGTGCTGGTGTTCTGGAACGTGCATCAGCCGCGCCGCGTCGGCGTCGGCGTGGCCTTCTTCTTTGGCCTGCTGATGGACGTGCATGCCGGCGCGCTGTTGGGTCAGCATGCGCTGGCCTACACCTTGTTGAGCTTCGGTGCGATCAGTGCGCACCGCAGGCTGCTGTGGTTCAGCCTGGCCGAGCAGGCGGTGCAAGTGCTGCCCTTGTTCCTGGCGGCGCACCTGGTGGCGTTGATCGTGCGCTTGCTGGCCGGCGGCATGTTCCCGGGCTGGGAACTGTTGTTCGCGCCGTTGTTCGAAGCCATGCTCTGGCCGGTGGTCACCGCGCTGCTGCTGGCGCCGCAGCGTCGGCCACCCGACCCGGACCAGAATCGACCGTTATGACGACCCGCCCGAAGCGGCTTCGCCGCTCCCCCCAAGGCGGCGCTGACAGCAGCCCGGCAAAGCCGGTTCCGCGTCAGCCGCTCGGTATAGACCTGTGCGCGCTCCAGCGATGGCTGAACTGAAGAACCTGCAAGACGAGCTCGACCGCTTCCGGCTGCGGCTGCTGGCGGCGGCGCTGTTCGTGCTCATAGGCTTCGGGTTGCTGGCTGCGCGCCTGTCGTACCTGCAGGTGACGCGCTATGAAGATCTGGCTGAGCAGGCCGAGGCGAATCGCACGGCGGTGCTGCCGATCGTGCCCAACCGCGGCCAGATCGTCGGCCGCAACGGCGAGGTGCTGGCCACCAACTATTCGGCCTACACGCTGGAGATCATGCCGAGCAAGGTCGATGACCTGGAAGGCACGATCAACGCATTGGCGGAGTTCATCGATATCTCCGCTCGAGACCGGCGCCGCTTCAAGCGGTTGATGGACGAGAGCAAGAGCTTCGAGTCGCTGCCGATCCGCACCAAGCTCAGCGACGAGGAGGTGGCGCGCTTCATGGCGCGGCGTTTCCGCTTCGCCGGCGTGGACGTGAAGGCGCGGCTGTTCCGCAGCTATCCGCTGGGTGAGACCGGCAGCCACCTGCTGGGCTACATCGGCCGCATCAACCAGGCGGAGAAGAAGCTCATGGACGACTGGCCGGACGAGCAGCTGGCCAACTACAAGGGCACCGAGTACATCGGCAAACTCGGGTTGGAGCAGAGCTACGAGGCCGAGCTGCATGGCCAGACCGGCTTCGAGCGCGTGGAAACGAGTGCCGGCGGCCGCGCGCTCAGGCGTTTGAACAGCCACGCGCCGACGCCCGGCAACACGCTGAGGCTGTCCATCGACGTGCGACTGCAGGCGCTGGTCGAGGACATGTTCGGTGATCGCCGCGGCGCGCTGGTGGCCATCGATCCGCGCTCGGGCGAGGTGCTGGCCTTCGTCAGCAAGCCGACCTTCGACCCGAACCTGTTCGTCGACGGCATCGACTACGACAGCTGGCGCGAGCTGAACGAATCGATCGACAAACCGCTGCTCAACCGCGCGCTGCGCGGCACCTATCCACCCGGATCGACCTTCAAGCCCTTCATGGCGCTGGCGGCGCTGAACACCGGCAAACGCGCGGCGAGCACGGTCATCCAGGACAACGCGACCTTCGCCTTCGGCAACCACGTCTTCCGCAGCCATGGCGACAAAGGCCTGGGGCCGGTGGACATGTACCGCTCGATCGTCAAGTCGAGCAACGTCTATTACTACTCGTTGGCCAACGAGATGGGCGTGGACCTGATGCACGAGCAGCTCTCGCCGCTGGGTTTCGGGCGCAGGACGGAAATCGACGTCGAGGGCGAAGTCACCGGCCTGCTGCCGTCGACCGAGTGGAAGCGGCGCTACTACAAGCGCCCCGAGCAGCAGAAGTGGTATGCCGGCGAGACCATCTCGCTGGGCATCGGCCAGGGCTACAACGCCTTCACGATGCTGCAGCTGGCCAGCGCCACGGCCACGCTGGTCTCGGGCGGGCAGCGCTTCAGGCCGCGGCTGGTGAGCGAGATCGTAGACATCGAGACCGGCGAGAAGCGGCGCCTGGCCAGCGATGCGCTGGAGCCGTTGCCCTACAAGCCCGAGCACATCGAGCTGGTCGTGCGCGCGCTGCATGGCGTGACGCAGGAAGGCACCTCGGTGCGCTCCTTTGCAAACGCGCCCTACAAGAGCGGCGGCAAGACCGGCACCGCGCAGGCGGTTGGCATCAAGGCGAACCAGAAGTACGAAGCCGCCAAGATGGAGGAGCACAAACGCGACCATTCGCTGTACATCGCCGCCGCGCCGCTGCCGAATCCGAGCGTGGCGCTGGCGGTGGTGGTGGAAAACGCCGGTTTTGGTTCCGAGGCGGCGGCGCCGATCGCGCGGCGCGTCTTCGACTACCTGTTGCTCGGCCTGTACCCGAGCGAAGAGGACATGGCGGCGACGCGGCTGGGCAAGTCCGGTGCGCCGATCGGCGCGCAACGGCGCGCAGTGGATGTGCCCCTGCCCGGTCAGGCGGCCACGCTACCCGCCGAGGCTGAGGCCGCCCCAGGGCCGGAGCGCGTGGCCGCGATGCCGGCGCGCGTTGTCGACGGGGCCAATCGATGAGCGCAGTTCTGCAGAACCCGTCGCTGTGGCAGCGCCTGAAGCCGGTATTCACCGGCTACGATCTCTGGCTGGCGCTGGCCGTGCTCTGCCTGGCCGCGATCGGGCTGGTGACGATGTACTCGGCTGGCTTCGACCATGGCACACGCTTCGTCGACCATGGCCGCAACATGCTGCTGGCGCTGGGCGTGTTGCTGCTGGTGTCTCAGGTGCCACCGCAGCGCCTGCTGAGCCTGGCCGTGCCGCTGTATCTGCTTGGCCTGGCCTTGCTCGTGGTGACTGCGCTGCCGGGCATCGGCATCACAAAGAAGGGCGCCACGCGCTGGCTCGACATCGGCATGGTGATCCAGCCCAGCGAGATCATGAAGATCGCCATGCCGCTGATGCTGGCCTGGTGGTTCCAGCACCGCGAGGGGCAGTTGCGCGCGCTGGACTTCGGCGTCGCTGCCCTGCTGCTGCTGCTGCCGGTCGGCTTGATCATGAAACAGCCCGACCTCGGCACCTCGATGCTGGTGCTGGCCGCGGGCCTGTACGTGATCTTCTTTGCCGGCCTGTCATGGCGGCTGATCGCGCCGGTGCTGTTGCTCGGCACGGTGGCCATCGTGGCCATCGTGCTCAGCGAATCGCTGATCTGCGCCGACGGCGTACGCTGGCCGGTGCTGCGGGAGTACCAGCAGCACCGCGTGTGCACGCTGCTCGACCCGACCAAGGACCCGCTGGGCAAGGGCTTCCACATCATCCAGGGCATGATCGCCATCGGCTCGGGCGGCCTCACCGGCAAGGGCCTGATGCAGGGCACGCAGACGCACCTGGAGTTCATCCCCGAGCGCACCACCGATTTCATCTTCGCCGCCTTCGCCGAGGAGTTCGGGCTGGCCGGTGTTGTCGCGCTGCTGCTAGGCTTCACCTTCCTGATCTTCCGGGGACTGTGGATCGCCGGTGCCGCGCCGACCGTGTTCACCCGGCTGCTGGCCGGGGCCATCACGATGAGTTTTTTCACCTATGCATTCGTCAACATGGGCATGGTCAGCGGCATCCTGCCGGTGGTGGGCGTGCCCTTGCCCTTCATCAGCTACGGCGGCACTGCGATGGTGACGCTGGGCCTCGGCCTGGGCATGTTGATGTCGGTGTCGAAGTCCCGGCGCCTGATGCAGTCGTGAACGTCGGCATCATCGGCGTCGGCAATATGGGGTTGGGCATGGCGCTGCGCCTGCTCGATTGCGGCCACGCGGTGCGCGCGCGCGACGTCGTGCCGGCGCGCGAGCGCATGGCCGAGCAGCGCGGCGCCAGCGTCCATGCCGATGCCGCGGCGGTTTCGCGCGGCTGCGACGCACTGATCGTCGCCGTGGTCGATGCGGCGCAGACGTCCGAGGTGCTATTCGGTGACGGCGGTGCGGTGCAGGGCCTGGCACCGGGTGTGGCGGTGCTGCTGTGCCCGACGATCGCGCCGCAGGACGTGGAAGACATGGCCGATCGGCTGGCCCGCATGGGCATGCTGCCCATCGACGCGCCGATGTCCGGCGGCCCGGTGCGCGCGCGCGATGGCACGATGAGTCTGATGGTGGCCTGCGCCGACTCGACTTTCGAGCGCTGGCGGGGCCTGCTGGCCGATCTGGCGTCGCGTCTGTTTCGTGTCGGCCCACGGCCCGGCGACGGCGCACGTACCAAGCTGGTCAACAACCTGTTGGCGGCAGTCAACCTGGCCGGTGCGGCCGAAGCGATGGCGCTGGCGCAGCGCCTCGGCCTGGACCCCGCGACCACGCTGGAGGTGATCGAGCAGTCCAGCGGCCAGAGCTGGATCGGGAGCGATCGATTGCATCGCGCATTGGCACGCGACCCGGCGATGCACGCCCACACCGCTTTGCTCGCCAAGGACTCGGCACTGGCGCTGGACATGGCCCATCAGGCCGGTGTCGAGCCGTCGGTGGGTGCCGCGGCGAAAGCCTGCTTTGCCGCAGCCTGCGCCGCCGGTTTGGCGCTGCAGGACGATGCGGCGCTGTGGCGCTGGCTGGCCGACGCAGACGGCAGCCAGGCGCTCAGCCCGGGGTCGCCTGCGTCAGCGGAAAACGCACCGTGATCAGCGCACCGGGCCCGCTGCCGTCCCCGGCGGCAGGCGTGCGCGGCGAGGCGTCGGCCACCGTCACCTCGGCGCGATGCTGCTGTGCCACCTGGCGCACGATGGCCAGCCCCAGGCCGCTGCCGTCGATGAGCGCGTCGGGCGAGCGATAGAAGGGCTGGAACACCATGTCGCGCTCGTGTTCGGCGATGCCCGGCCCGGTGTCCTCGACCTGCAACACCACGGCCTGACCGAAGGGGTCGGCGACGACACGCGTGGTGACGGTGCCGCCGGCCGGGGTGTACTGCAAGGCGTTGTCCACCAGGTTGCGCACCATCTCGCGGATCAGCACCGGTTGTCCGTGAAGCATCGCCCCCGGGCTCGCGGCCGGGCCTTCGTAGCCCAGGTCAATGTGCTTTTCCATGGCACGCGGTACGAAGTCGCGCACCGCCTCCATCACGATGCTCACCAGGTTCAACGGCTGCTTGCGCAAAGCCTGCTCGCGGTCTTCAGCGCGCGCCATGGCCAGCAGCTGGTTGACCATGTGCGCCGCGCGCTGGCTCGACCAGGCAATCTGGCGCAGCGAGTTCTTCAAGGTCACGGCGTCGGTCGCGCCGGCGTCGATCTCGCGCCCGGCCAGCTCGGCCTGCATGCGCAGCCCGGCCAGCGGCGTCTTCAACTGATGCGCGGCATCGGCCAGGAACTGCTTCTGCGTGCTGATCGACTGGTCCAGCCGCGCCAGCAGGTCGTTGATGGCGCGCACGAAGGGCGCCACCTCGTCGGGCACGTCGCGCTCGTCGATCGGGCTCAGGTCACTGCTCTCGCGCTTGCGGATGCGCTGCTGCAGCAGGCTCAGCGGTTTGATGCCGCGCGACAACGCGAACCACACCAGCAGCACGGCCAGCGGCAGGATCACGAACTGCGGCAGGATCACGCCCTTGATGATCTCGTTGGCCAGGCGCGCGCGCTTGGCCAAGGTCTCGGCCACCTGCACCAGCATGACCCGTTCATTGTCGGCGCCGGGCATCGGCAGCCAGAGGTAGGCCACGCGCACCGCCTCGTCGCGCATCGTCTCGTCGCGGAAGTGCACCTCGCCGGCCGTGCGCATGGCTTCGTCCGGCACCGGCAGCCCGGCGTCGCCGGCAACGAATTCACCGCGCCCGCCCAAGACCTGAAAATACACATGGTCGCTGTCCTCGGCGCGCATCAACTCCGCGGCCACGGCGGGTATCTGCAGATGCACCTCGGAAAGTGTGCCGGCCGCGGGCGGGTGGACGCTGATCTGGCGGGCAATGGCGCGCACCACCACGGCCAGTTCGCGGTCGTAGGGTCGGTCGGCAATGCCCTGTGCCACCACGTAGGTCAGGAAGATGCTCATCGGCCACAGCAGCAGCAGCGGCGCCAACATCCAGTCGAGGATCTCGCCGAAGAGCGAATGCTGCGCGCGCGGGGTATGCGGCACGGTATCCCCCGCCGCAACGGTCGGTTGCTGATCTTCGGATGGATCCCGCGCGCTCATCGGGTGGCACCCACGCCCATCCGTCGACGCGCGGCCCCGCTACGGCACGCGCGGGCGCTCAAGCGGCGATCTTTTCCAGGCAATAGCCCAGTCCGCGCACCGTGGCGATGCGGATCGGCCCCTGCTCGATCTTCTTGCGCAGGCGGTGGATGTAGACCTCGATGGCGTTGTTGCTCACCTCTTCGCCCCACTCGCACAGTCTCTCGACCAGCTGGTCCTTGCTCACCAGTCGCCCGGCGCGCTGCAGCAGCACCTCCAGCAACGACAGCTCGCGTGCCGACAGCTCGATCATCTGATCATTGATGTAGGCCACTCGGCCGGTGGCGTCGAAGCTGAGCGGGCCATGCTTGATGACCGTGGCGGCACTGCCCAGGCCACGTCGCGTGAGGGCGCGCACACGCGCCTCGAGTTCCTGCAACGAAAAGGGCTTGGCCATGTAGTCGTCGGCACCCAGGTCCAGACCCTTGACGCGCTGCTCGACGCTGTCGGCCGCGGTGAGGATCATGACGGGGACCGACGAGCCGCGCGCGCGCATGCGGCGCAGCACGTCCAGGCCATGCATCTTGGGCAGGCCCAGGTCGAGAATGACGCAATCGAACTCATGGTCGGCCAGCGCCGCATCGGCCTCGGTGCCGCTGCACACCTGGTCGACGGCGTAACCTGCGGCGCGCAGCGAGCGCAACAGGCCGTCGGCCAGCACCTGGTCATCCTCGGCGATCAGAATGCGCATGGTCGGTCTCCATTTAGTGAGCGCCGGGCCGGCGGAGCGCGAAGCTATGGGTGGATTCTAGGCAGTCGCCAAGGAGCGACATCCGACCGCGCGACCTGAGGGACATCCCCCTAGCAATGCACTGTACAAACATCCAGCTTCTGACATAATGCGGCGCATCGAAGGAGCACAACCATGGACGCACCCGTGAAGGCATTGAACACCGAAAAGGCCAAGGCCCTGCAGGCCGCATTGGCGCAGATCGAAAAGCAGTTCGGCAAGGGCTCGATCATGCGCCTGGGCGACGGTGAAGTCATCGCCGACATCCAGGTGGTGTCTACCGGCTCCCTCGGCCTGGACATCGCGCTGGGCGTCGGCGGCCTGCCGCGCGGGCGCGTGGTCGAGATCTATGGGCCGGAATCGTCGGGCAAGACCACGCTGACGCTGCAGGTCATCGCCGAGATGCAAAAGCTCGCCGGTGTCTGCGCCTTCATCGATGCCGAGCACGCGCTGGACACGCAGTACGCACAAAAGCTTGGCGTCAACCTGCAGGAACTGCTCATCAGCCAACCCGACACGGGCGAACAGGCGCTGGAGATCGTCGATGCGCTGGTGCGCTCCGGTTCGGTCGACCTGATCGTCATCGATTCCGTGGCCGCGCTCACGCCCAAGGCCGAGCTCGAAGGCGAGATGGGCGATTCGCTGCCTGGCCTGCAGGCACGGCTGATGAGCCAGGCGCTGCGCAAGCTCACCGCCACCATCAACAAGACCAACACCATGGTCATCTTCATCAACCAGATCCGCATGAAGATCGGCGTCATGTTCGGCAACCCCGAAACCACCACCGGCGGCAATGCGCTGAAGTTCTACTCATCGGTGCGCCTGGACATTCGCCGCATCGGCGCCATCAAGAAGGGCGACGTCATCATCGGCAGCGAGACCAAGGTCAAGATCGTCAAGAACAAGGTCGCGCCGCCGTTCAAGACGGCCGAGTTCGACATCCTCTACGGCGAGGGCATCAGCCGCGAGGGCGAGATCATCGACATGGGCGTCGAGGCGCGCATCCTCGACAAGTCGGGCTCCTGGTACGCCTACAACGGCGAGAAGATCGGGCAGGGCAAGGACAACGCACGCGAGTTCCTGCGCGAAAACCACGAGCTGGCCATCGAGATCGAGAACAAGGTGCGCGAGGCCATGGGCGTGCCGCTGGTGGGCGTGAACAAGACCGAGGGCTGATTGCCGTTCTCGCATCGGGCATGAAGCGCTCGCCGGCGAGCCTGCGCGCGCGGGCGCTGGCCTGGCTGGCGCAACGCGAGCAAAGTCGCAGTGAGTTACGCAGCAAACTGCTTCGCGTGGCGCAGCAGCAGCGTGAGTGCTCTGCGGCGGACCTGGCTGGCGACGATTCCGATGCTCGAGCACCGCATGGCACCGAGACGGCCGACGAGGTCGAGCGCCTGCTCGACTGGCTCGAAAGCCAGGGCTTTCTCAGCGAAGCCCGTTTTGTCGAAAGCCGCGTGCGCGTACGGGCGGCGGGACTCGGCACCCGACGCATCGAAATGGAACTGGCACGGCATGGCTTGAAACTCGACGCACAGCCACTTCAGCAGTTGCGCGACAGTGAGCTGCAGCGTGCGTCGCAACTGTGGCAACGCAAGTTCGGCGCCGCGCCACGCGAAGCCCGTGAGCGGGCCAGGCAATCGCGGTTTCTGGCGGGCCGCGGCTTTTCAGCGTCGGTCATACAGCGCGTGCTTGCCAGCGCGGGTGATCCCGAGGGCAGCGAGCCGGCTTGAGTTTGCTTCGGAACAAGTAGCCGAAGATCGCCCATGCTAAAGTCAATTCACGCTCGGGCCCTGCGCTGAGGTGCGTTGTACTTGGCACTGCGTTCTTCGGGTCGAGGCGTCACGATACCGATGGCTGAAGCCGCCCAATCAGGCTGATGCAAGCTGGGCAGGCGACCATCTTCGCCCCGCCCATCCCGAACCCGTCCCACCATTGCGCGAGTCAAGCCATGAAGATTCACGAATACCAAGGCAAGGAAATCCTGCGGAACTTCGGCGTACCCGTGCCGCGCGGCTACCCGGCATTCACGGTCCTGGAAGCCAGCGAGGCCGCGCAGAAGCTTGGCGGCGCGGTGTGGGTTGTCAAGGCGCAGATCCACGCGGGCGGCCGCGGCAAGGGCGGAGGCGTGAAACTGGCGCGCTCGCTCGATGAAGTCGAAGCGCTGTCGGGGCAGATCCTGGGCATGCAGCTGAAAACGCATCAGACCGGCCCGGCGGGACAGAAGGTGCGCCGCCTGCTCATTGAAGAAGGCGCCGACATCAAGCATGAGTATTACGTCGCGGCGCTGACCGACAGGGCCACACAGATGGTGGCCATGATGGCCAGCAGTGAAGGCGGCATGGACATCGAGGCCGTGGCACGCGACACGCCAGACAAGATCATCAAGGTCTTCGTCGATCCGCTAGTCGGCTTGAGCGACGCGCAGGCACTCGAACTGGCGGCGGGCATCGGCATTCCGAAGGCCAGCCAACCGCAGGCCGTCGACGTGCTGAAAAAGCTCTACGCCTGCTATATGGACACCGATGCCAGCCTGGCCGAGATCAACCCGTTGATCCTGGAAGGCGACGGCAAGATCAAGGCGCTGGACGCGAAGTTCAACTTCGACAGCAATGCCCTGTACCGGCACCCCGAGATCGTCGCCTACCGCGACCTCGACGAGGAAGATCCGGCCGAGATCGAGGCCAGCAAGTTCGACCTCAGCTACATCAGCCTGGACGGCAACATAGGCTGCATGGTCAATGGCGCCGGCCTGGCGATGGCGACGATGGACACTATCAAGCTGTTTGGCGGCGAGCCGGCCAATTTCCTGGATGTCGGCGGCGGCGCCACGACCGAAAAGGTCACCGAGGCCTTCAAGATCATGCTCGCCAACAAAAAGGTCAAAGGCATTCTGGTCAACATCTTCGGCGGCATCATGCGTTGCGACACCATCGCCGAAGGCGTGGTTGCGGCCTGCAAGGCCGTGAACCTGAATGTGCCGCTGGTGGTGCGCATGAAGGGCACGAACGAAGAGATCGGCAAGAAGATCCTGGCCGACAGCGGCCTGCCCATCATCAGTGCCGACACGATGGCGGATGCCGCCACCGCGATCGTCAAGGCCGTCCGCTAAGCCTTCGGAGAACACGCATGAGCATCCTGATCAACAAGGACACCAAGGTCATCACCCAGGGCATCACCGGCAAGACCGGCCAGTTCCACACCCGGGGTTGCCGTGACTACGCCAACGGCAAGAACTGCTTCGTCGCCGGCGTCAACCCAAAGCGTGCCGGTGAGGACTTCGAAGGCATTCCCATTTTCGCTGGTGTCAAGGAAGCCAAGGCCAGCACTGGTGCCACGGTCAGTGTCATCTATGTACCGCCACCGGGCGCCGCCGCCGCCATCTGGGAGGCCGTGGAAGCTGACCTGGACCTGGTGGTGTGCATCACCGAGGGCATCCCGGCCAAGGACATGCTGCTGGTGCGCAACCGCATGAAGCAGAAGGAGGCGGCTGGCGGCAAGAAGACGATCCTGCTCGGGCCCAACTGCCCCGGGCTGATCACGCCCGACGAGATCAAGATCGGCATCATGCCGGGGCACATCCATCGCAAGGGCCGCATCGGGGTGGTCAGCCGCTCCGGCACGCTGACCTACGAGGCCGTGGCCCAGGTGACCGAACTGGGGCTGGGCCAGAGCACGGCCGTCGGTATCGGGGGTGACTCGATCAACGGCCTGAAGCACCTCGACATCATGCAGTTGTTCAATGACGACCCGGACACCGACGCCGTCATCATGATCGGCGAGATCGGTGGCCCGGACGAGGCCGATGCGGCGCGCTGGTGCAAGGCGAACATGAAAAAGCCGATCGTCGGCTTCATTGCCGGCGTCACCGCGCCGGCCGGCAAACGCATGGGACATGCGGGCGCATTGATCTCCGGCGGTGCCGACACCGCCGAGGCCAAGCTGGCCGTGATGGAGGAATGCGGGTTCGTCATCACGCGCAACCCCTCCGAGATGGGCAAGCTGCTGAAGAAGGCCCTCGGCGCCTGAAAGCGGCGTCGACCTGCTGCGAACAAGGCCACCCTCGGGTGGCCTTGTTGCCTTTCGCGAGCAACACACCGGACGCCGCGCCGCGGCACGCCAACTATGACCGTGCTCGGTTACGCCGCCGCGCATCCAGCGTGCTAAGTTTGCCGCCGCCTACCAGACCGACCCCTCTGCAAACCATCGCTCGCTGCCATGGCACCCGGGTCCGCAGCCAAGTACCACCGCTTCAGCCAACCCATGCCAGCTCCGACCGAACCGACCACCGTCGGGCCCTATCGCCTGCTGCGTCCGCTCGGACGTGGCTCGATGGGTGTCGTGCACCTTGCCATCGACGATGCGACACAACAGCATGTGGCATTGAAGACGCTGGCCCCTGATTCCGGCATGCCCGAACCCGAACGATCTGAAGCATGCGCTCGCTTTCGTATTGAAGCTGAAAACGCAGCGCGCTTGTCGCACCCCGACATCGTCAAGGTGCACGCGAGCGGCGAGCACGAGGGCGTGGCGTGGATGGCCATGGAACTGATTCCCGGCTGTGAACTGGGCCGCTACATGGCCATGCCGCGCCTGCTGCCCGAAACGCTGGTGCTGCGCATCATCGAGCGGGTGGCGCGGGCGCTGGCACATGCCCACGCGCGCGGCGTGGTGCATCGCGACATCAAGCCGGGCAACGTCATGTTCGACCTGCCGACAGGCGGCGTGAAGATCACCGACTTCGGCATCGCCGGGCTGGCCGACACGAGCCGCACGCGCACAGGCCTGGTGCTTGGCACGCCGGTTTACATGGCGCCGGAGCAGCTGGCCGGCGCCATGGCCGACGCTCGCAGCGACCTGTACTCGCTGGGGGTGCTGATGTTTCATCTGCTGACGGGGCAATTGCCTCACCAACATGCGTCGCTGGGCGAGTTGCTGCGGCAAGTGGCACGCGAGACGGCGCCCGACGTGCGCACGCTGCGGCCCGAGCTTTCTCCCGCACTCGCGGCCCTGCTGGCCAAGTGCCTTCAAAAGCAGCCGGGTTTGCGGCAGGCCGGCTGCGCGCAACTGGCCGACGCGTTGGCGCTGCTGCAGGAGCGGCGCGAGCCAACGGCGTCGATGCCCCTCGAATCGGCACGCAGCGAGTGATCGTGCACGCCGGACATGACCGCTGGATGGGGCTTTCCGTTGCACAATGGCCGCCCTGCCGAACCGGCGATTCGCCTGCCGCGAGCCCATGACCTTCGAGTTCTTTGAAGCCGTAGACACCGGCCGCGCGCGCACCAACAACGAAGACTCGGTGAGTTTGGACGAAACCGCCGCGCTGGCGGTCCTCGCCGATGGCATGGGCGGCTACAACGCCGGCGAAGTGGCCAGCAGCATGGCCACCTCGTTCATAAGCACCGAACTGGGCCGCTGGCTGCGCGAGGCCAGCAGCAGTGCCACGGACACCGAAGTGCGCCGCGCCATGGATATCTGCGTCGACAACGCCAACCGCGCGGTCTTCAACGCGGCCAACTCGAACCCGCAATATGCCGGCATGGGCACCACGCTGGTGGTGGCCGTGTTTCGCGACACGCGTCTGCTGATCGGGCATGTCGGCGATTCGCGCGCCTATCGGTTGCGCGCCGGGCGCTTGCAGCAGATCACGCGCGACCACTCGCTGCTGCAGGAACAGATCGACGCCGGGCTGATCACGCCCGAGCAAGCCGCGTTCTCTGCGAACAAGAACCTGGTGACGCGCGCCGTCGGCGTCGAGGACACCGTGCTGCTGGAAACACACCTGCACGACGTGCAGCCAGGGGATGTGATCCTGTTGTGTTCGGACGGCCTGTCCGACATGCTCGACGACACCAGCATCGCGCAAGTGTTGCAGATGCACGAATCACTGGCTGACGCCGGTACGGCACTGGTCGAAGCCGCCAACGATGCAGGCG
>JAHECC010000196.1 GCA_024641965.1 Rubrivivax sp.
TCAAGATCCACAGCGTGCACTGGACCACCGGTGCCTTCGACATCGTGCTGGTGTCCGAAGGCAGCGAGGAGGCCCTCATGAAGGTCAGCCTGCAGATGGCGGCCATGGGCAACATCCGCACGCAAACGATGCGTGGTTTCGGCGCGGACGAGATGAAGAAGCTGGTGGCCGGCATCGGCTGACCGCGACTGCAGGGCCGACGCCGGCCCTGCACCACCTCAGCGCAGGTGCTTGCCGAAGAAGTCCAGCGTGCGCTCCCAGGCGGTCGCGGCAGCCTCGGGCTTGTACTCGGTGATCGGCAGCCGGTTCGCGCCCACCTGGGTCTCGTTGGCGAAGGCGTGCATCGCGTCGTAGCGGTGAAACTCGAAGTTCACTTTCGCCGCGCGCAGCTTCTCCTCGAGTTGGTCCACCGTGGCGATCGGGAAGGGCGTGTCGTGGATCGCGTAGTGGCCGAGCAGCGGTATCTTGATCTTGCTGGCGTCGATGTATTCCAGCGGCGGGAAGCCATACCAGACCACGCCGGCATCGGCTTCGGGCACGTTCACCGCACTCAGCAGCGTCAGCGCGCCACCCATGCAGAAACCGGTGACGCCGACCTTCGGGCAACGTGACTTGAGGAACTGCACCGCGCCGCGCACGTCCTGCCCGGCGGCGTCGCCGAAGTTCAGGTTGGTCATCAGGTGCTCGGCCTCGGCCGCCTCCACCGTGGACTTGCCGCGGTACAGGTCGGGCACCAGCGCCACATAACCGGCGGCGGCGAAACGGTCGGCCACGCCCTTGATCTGCGGGTTCACGCCCCACCACTCCTGCAGCACCACCACGCCCGGCGCTCCGCTGGCGTTCGCCGGCTCGGCCAGGTAGCCCTGCACGCTCTGCCCATCGGGGCGCTTGAATTCGACGTTCTTGCCCATGCCACTTCTCCTGCATTGAGGGTTGAGGATCGAAACGAGAATAGCGCACCAAGGCATCAGCGTCATCCGCTGGCCGCGGCCTGACGCCTGTGGCCCAATGCGGGGCCTGCCTTTCGACCGTTCGATCTCGATGTCTCCATTGCCGACCTCCGAGGCCTGCCGGTGCCGCGACGCCCGGCCGCTGGGCCGTCTGCTGCGGCTGAGCGTGCTGCTGCTGGGCCTCGTGGCCGGCCAAGGCGCGCTGGCGCAGATTCTCGGCAAGGCGCCCAAACCGGACGCCGCTGCGCCCGCCGCGACCGAGCCATCGACGATTGCGATCGCCGCGATTCCACAGCGCGCGGACGTGGATGAAGCCTTCATCCGCGACGTGGTCCGGCGCAGCAGCGCCGACGCCACTGCCACGGCGCTGGACAGGGAACTCGAGCTGATCCGGCGCAACGTCGATGCGCTGGACCAGAAGACCTTCGGCGACCGCCTGGGCACCATGCCGCTGATCAACCTGGAGACGCTGGACCGCTACCTGGGCTTTCTGGACCGCGAACTGCAGCAGTGGCAGAGCGCCTTGCAGGCGGCCGCGCGCCCGGTCTCGGCCGATGCCGCCGCGCTCGTGCAAAAGCGCAGGTTGTGGCTGGAGACGCAGCAGGCCGTTGCCGGCGACATGGTGCCCGCGCTGGCGCAGCGCATCGAGGAATTGGTGAAGGCCACTGCCGAGGCCGAGCGCTCCGTGTCGCGTCCGCTGACGCGCTTGCTGAAGCTGGGCCGCGAGGGCAACGCGCTGCAGACCGGCGTCAACAACCTGGCGGCTTTGGTGCAGGCGCGCATCGCTGCCATCGACCGCCGGCTGTGGCAGCGCGACAGCGACAACCTGTACACGGCAGTGGCGAATGCCGATCTGCGCAAGAAGCTTGACCTGAGTGCCTTCTTCGAGGAACTCAGAACCAAGTCCGATTTCATCGACGAGTTCGATCGCAGTTCGCGCGCCGTGCACAACGGTGTGCTGGTGCTGGCCCTGTTGCTGCTGCCGGTGATTCTGCTGCTCTCGGTGCGCGCGAAGAAGGCCTTCCCCAGCGACCCCGGCCTGGAGCGGCACCGCAAGGCACTGACGCGTCCGCTGTCGGCCTGGCTGTTGCTGACGCTGAGCGTGCTGATCCTGGTGCACTTCCTCGGCCCGTCCACGCGCATCAAGGTGCTGATGATGCTGGCCTGGTTGCCGATCATGCGGCTGCAGCCCGACCACATCCGCAGCCTCTTCGGCCGCGGCATCTATTTCAGCGGCCTGTTCATCGCGCTGGCGCTGCTGGGCCAGATGATCACCTCGATGTCGCTGCTGTTCCGCGTGGTGGTGCTGGTCAATTCGCTGTGCATGCTGGCCGTGCTGGGCTGGTTGCTGTGGCGCCTGGTGGTGGCACGGCGCCAGCGCAGCAGCCGCACGCTGCGCCTGCTGCTCAACCTGCTGGCCGCTGGCTGCGTGGCGCTGGCGGTGGCGGTGGCCTCCAATGTGATCGGCAACGTCACGCTCGCCGCGATGCTTACCGAGGCCACCCTGAGCAGTGCCTATGCCGGGCTGTTCCTGCTGGCGTCGAGCAACGTCGTGCGCGGCTGGCTGCGCTTCGTGACGCGGCCCACGACGCAGCGTTTCAATGCCGGCCACCTGCGCACCGGCGGGCTGTTGCAGGTGCTGTCGCATCTGTTCGAACTCGCGCTGTTCCTGGCCTGGCTGTACCGCACGCTCGATGCCTTCCGTGTGCTGCGGCCGCTGCAGGGCTGGATGGAGGCGCTGTTTGCCTTCAAGCTGGGCTTCGGCAACATTTCGGTCACGGTGGGCGGCATCGTGCTGTTCTGGGTATCGGTGTTCCTGTCCTTCTGGGTCGCCAAGACGGTGCGCGGCGTGCTTGCCGAAGACGTGCTGCCGCGCATGACCTTGCCGCGAGGCGTCGCCAACAGTGCGTCGACGATGACCTACTACCTGCTGTTGACCGTCGGCCTGATGGTCGCGCTGACGGCCGCCGGCTTCGAGTTGTCACAGGTCACGCTGCTGCTCGGCGCACTCAGCGTGGGCATCGGCTTCGGCCTGCAGACGGTGGTCAACAACTTCGTTTCGGGGCTGATCCTGATGTTCGAGCGACCGATCCAGCCGGGGGACACGGTCGAAGTGGCCGGCACCATCGGCACCATCCGCGACATCGGCATGCGCGCCACCACCTTCATCACCTTCGAAGGTGCCGATGTGGTGGTGCCCAACGGCATGCTGCTGTCGGAGAAGTTGATCAACTGGACACTGAGCACCAACACACGCCGCATCGACCTGCCGGTGGGCGTGGCCTACGGCAGCGACCCGGCGGCGGTGGCGCAACTGCTCGGGCAGGTGGCCGACGGCACCGCGGGCGTGGCGCGCCATCCGGCGCCGACCGTGCTGTTCACCGGTTTCGGCGCCAGCTCGCTCGATTTCAGCGTGCGTGCCTGGGCCTCCTTCGACGACCACATCTTCGTGCGCAGCCGCATGGCGCTGGCGGTGCACGCCGCGCTGAAGGACGCCGGCATCGAGATCCCGTTCCCGCAGCAGGACCTGCACCTGCGCTCGATCGAGCCGGGCCTGTTCAACCCGCTGAAGGCGAAGCAGAGCTGAGAGTGTGAGAGTCTTTAGCCCATGCCCGCTCGTCACGCCCAAAGACCCCCGCTCGTCGTTGCAAATGCTCGCCATAGCCCAAGCTGTGGCTGTGCTTTGCGCCTAGATCGGGCGCCTTTGGGCGCGTCGCTCGAGCACGTCCGAAAAACGCTCACACTCTGATCCACGGCCGCCGTGCGGCCGCGCGTCACCTTGCTTCGTCGATCATCTGCTTCGTCTTGGCCTCGACCTCCTGGGCCACCTGCGTGAGCGCGGGCGCGTCGGACAGCGCGGCCAGCATCTGCACCGGCTCGATCATGCCGATGTGCGTGCGCCGGCCTTCGGTCCAGACCGAGATGCGGCAGGGCAGGGCCATGTTCAGCCGCATGTCGCTGGCCAGCACCTTGGCCGCCTGCATCGGGTTGCAGACCTCGAACACGCGGCACTGCGGCTCGAAGTCCACGCCCTTGCTGCGCATCGTGGCGCCCAGGTCGTGCACGTGCAGCACGCCGAAGCCGTGGCGCTTGACGGCGGCGTCCAGATCGGTCGAGGCCTGCTCGAAATCCTTGTCGGTGCTGACGGTGTAGTACATGCAATCTCCTTCATCGGCTGACGGGGCCACCATAGCGCGCTTGCCGTATTGCGCATTGAGCCGGGGCAAGCCGCTTCGGATATCAGGCGACGACGCCCAGCGCGCGCAGCCGCGCGATGTCGGCATCCACCAGGCCCATCTCGCGCAGCACGGCGTCGGTGTCGCCGCCCAGGTAGGGCGCCGGCGTGCGCAAGCTGCCCGGCGTGGCCGACAGCTTGGGCACGATGCCCGGCACCTCGAGCTCGTGACCGTCGAGCGTGGTCTGGCGCAGGATCATGTCACGCGCGCGGTAGTGCGGGTCCTCGACGATGTCCCTGGCGTCATACACCTTGCCCGCGGGCACCTGGGCCCGGCCCAGTGCCTCCAGCACCTCGGCCACCGTGCGCTGCAGCGTCCAGGCCTCGATGGCGGCGTCGATCTCGGCCACGCGCGCGACGCGGCCGCTGTTGTGCGCCAGGTCAGGCGAGCGGCCGAGGTCGTCGCGGCCGATGCAGGCCATCAGCCGCTTGAAGATGCTGTCGCCATTGCCGGCCACCAGCGCGAAGCCGTCCGTGCAGCGGTAGGCGTTGGACGGCGCGATGCCCGGCAGTGCGCTGCCGGCGGCCTCGCGCACGGCGCCGAAGGCGCTGTACTCGGGCACCAGGTTCTCCATGACGTTGAACACCGCTTCGTGCAGCGCCACGTCGATCACCTGGCCCGCGCCGCCGTGCACCTTGTGGTGGTACAGCGCCAGCAGCACGCCAATCGTGCCGTGCAGCGCGGCCAGCGTGTCGCCGATCGACACGCCGCAGCGCACCGGCACGCGCCCCGGCTCGCCGGTCAGCTGGCGCAGCCCGCCCATGGCCTCGCCGATGACGCCGAAGCCCGGCCGGTCGCGGTAGGGGCCGGTCTGCCCGTAGCCGGAAATGCGCAGCATCACCAGCCCGGGGTTCAGCGCGTGCAAGGCCTGCGGGCCCAGGCCCCAGCCCTCGAGCGTGCCGGGGCGGAAGTTCTCCACCAGCACGTCGGCTTCGGCGACGAGCCGGCGCGCGATGTCCTGGCCTTCGGGCGAACGCAGGTCGAGCGCGATCGAGCGCTTGTTGCGCGACTGCACCTGCCACCACACCGAGGTGCCGTCCTGCAGCAAGCGCCAGCCGCGCAGCGGGTCGCCGCCGCCGGGCGGTTCGATCTTGATGACCTCGGCGCCGAAGTCGCCCAGCGTCTTGGTGGCGAAGGGCCCGGCGATGAGCTGGCCCATCTCGACGACGCGCAGACCCTGCAGCGCGCCGGGAGGTTGGGGTTTCGGGGTGGCTTCGGTCATGGGGGGATCTCGCTTCACGCAAGACCCCGATGATGCCGCCAGCGGCGGCGGCGCCTACCAGGCGGCGCCGAAGGTCTGGCGCAAGGCCTCGATGCGTGCATCGTCCAGCGGTGCCGGCTTCGGGTTGCACAGCAGCCACAGCTTGGCCGTTTCTTCCAGCTCCTCCAGAACCGCGCTGGCCTCGGCGGGGGAGCGGTGCCAGACGTTGGGACCGAGACGGTGCAGCATCACGGCCCGGATCGGCGTGCCGTTCTCGGCCATCGCGGCAATGCGCTGGGCCACCAGATCGCCCACGGCCGCATCACCAGGGCGGTGGTACGGGATCAGTGGCACATGGCCGACCTTCATCACGTAGTACGGCGTGATCGGCGGCAGGATGTCGTTGCTGCTCCATACGCCCTGCAGCGTCAACGCCACGAGGTGCGTGCTGTGCGTGTGGATCACGCAGCGCGCTTGCCCATCGGCGTCGTAGATGCGCCGGTGCAGCGCGAGTGTCTTGCTGGCGCGGTCGCCACCGCTCTGCTGGCCGTGCGCGTCGATGCGCGCCAGGCGTTCGGGGTCCAGGTGGCCCAGACAGGCGTCGGTGGGCGTGATCAGGAAGCCGTCGTCCAGGCGCACGCTGATGTTGCCGGCGGTGGCGTGCACGTAGCCACGATCGAACAGCGAGCGGCCGACACGGCAGATCTCGTCACGCAGCGCGGACTCATTCATCACAGGCCCATCACAGCAGCTTGAAGGCGTCGCTGAAGAAGCCGGTGCCGCCGAAGTTGCCCGATTTCAGCGCCAGGTGCAGGCCTTGCGCGCGCTGCGGCGTGGCGGCGTGGCACCAGGGCACGCCGGGGTCGATCTGCGGGCCGATGCGCAATTGATGAATGCCCAACGCCTGCACGCAGGCGCCCGAGGTTTCGCCGCCGGCGACGATCAACTGGCCGACGCCGGCCTCGACCAGGCCGACCGCAATGCGCGACAGCGCCTGCTCGACCAGTGCGCCGGCTTTGTCGGCGCCGAGCTTGTCCTGCACCGTGCGCACCGCAGCCGGTTCGGCCGTGGCGTAGACCAGCACCGGGGCCTTGCCCAGGCGGGGTTTGGCCCAGGCCAGCGCATCGTCGGCCATGCCGCGGCCCGCCGCGAGCTGCAGCGGATCGATCGCGAAAGCTTCACCACCGCCGGCGATGAAGGCCGCGACCTGCGCGTTGGTGGCGGCAGAGCAACTGCCCGAGACGACGGCCATCGCGCCCCCGGCTTGCGGCAACTGCGCGGCGCGCGCATCCGGCGCCAGGCCGTGCAGGGCCGGGATGCCGATGGCCAGGCCCGAGCCCGCGACCACCAGCGCCAGCGGCTCGGCGGCGGCGGCCAGCTGGCGCAGGTCCTCGTCGCCCAGCGCATCGGCGACGGCCATCGACACATGCTCGGCGCGCAGCGCGGCGATGCGCTGGCCGATGGCCTGCGCG
>JAHECC010000197.1 GCA_024641965.1 Rubrivivax sp.
GCGCGCCCCCCCGCTTCGAGCCGGCCACCAGCAGCCGTACCTGGCGCCTGTCGCTGTCGGACCTGGGCGAAACGGTGTTTCTGCCGGCAATCGCCAACGCGGTGTTGAACGAAGCGCCGCTGACCGGCATCGTCAATTCGGCCACGCCGAGAGAGCAACTCGACGAGGCGCTGGCGCAGCGTGAGGTCGATCTGGCGATCGGCGTACTCGATACGCGGCGCCGTGGCCTGCGCAGCGCCACGCTGTTCAGCGAGACCTATGTTGCACTGAGCGATCCCGAACGGGTGCCGCGCCAGCGCTCGCGCGCTGCGCTGGCGCGATTCGGCTGCATCGTCGCCGCGCCGGCTGCGACCTTCCATGGCGGTGCCGAAGCCAGTCTGCGCAAGGCCGGGCTGGGTGATCGCATCGTCGTGCGCACGCGCCACTTTGCGGCCATGCCGGACCTGGTGCGCCGCGCGCCGCTGGTCGGTATCGTGCCCAGTTCCTGGGCGCGCGAGGTCTGCCGGCGCGGCGAACTGATCTGCTGGCCGCTGCCGCTGGCGCTGCCGGACTACGTGGTGCGGCTCGTCTGGCATGGTCTGTCCGAAGGCGACCCCGCGGTCGATTGGCTGCGCCTGACGGTGTTGCGTCTGTTCGGTGGGTCTGCTGATTGATGGCGAGCTTCGAGTGGCGCTGTAACTTCCGCATGCCGGCGCCCGACTGAGCAGCAGCCTGATCATGCCGTCGCCACCGTGATCGATCGATCAAGGATCGTCGAGCGAGGACAGGCTGGATGCGATCGACAGCGCGGATGTGCTGTCGGCAGCATGAGCCACCCGATGCCACGGCAGTTTGGGTGATTTGATTGTCGCCACATGAAATCGAAGGACCCTTCCATGAGCAACCTGTCCACTCAACTGTCTCGCGCCCTGGCCTCTGCCGTCGTCACCGCTGCCGCCGTCGCGGCGCCGGCCTACGCATCATGCGCCGGCAAGTGCGGGCCCAAGAAGACGGCCGCCGCCTGCAGCGGCAAGTGCGGCGCCAAGTGTGGTGCCAAGTGCGGCGCGAAGTGTGGTGCGAAGTGCGGTGCCAAATGTGGCGCAAAGTGCGGCGCGAAGTGCGGAGCCAAGGGTGGCTGCGCGGCAAAGAAGTGATCTGAGCTTCGAGCCCGGTGCGGCCTCGAACCGCCGCACCGCACAATCCTGACCATGCGTGCCTCCGGATTGCTGCGCAAGGATTGGGCTAGCCAAGGCGACCTCGAACTGAAGGCCACGCTCGAGGTGGCGCGTGCGGGCCTTGCCGCCTTTGCCCGGGTGACGCGCTCATCGGGGTCGCTGATCCGAAGTTGGACGCGAAAGAAGCCCGTGGTGGCCTACGAGCACTATCCGCCGGACGACGTGGTCGACCTGCGCAGCGGCTCGCAGTTCTTCTATCACGCGCACCGCTCGCACGGCAGCGAACACGGCCACCTGCACCTGTTCTGGCATGCCACGGCCTCCGGCCGGCGGCGCTACGTGGCCGGGCGCTCGCGGCGCTGGGTGCGTTGCGAACCGACGCATTTGCTGGCCATCGGGCTGGATAACCGCGGCCTGCCGGTGTCGCTGTTCACCGTCAACCTATGGGTCACCGACGGCTACTGCTTCGATGCTGCAACGACCCTGGCCATGGTCGACCGCTTCGCGCTGGATCAGGTGGCCGGCCATGTCAGGTCCTCGGCCTGGCTGACGGCCTTCGTGCGCCTGTACCGGCCGGCCATCGCTGCGCTGCTGCAGCAACGCGACAAACGTTTGTCCCGCTATCCCGATCGCGGGCTGGCGCTGGCCAATCGGCGTCTGGAAGTGCTGAGTCGGATCGACGTGGATTGGGGCGCCGACCTGGAAGCCTTGGAGGCGCTGGCGCAGCGTCGTGCCAACAGGCGTTGACGCCGCCATCGAAGCGCCCGCCGCGAAGGCGGCGGACCGGCGTGGCTCAGAACAGCAGGTTCGGCAGGAACATCGTCACCGCCGGGATGTAGGTGATCAAGATCAGGAACACCAGCAGGATCATCGTCCACGGCAGTGCGGCGCGTGCCACCTGAGTGATCGACATGCGCGTGATGCCCGCGGTGACGAACAGGTTCAACCCTATCGGTGGCGTGACCATGCCGATCTCCAGGTTGACCACCATGATGATGCCCAGGTGCACCGGGTCGATGCCCAGCTGGGTGGCGATCGGGAACAGGATCGGCGCCATGATCAGGATGATGCCGGTCGGCTCCATGAACATGCCGGCGACGAGCAGCAGGATATTCACCACGATAAGGAACTGCCAGCCCGGCATGCCCCAGCCGACGATGGTCTCGGCGATGGCCTGCGGGATGCGCTCGGTGGTCAGCACGTGCGCAAAGAGCAGCGCATTGGCGACGATGAACATCAGCATCACCGTCACCTTGGCGGCGTCGAGCAGCACGTGCGGCACCTGTTTCATGCCGATGTCGCGATACACGAACACGGCGATGACGAAGGCGTAGACCGCGGCCACACCTGCGGCTTCGGTGGGCGTGAAGACGCCGCCATAGATGCCGCCGAGGATGATGACGATCAGCAACAGCCCCCACAACGAATCACGCCCGGACTTCAGCACCTCGGCCAGCGGCGCACGCGGCAGGCCCTGCAGGCCGATCATGCGCGCGCGCACGTAGATGGCGATCATCAGCATCAGCCCGAGCACGATGCCCGGAATCACGCCGGCCATGAACAGCTTGCCGACCGAGGTCTCGGTGGCGGCGCCGTAGACCACCATCACGATCGATGGCGGAATCAGGATGCCCAGCGTGCCGGCATTGCAGATCACGCCGGCAGCAAAGGTCTGCGGATAGCCCGCCTTGACCATGCCGGCGATGACGATCGAGCCCACCGCCACCACCGTGGCCGGCGACGAACCCGACACCGCGGCGAACAACATGCAGGCCATCACCGAGGCCATTGCCAGGCCACCGCGCAGGTGCCCGATGCAGGCATTGGCGAAGCGGATCATGCGCCGCGCCACGCCGCCGGTGGTCATGAAGGCGCCGCCTAGGATGAAGAACGGGATCGCCAGCAGCGTGTAGTGCTCGGAGGTCTCGAACAGCTTCAACGACAGCGAGGCCAGCGAGTCCTGTGCAAAGAACAGGATCGTCAACAGCGACGACAGGCCCAGCGCCACGGCCACCGGCATGCCGAGGAACATCAGCGCAAACAACATCAGGAAGAGCACCGCGGTGGTCATGGCTTCACCTCGTCGACAGCCTCGTCCTGGCGCAGCTTCAGCGCATCTTTCACCTCATCGCCGAGCAAAGCGGTCTTTTGACCGGTGGCCAGCTGGTAGAACAGCTGGGCGAAGCGGAACCCCAGCAGGGCAAAGCCCACCGGAAGAGCGAGGCGCGGAATCCACTGCGGAATCGGGATGTCCTGCATCAGGATGCCGACTTCATACATCTTGTGCACATACTGGTAGCCACCCACGGTGACGATCGCCGCATAGACGAAGCACAGCGCCGTGGCAATCATGCCCACGACACGGGCGGCACCGCTGTTCAGCGACTTGACGAAGGCGTCGACGCCAATGTGGGCACCGACACGCACGCCGTAGGACATGCCGATGAAGATCAGCCAGCCGAACATCACCCCATTGAGCTCGAGCGCCCAGA
This sequence comes from Rubrivivax sp., assembly GCA_024641965.1. Classification (GTDB taxonomy): domain Bacteria; phylum Pseudomonadota; class Gammaproteobacteria; order Burkholderiales; family Burkholderiaceae_C; genus Rubrivivax. The sequence continues at coordinate 3,647 of JAHECC010000197.1, forward strand.
CGAAGCTGTAGTTGAAGATGTAGCGGGCGATGACCTGCGTGAAGGTCACCAGCGTCATCGTTGCGAGGAGGAAGCTGATCAGCCATTCCTCGAGGTGTTCGAGCCATCGCATGCTGTGCTGCGGGGCGGATCACGCCGCCCCGCCCCGAGTTGCTATCGCTTGATTATTGGTTGGACTTGAGTGCCGAGTCGATCAGGTCGCGCCCGATGCCGCCCTCGAACTGCTTCCACACCGGCTCCATCGCCTTGCGCCAGACGGCCACGTCCTGCTTGCTCAGCTTCTGGATCTTGGCCTTGCCGGCGTCGGCGATCTTCTGCTTGTCGGCCGCGTTGATGTCCGATGCCAGCTTGTTGCCATAGGCCGTGGCCTCGTCCATCGCCTCGGTCAGGCCCTTCTTGACGTCGGGCGGCAGGCCATCCCACCACTTGGCGTTGGTCACGACCATGTAGTCGATCAGGCCATGGTTGGTTTCGGCGATGGTCTTCTGCACCTCGTAGAACTTCTGCGAATAGATGTTCGACCAGGTGTTCTCCTGTCCGTCGACGACGCCGGTCTGCAGCGCCTGATAAACCTCGGCGAAAGCCATCTTCTGCGGGTTGGCGCCGAGCGCGCGGAACTGCGCCTCGAGCACGTCGGAGGCCTGGATGCGGAACTTCAGGCCCTTGACGTCTTCGGGCAGCACCAGCTTGTCCTTGTTGGTGGACAACTGCTTCATGCCGTTGTGCCAGTAGCCCAGCCCGAGCAGGCCGCGGCTCGTCATCGAGGTCAGCAGGCCCTTGCCGGCGGGGCTGCTCTGAAAGCGGTCCACCGCGTCGATGTCGTCGAACAGGAAGGGCAGGTCGAAGACCTGGATCTTCTTCGTGTAGCGGTCGAACTTGGACAGCGACGGCGCGATGAACTGCACGTCGCCGAGCAGCACGGCCTCGAGTTCCTTGGCATCACCGAAGAGCTGCGAACTGGGGAAAACCTGTACCTGCACCTTGCCGGGCAGCTTCTTCTCGGCCACTTCCTTGAACTTCAGCGCAGCCTGGCCCTTCGGCGTCTGTTCGGCCACCACGTGACTGAACTTGATGACGATCGGCGACTGGGCCAGGGCCGTGCCGGGCAGGGCCAGGACGCCGGCCAAGAGCGTCGCAGCGAGGAGCGTTCGTTTGTGCAGGGTGGGTGACTTGGTCATGGATCTTCCTTCGTTGATGGGTTGGACACTAGGGAAAAGGGGTGCAGACAGGGAATGCTGACACACCTATCGCGAACGTGACATCCTGACTAACGCGATACCTTCGCTCGAAGGCGTGCGCCAAGGTGTCCCTGGCGGCGCAGCGTGAGCACGGTGGTAATAGGCGCGCCCGGCCGCTTACCACCGCTGAAGCTGGCGAGCGTAGCGACGCCGTTCCGGCTGCGTTTGCGGTGGATCAATTGCGCCATTGTTTGTGGAACGTATCGTGCGCTTTGATGGTCTGAGGATCGCAGGCCGTCCATACTTGAAGCGGTGTGACGGTAGGAGACAGGGAGCGGCGATGTCAGAGGATCTTCTGCAGTTGCTTCAGCAGCACCCGTTCGTGGCCGAGTTCCGGCCCGAGTACGTGCAGGCGTTGGCAGGCCTTGCACAGCAGCAGAAATTCGACCAAGACCAGATCATTTTCCATGAAGGCGATGACTATTCGGTCTTCTATCTTCTGGTCGAGGGCATGGTGTCGCTGGAGCTGGAAGCGACGGACAGCGTTCTGCGCGTGCAGACGCTTTACGGCGGCGACGAACTCGACTGGTCGGCACTGCTGCCGCACGCGGGCAAGCATTTCCAGGCGCGCGCGCTGACGCCGGTGGCCGCGCTGGCCTTCGAAGGCGAACAGCTGCTGGCCGCTTTCAAACGCGACCCCGAGTTCGGCCTTGAATTCATGCTGCGGCTGATGGGCGTGGTTTCCGAGCGGCTGCGTGCGACGCGGGTGCAATTGCTGGACATGTACCTGCCCGAGGCCAAGCGCGCCGGCACCTGAGGGCGGCGCGGCGCCAGCGGACCCGACGAACGCGTCGGGGGGGCATGTCGAGCTGTCGGAATCTCGCTCGAAGCGCGGTGTTGTAGTGATGGCCCACGCCGAGTCGCCGCAGTGCTTCCTTCTGCCGCCGGGTCGGGAAAGCGGGCGTTGCGGGTCTGTTCCAGCGCTTCGGCGCGCCAGCGGCCCAGGGTCACGCGCCTTATCGCCGACCCCTTCACGCCGCGCGGGGCAGCGCTTGCAGCATGCTGTGCCGGTTGCCTTCAGTGTCGACGAAGGCGACGTATTCGCCGACGCCGGGAATCTTCATCGGCTCGCCCAGCACCTGGCCGCCGGCGGCCGCGACGCGTGCCATCGCCGCCGTGATGTCCTCCACCCCGACCACCACCGACGGATGCTGTGCCGGCCAGTCGGGCTTGTACGGGTACAGCCCGCCGTTGATCGCGCCGGCCGGCGCGCCGGGCTTGGCATCGCTCAGTGCGGTGGTGACGACAACGTAGTGGCCCATCTCCTCGCCCAGCATCTGCGTCTGCCAGCCGAAGGCGGCAGCGTAGAAGCGGGCGGCTCGCTCGCGGTCACGGTAGGGCATCTCGAAGTGCACGACAGGGTTCATGTCAGGACTCCATGTCAGCGGTCGGGGTGGTTGCGAACGCCTGCTGCATCAGTCGGATCAGTCGGATCAGTCGTTGCGGCGCGAGCCGCCACGATACGCCGTATCGATACATCAGGAAGGGCTTTCCCGCGCAACCATCCCCGACGCACGGCGCGATCCGACGGGCATGCAAGGTTGAGGCGTTCGTGATGCCAGAGCCCAGGACCATCTGGCGCGGCGGCACCACGCACCTCGTGCACCCGCCACCGGATCAGAGCCGCGCGATCAGCGACCCCGGGAAGATGGACAACCACCCCGTCGCCGCCAGGCAGGCGAGCGTGGCGCCGAGCGCGAAGCGGCGCGGCGGCGTGGCTGCCACCGCGGCATCCGGGCTCATGAACATGAACTGGATGACGCGCAGGTAGAAGTAGATGCCCAGGTAGCTGCCGACCAGGCCGAGCACGGCATAGGTGGTGTAGCCGGCCGCGATGACGTTCTTGAAGATCAGGAACTTGGCGACGAAGCCGGGGAAGGGCGGGATGCCGGCCAGCGACAGCATGGCGATGCCGATCATCAGCGCGGCGAAGGGCGCGCG
>JAHECC010000038.1 GCA_024641965.1 Rubrivivax sp.
GCTGCGCCAGGCACGCACCACCCACGCCGGCTGGCTGGAACGCGCGCTGCTGGCGCCGTATTGGGTGAACTACCACGCCGAGCACCACCTGTTCACTCAGGTGCCTTGCTGGAAGCTGCCGCTGGCACACGCGCTGCTGAAGGCACAGGGTGTGCTGCCGCGCATGGAGACGCAGCCGGGCTACCGGCGGGTTTTGCAGTTGGCTGCCGGCGCGGCGTGATGGACCAAGCGCCGCGCATCGGCATTCCCGCGACCTACATGCGCGGCGGCACGAGCAAGGGCGTGTTCTTCCAGCTGCAGGATTTGCCAGAGTCCGCACGGCGGCCGGGTGCGGCGCGCGATGCGCTGCTGCTGCGCGTGATGGGCAGCCCGGACCGCTACGGCAAGCAGATCGACGGCATGGGCGGTGCCAGCTCGAGCACCAGCAAGGCCGTCATCCTGTGCAGGAGCAGCCGGCCCGATCACGACGTGGACTTCCTGTTCGGCCAGGTGGCCATTGATCGGCAGCTGGTGGACTGGAGCGGCAACTGCGGCAATCTGTGCGCCGCGGTCGGCCCCTTTGCCTTGCGCAATGGCTTGATCGACGCCGAGCGTGTGCCGCGCGACGGTTTGGCCTGCGTGCGCATCTGGCAGGCGAACATCGGCAGGACCCTTGTCGCCCATGTGCCGATGCGAGGTGGCGAGGTGCAGGAGAGCGGTGACTTCGAGCTCGACGGGGTCGCCTTTCCTTCGGCCGAGGTTCGCATCGACTTCATCGACCCTGGCGCTGCGCAAGACGGTGCGATGTTCCCGACCGGCCGTGTCGTCGATGAACTGGCAGTACCAGCGGCGGTGGTCGCGGGCGGCAAACTGAAGGCGACGCTGATCGACGCCGGCATCCCGATGGTCTTCATCGACGCCGCAGCCATCGGCTGCACCGGCACCGAAGCTCAGGATGCGATCAACGGCCATCCTCGGGCGCTGGCCATGTTCGAAAGCATCCGTGCCCATGCCGCGCTGCACATGGGCTTGATCGATGACCTGAAGGATGCGGCTGACCGCCAGCACACCCCGAAGATCGCCGTCGTCGCGCCGCCCGCCGGCTACGCCGCTGCCGGTGGACGGCAAGTCGCGGCCGAGGACGTGGACCTGCTGGTGCGCGCGCTGTCGATGGGCAAGCTGCACCACGCGATGATGGGCACCGCGGCGGTGGCGATCGGCGCGGCCGCCACCATACCGGGCACCCTGGTCAACCTGGCGGCGGGCGGCGGCGAACGCAGCGCGGTACGCATCGGTCACCCCTCGGGCGTGCTGCGTGTCGGTGCGCAGACGCGCCAAGCCAACGGCATTTGGCAGGTGACCCAGGTCAGCATGAGCCGCAGCGCCCGGGTGCTGATGGAAGGCCGGGTGTTCGTACCCGGCGATGCGTTCTAGTCGGGAGGCTTTGCATGTCCACACGCAAGACCCTCAAGGCCCTGGTCGAGGCGCGCCGCGGTGTGCTGGTACCGGGTGCCTTCAATGCGCTGTCGGCCAGGGTCATCGAAGACCTGGGCTTCGAGGCGATCTACATCACCGGCGCCGGCGTCACGAACATGAGCTTCGGCCTGCCCGACCAGGGCTTCATCGGCTTGAGCGACATGGCCGAGCACACCGCGCGCATCCGCGACGCGGTCGGCTTGCCGCTGATCGTCGATGCCGACACCGGCTTCGGCAACGCGCTGAACGTGCGCCACAGCGTGCGTGTGCTGGAGCGCGCCGGTGCCGACTGCATCCAGTTGGAGGACCAGCTGGCGCCCAAGCGCTGCGGGCACTTTTCCGGCAAGGCAGTCATTTCCAGTGAAGAAGCCGTGGCCAAGATCAAGGCCGCTGTCGATGCCCGCGCCGACCCGAACCTTCTGGTACTGGCACGCACCGACGCCGCGGCCGTGTTGGGCTTCGAGGCGGCGATCGAAAGGGCGCAGCGCTTCAGCGAAGCCGGGGCCGACATCCTGTTCGTCGAAGCGGTGCGCAGCGTGGGCGAGATCCGTGCGCTGCCGCAGCGCCTGGCCAAGCCTCAGCTGATGAACATGGTGATCGGCGGCCACACCCCGATTTTCGGCGCCGAGGAACTGGGCCGCCTGGGCTACGGCATCGTGCTCTACGCCAACGCCGCGCTGCAGGGCGCGCTGGCCGGGATGCAAAGGGCCTTGACGGTGCTGCGCGACACGCGGCGCATCGACGAAGACCCGACCCTGGTGACCCCTTTTGCCGAGCGCCAGCGGATGGTGGGCAAGGCGGACTGGGATGCGCTGGAAGAGCGCTATTCCTGAAGCTGGCGGGTCAGCCCGATCGCACTGGCCTGCCCGGCAGGACTCGAACCTGCGACCCCCAGCTTAGAAGGCTGGTGCTCTATCCAGTTGAGCTACGGGCAGCTGGTGGCGAATTCTAGGCGCCCATGCTGCGGTGTCGCTGCAATCGGCACGCCGGGCCGCTGGCGGCCAGGCGCCGGATGTTCGGGCCGATCGCCAAGAAATCACTTCGGAATCGCCTGCCGCGGCCGATATCCATGGGAACGCGCTGGAGGGGCAGGGCGTTTTGCAGGGCTGCCATAGCCTCCTCGACCCGGACGTTCCCATTTTCTCAATCACGCCGGCGCATCTCGCGGCAATCGACTCAAGACCATGCTCGACTCCATCAAACGCTGGCTCGGCGCTGACTCGCCCGAAACGCCCTCCGGCTACCGTGAACTGACCGCCTGGTCGCAATCGAAGGACTGGACGCTGCGCGGCGTGCGTGACATCGACGGCTTCGTCATCGACGGCCAATGTGGCCCGACGCCGTGGCGGTTGGAATGGGGGCCGTCGCAACGTCCTTATGTCATCGGGCAGGAATTGCGCATCCGCGCCGAACTGGTGGTACCGCGCGATCTGCAGGCACTGGTGCTCAATCGCGAACTGATGGAAACGATGGAAAGGGCCGTTTTCGACCAGTACGTCGAAGGCGTGCAGACGCGCATCGACACTACCACGCCACCCGAGATGCGCTGGCTGGTGATGTTCCCCAAGCTATCCGGCACCGAGCTGAAGGCATTGCGCGACGGCTATGGCGCGCTGTCGAACATCAAGCCCTGGCTGCAGCAGTGGCTGGGCGGCGAGCTGACGCCGACGTTGGCGGCCCTGCCGTCGTCGGCCGAACGCCCGCTGGTGCTGATGGTCGGTCGGCGCCGGCTGAGCCTGCGCACCGCCTTGCCACAGGCCGATGCGGCCAGCGTGGGTGCCTGGCTGAAGCTTTTCGAGTGTGCATTGCGTGCGGCCCAGCGTGTGTCCATCGCCGAACTCGATCTGAACACGGCCAGCACCCAGCCGAGCATGTTCCCGGCGTCGGTCCTGCCGGCCGAGGCGCTGCGCCGCTGAGTCGGTTCAGGCGGCAGGCATCAGCCTACCTGCGCGAACCGCCAGCCCAGCTCGGCCAGCGGCCTGGCGCCCGCGCCGGACTGGCGTGCCTGCTCGCTGGCGGCGGTGCCGGCCTCGACGCGCTTGGCGATGCCTTGCAAGATGGCCGCCAGGCGGAACAGGTTGTAGGCCAGGTAGAAGTTCCAGTCGGCCTTCAGCGATGCGGGTGTGCCGCGGCCGCTGCGCTCGCAGTAGCGGCGCATGTAGTCGGCCTCGAGCGGGATGCCCAGCTCCGCATGGTCGAGCCCGCCGATGCCGCGGAAGCTGCCCGGCTGGATATGCCAGGACATGCAGTGGTAGCTGAAGTCGGCCAGCGGGTGGCCGATGGTCGACAGCTCCCAGTCCAGCACCGCCAGCACGCGCGGCTCGCCGGGGTGGAAGATCAGGTTGTCGAGCCGGTAGTCACCGTGCACCACCGACACCATCGATGGGTCGCGTGCGCTGTCGGGGATGTGCGCGGGCAGCCATTCGATGAGCCGATCCATGGCTTCGTTCGGGCCGGTCGTCGAGGCCTGGTACTGCTTGCTCCAGCGCGCGATCTGACGCTCGAAGTAGTTGCCCGGTCGGCCGAAGTCGCTCAAGCCGAGCGCGGCCACGTCCAGCTTGTGAAGCGCAGCGATGACGCGGTTCATCTCGTCGTAGATCTCGCCGCGCTGCCCGCGTGTCAGGCCGGGCAGCGACTGGTCCCACAGCACGCGCCCCTGCACGAATTCCATCACGTAGAAGGCGCGGCCGATGACGGCCTCGTCCTCGCACAGCAGATGCATGCGCGGCACCGGCACGTCGCTGCCGGCAAGGGCGCTCATGACCTTGAACTCGCGTTCGACGGCATGTGCCGAGGGCAGCAGCTTCGACGCCGGCCCAGGCTTGGAGCGCATCACGTAGGAGATCGCCGGCGTGACCAGCTTGTAGGTCGGGTTCGACTGTCCGCCCTTGAACTGCTCCACGCTCAAAGGACCGGCAAAGCCGGGCAGCTGCGCCTGCAGATAGGCCTGCAGTGCCGTCGTGTCGAAGGCATGCGTGCCGGTCATCGGCTTGGTGCCCAGAAAGTGGTCCATATCGGGTTTCCTCGTCAAGCTTCGGCAATCTGCAGCAGCTTGTCGCGCGACAGCACCACCAGCCGGGTCGGCTCGACGCGCACGGCACCGTCGCGCTCGAAGCCCTTGAGCTCCTGGTTCACGCGCTGGCGCGACGCACCCAGCAACTGCGCCAGGTCTTCCTGCGCGAGTTGCAGGCCGATGCGGATTTCCGCGCCCTGGGCAATGCCGTAGCTCTTGGCCAGCAGGATGATCTGCTTGGCCAGCCGCGCGCGCAGCGGGCGTGTGTTCAGGTCCTCGAACTGATTGAACATCAGGCGCAGGCGCCGGCAGTTCAACCGCAGCAGTGCCTCGTACAGCTCGATGTGCTGCGCCAGCAGTTCCTTGAAATCCGGCTTGCGCACGACCAGCAAGGTGGTCGGACCGTGCGCGTCGGCATCGTGCGTGCGCGGCAGGCCGTCGAACAGTGCAATGTCGCCGAACCACACGCCGGGTTCGGCGTAGGTCAAGGTGACCTGCTTGCCCGACAGCGATACCGAACTGATGCGCACCGCGCCGAGCGCGACGCCGCACCATTGCTCGGCCGCGGTGCCGCGCGAGCTCAGGCTGGCGCCGTCCTTCAGCCGCCGCACCACGGCGCGTGACAGGATGGCCTCGCGCAGCGGCGTCGAAAGCTTGGCGAACCAGGCGCCCGAGTCGATGTTCTGGCGTTCTTCGACGCTGAGGGTCGCGGCATTCATGTCGGAGGTGGGTTCGGATGGAGCGGGTGGGGTCGGGGTGGTCGTTTTTGGGTCAGCGTCTATCGTAACCGTGCGCTGCTGCACGAAGTGAGCTGGTTGCGGCGACGCAATTTGTAACCGTGCGTGCTAGAGTGAATTCAAAGCAGAAGCATCTCGACGCACGATCATCGACGCATGTACAAGCGGCCCTTGAGAACCGCGATCCTCGCCTTGCTGGGATCGGCGGCCGCGTCGAATGTGGTGGCGCTGGGCTTCGGCTCCGTACCGGATTCAACGGTCTTCGGCCAGGCGCTCGACCTGCGCGTGCCGCTTCACCTGGACCCTGCGAGTGGCGCGCTGCCCGGGTGCCTCAAAGCCGAGGTCTTGTTGGGCGATCAGCGCCTGCCCGAGGCCATGCTGCGGTTGTCCATCGAGCCGGACGACCGGAGCAACGGCGCAAACCGCTTGCGCCTGCGCAGCAGCGCGGTCGTGCTGGAGCCGCTGGTCTCGGTGCAATTGTCGGTCGGCTGCCATGCCTCCGTGACGCGGCAGTTCGTCTTGTTCGCCGACCCGCCGGGCTTGCGCGCGGAAGCGGCGGCGCCTTCAGCGGTCGAGCCCGTGCAACCGCCAGTCGCTTCGCCGGCCCCAGCGGCAGCACCCTCCGGCAGTGCGGCGGCCGTAGCGACAGCGGCTGGTCCGGCCGCAAGGTCGTCCATGTCGCCAACCTCGGCGAAGGCATCCAAGACATCCCGATCCACGCGCAAGTCGGATCGCAGAGCGCGCCAAACCGCTGTCGCAGCGAAGGCCCCGAAGACGCGGCTGCCGGTTGCGACAGCCAAGCCGCCGGCCGCCGAGCGGGCGGCGCCACGCCTGAAACTCGAGGAGCCCGACAAACTGCTGCGCGCCGCAACGCTGGCCGTGGCCGCACAAGATGAGATGCTGGCCTCGGCCGAACAGGCGGCGAGCGCGGCCCAAGCTGCGGCGTCTGCCGCCGAGGCCCAACTCGCTAAGCTGACAGATGAAGTGACGGCCATGCGTGCCGACGCCGAAGCCAATCGGGCCACGCTGGCACAGATGCGAACCCGCGTGGCGCAGGCTGAAGATCAGAGCCGGCTGACCTGGGTATTGGCACTGGTGGCGGCGCTCTTGTCGGCGCTGACGCTGTGGCTCGGGCTGCGCCTGCGCGCGCTCCAACGCGAGCGCCAGGCGGGTTGGTGGCAGGTGGCGCAGGCAGCAGCGCCGCAGCCGCGCGACGCCGTCGAGGCTTCGACTGTGGCGGACGCCGTGCCGGCACCGCTTGGCGAGCCTCTGGCTCCGACGGTCGGCGAAGCAGGCGCGCCGTTGGTTCCCGAACCTGCCAGTGCCGAGACCGAAACTGCAGTCGCCTCGATGGACGGCGCACTGGGGCCGTTGTCGCTGACGCGGGCGGTGAGCGTGGACGAACTCATCGATCTGGAACAGCAGGCCGAGTTCTTCGTCGTGCTGGGTGAGGCGGATTCCGCGGCGGACCTGTTGATGGCGCACTTGCGCGGGTCAGGCGGCGTCAGCCCCTTGCCCTACCTGAAGCTGCTGGAGATCTACAGGCGCGGCGGCGACCGTGACGCCTACGAGCGCATTCGCAAGCGCTTCGATCATCGTTTCAATACGGTGGCGCCGGATTGGGGCGATGACCTCGAGCGCGGACGCGACCTGCAGGCCTACGCCAACGTGGTGGCCACGCTGCAGGCTGTCTGGCCCGAGCCGCTGGACGCCATGGCCGAGCTGGAGAACCTGCTCTTCCGCAAGCGCAGCGGCGAGTTGTTCGAGTTGCCGGCCTATCGCGACGTGCTCACCTTGTACGCCGTGGCACGTGACCTGCATCGCCGGGTCGACGACGAGACGGCCGATGTGGATGTATTGCTGCCGCTGGGCTCCGGCTTGAATGCCGAGGCCACGGCGCGACAGTCGGTGTTCGACTACCTGTCGAGCGAGGCGATCGATGGTGCGGTGCTCGTCGAAGACCGGCCGACGGCGCCGATCGATCTGGACCTGAGCAACTTCGACAGCGCGTCGGACAGGGCTGCACGTCCGCGCTAGAGGCCGAAGGCCAGGGTGTGTTGACACTCAGATCGTACCCGCGTGACTGTCCAAAACGGGCGCAATCTAGGCACGAAGCCTTGGCGTGGCAGGCACCACGCCAAGGCTTCGCAACGACGAGTGCGCCCGTTTTGGGCATCCACCCGAAGGGCCGGGGTGTCCTGGGGCGCAAGGCGGCGTTGCAGCCCTTGCGCGGGCGCGCGGCCCGCGTTGCGTCCTGCGCCTTGCCCTGCATCCCCAGGGTACTCCGGCGCGGGCGTGATCTGAGTGTCAACACACCCTAGAGCTTGGCCAGGCGCTCCAGTGCGGCGTGCAGCGTGTCGTCGCGCTTGGCGAAACAAAGGCGAGCGATCTTCTGCTCGAAGCCTTCGGCATAGAAAACCGACAGCGGAATGGCTGCCACGCCGACCGCGCGTGTCAGCCATTCGCAGAAACCCGCTTCGGGCAGGTCGCTGACCGCGCTGTAGTCGACGCACTGGAAGTAGCTGCCTTCGCTGGGCAGCATGCGCAGCTGTGTTTTCGCCAGGCCGGCGCGGAACAGGTCGCGCTTGCGTTGGTAGAAGGCCGGCAGCTCCAGGTAGTGGCGCGGCTCGGCCATGTAGCGGGCCAGGCCGTGTTGCATCGGCGTGTTGACAGTGAACACGTTGAACTGGTGCACCTTGCGGAACTCGGCCATCAGCGCGGCCGGCGCAACGACATAACCGATCTTCCAGCCGGTGACGTGATAGGTCTTGCCGAAACTGGAGATGACGAAGCTGCGCGCCGCCAGCGTCGGAATCGATGCCGCGCTGACATGCGCCGCGCCATCGAAGACCATGTGCTCGTAGACCTCGTCGGAGATGAGCACGATGTCGGTGGGGGCGAGCAGTTCGGCCAGGCGCTGCATTTCCGCCGCGCTCCACACGGTGGCGCTGGGGTTGTGCGGTGAGTTCACCAGCATGGCCCGCGTGCGCGGCGTGATGGCCGCCGCGATGGCCTCGAAATCGGGGTGGAAATTGCCTGGCCGCAGCGGCACACGCACCACGCGCCCGCCGGCCAGCTCGATGTTCGGTGCGTAGCTGTCGTAGCAGGGTTCGAGCACGATGACCTCGTCACCCGGGTGCACGCAGCACAGCACCGCCGTCAGGATCGCCTGCGTCGCGCCGGCGGTAATGGTGACCTCGGTGCCGGGGTCGTAGCGGTGGCCGTAGAGTGCTTCGATCTTCTGCGCCACCGCCTCGCGCAGCGGCGCCACACCAGGCATCGGCGGGTACTGGTTCAGGCCCTCGCGCATGGCGGCGTTCACCAGGTCGAGCAGCTTCGGGTCGCACTCGAAGTCGGGGAAGCCCTGGCCCAGGTTGACGGCACCGACCTCCTGCGCCAAGGCGGACATCACCGTGAAGATGGTCGTGCCCACTTGGGGCAGGCGGCTTTGCAGTCGCGGTGTCTTGGCGACGAGGGCGGAGGCGGGTGTATTCACCTTGGAACGGGCCTTACATCTGGTAGTCGTGGCCGCCGCCGCTCATCGCACGCTGGATCAGCGCGCGCGTCAGCCGGTCGGACAGCAGTTCGGCAAAAGTGTAGACAAAGTGGCGCAGGTAGGCGCCGCGGCGGAAGGCCACGCGTGCGACGTTCTGGCCGAACAGGTGGCCGGCCGGGTGCGCCACCAGGTCGCCGTCGGCGCCTTCGTCGCGCACCGCCATCTCGGCCACGATGCCAGCACCCAGGCCGAGGCGAACATAGGTCTTGATGACGTCGGAATCCAACGCTTCGAGCGCCACCTGCGGCTTCAGCCTGGCCTTGGCGAAGGCCGCGTCGATGCGTGTGCGTCCGGTCACCGTGGGGTGATAGGTGACCAGCGGCTCCTGTGCGATCTGCTCCAGCGTGGGCCGCTGCACGCTGGCCAGCGCATGCGTGCGCGGCACGACGATGGCGTGCTGCCATTCATAGCAGGGCAGCGTGACCAACTCGTCGAAATCGGCCAGCGACTCGGTGGCCAGGCCGATCTCCGCGGTTTCGGACAGCAGCATCTGCGCCACCTGCTCGGGAGTGCCCTGGTGCAGAACGACCTGCACTTTCGGATAGCGGCGGCGCAGCAACGCCACTGGCCCGGGAAGCACATATCGCGCCTGCGTGTGCGTGGTGGCGATGGACAGTGTGCCGGCTTCCTGCTTGGAAAACTCCTCGCCGATGCGCTTCAGGTTGGCCACTTCGCGCAGCACGATCTCGATCGCCTTGAGCACCTCCTGCCCGGGTTCGGTGACGCGGCGCAGCCGCTTGCCGTGGCGCGCGAAGATGTCGATGCCGAGCTCTTCCTCCAGTTCGAGGATGGCCTTGCTGATGCCCGGCTGTGAGGTGTGCAGCGCTTTGGCGGTCTCTGTCAGGTTGAGGTTGCGGCGCACCGCCTCCTGCACGAAGCGAAACTGATGCAGGTTCATGGTTGCTTCGGCATGTTCGCTTCGGGCAGCAGCGCCAGCGCGGCGCTGGCCATGGCCTGCATCACCGCCTCGTGTTCGCCGAGTGGTGCATGCAAGGTCCAGCGCACGCTTGAATACTGCGCACGTAATTGATCCACCATCGGCGGCAGGTCCTTGCGCAGATGTCCACCCATGCCCAGGAACAGCGGCAGTATCTCGATGCGGCTGCAGCCCGCGTCGCACAGCGCAGCGCCGGCCTCGAGCAGCTTCGGCGACATCAGCTCGAGGAATGCCAGCCGCACGTGGATGTCCGGTTGCTGCTGCCGAATGCGCTGCGCCACGCTCTCGAAGGGCAGGGCCCAGCGCGCATCGCGCGCGCCGTGGGCGAACAGGATCAACCCCTGTGACCTCATCGATAGCGCACCAGCCAGGCGAAGGCCGCCAGCGACATCAGCAGGAAGAAGGTGCTCGGCGTGGCGGCGACGATCCAGGGCGTCCAGCCGCGCAGCATGCCGATGTGTCCGGCCAGGTTGTTCAGCAGCACGAAGCTGATGCCCAGCATGATGCCGCCGAAAACCTTCAGGCTGATGCCGCCGCCGCGCGCATGCAGATAGGCGAAGGGCAGTGCCAGCGCGGTCAGTACGATGCAGGCAAGCGGATACAGCGCCTTTTTCCAGAACTGGATTTGGTAGCGCTGCGCGGCCTGCTCCTGGTTGTTCAGGTGGCGGCTGTAGCGCCAGAGTTCGGTGGTGGACATGGTCTTCAGCGGCAGCACCGCCGCCGACACCACGCCGGCGCTGAGCGTGCTGGGCCAGCGCAGCGTCGGCACCGATCGGTGTTCGACCTGGTCCCCCACGCCCAGACCTGCGCCCGGCCAGGTCGTGATTTCGGCGTCGCTGAGTGTCCATGTGGCGTCCTTGTCGACGGCGCCGGCGCGCGCGACGATGCGCGACAGGTGGCGGCCGTCGGCGCCGAACTCGAAGATGCGGATGCCATCGAGGTTGCCCTTGCCGTCGATGCCTGACACGTTCACCGAATAGCTGCGCTCACCTTGATCGGTCTGGCGCCGTTCCTTCAGCCAGGCGCCCGTCGCACCCAGCTTGTGGCCGCCGACGAAGGCCGCCTTCAGCAGCACCGCCTGCCTTTCAGTGAGTGGCACCAGGTAGTCACCCACGGCGAAGGTGATGGCACTGAACAGCAGCGCCAGCACGCTGAGCAGGCGCAATGCGCGCGCCGGGCTGAGCCCGCCGGTGCGCAGGATCGTGAACTCCGAGGACTGCGCCAGCCGCGCCAGGGCATAGATGGTGCCGATGAGCACGGCAATGGGCAGCAACTCGTACAGGTTACCGGGCATCTCGAGCAATGAGCTGAAGATCGCTCGCCAGACTGAATAACCGCGGCCGATCTTCTGCAGTTCATCGACAAAGTCGATGAAGAAGGACAGCGACAGAAATGCCGTGGCGACAAAGGCCACCGACGCGCCGATGTCGCGGTAGAGCATGCGGCGCACCGTCTTCATGCAACCGCCTGCCGTGTCGCTCGGCGGAAATGCAGCACCGCGGCATGGTCGCGCCACCACAGCAGCGCCAGCGCGATCAGGAAGACGCCGCCGTGCAGCGACACGAAGGCGATGGTCAGGTCGACGCGGCCGCTGGCCACCCACGCCTTCGTCAGGTTGATCGCGTTGAAGTAGGTCAGGAAACCCAGCAGCGAAAGCACCAGGTTCCAGTTGTTCGGGCGCCGCGAGTTGACATGTGCCATGCCGATGGCCAGCAGGCACAGATTGACCGCCGCGATCATCATGCCGAAGCGCCAGGCCAGCTCACCCTGGTTGCTCAAGGTGGGCGCACGGATCAGCTCCATCGTGGACATCGCCTTCGGCGAGCGTTCCTGCACCTGTCGCAGCGCCTTGATGTCGACCCGCGCGCGGTAGTTCTCGAAGCCAGCCAGTGTCGATTCCCCGCTGCGTGCATTGGTATCGCTGCGTTGGCCGGATTCGAGCACGATGAAGCGCTCGTCATCGACCAGTTCGAGGCGACCGCCGCGTGCCGAAACCACCGCTTCCACCGCGTCCTTGGTCGACAGTGCGAAGATGTTGCGCACGCTGACATCGTCTTCGGTGTCGCGCTCGACGAAGAACACACGCCGGCCATCGGCGGAACTCTGGAACACGCCGGGCGACACACGCGCCAGGTCGGAGCGCTGCGCATAACGGTTGCGCAGCTCTCCGCTGTTGCGGTTGACCCAGTTCCAGGCGAAGAACTGCAGCAGGCACACCACCAGCAGCACCGGCCAGAAGGTCTGCAGCACCGGTCGCACGAAGCGCGACAGGTCCAGGCCGCTGGCGAACCAGATCGCCATTTCGCTGTCGCGGTACATGCGCCCGAGCGTGACCACGACAGCTACGAACAAGGACACACACAGGATCGTCGCCAGGTAACCCAGTGCGGCATAGCTGAGCACCAGCACCACGTCCTTCGGTTCGACCACGTCGCTCGCCGCCAGCGACAGCGTGCGCACCAGCAGCATGGTGAGGACGATGGTCAGCAGCACAACCAGCGTGGCGCCGAAGGTGCGAGCCAGATCGCGCCTCAGCGAGCTATCGAATAACATGGAATGTTTCCAAAGTGGACCGAATTATGGACTTCAAGATTCTCGCGGCGCCGCTGAAGGACTTGCGCGCAGCCGAGGCCGACGCGCTGTTGGTGGTGGTGGGCGAGGACACCGAGCCGGGGTCGCTGGGCAAGGTGCTGGGCGCGGCGCTGTCCCAGGCCTTGCGCGGCGGCGACCTGGCCTACAAGCCCGGTCGATGCCTCTATCTGCACCATGTGACCGGCGTGAAGGCGCGTCGCGTGGTGTTCGCGGTAGCGAAGGACGCTTCGGCCAAAGCCTTTCGTACTGCGCTGCTGAACGGCCTGGCATCGATCAAGGGTGGCGGTACCGAGCATCTGCTGGTGGCCTCGTCCTTGGCGCAGCCACTCGGCAGTGCGCAGGCCCAGGCACTGCCTGGCGCCATCGACGACAGCTTGTATGTGTACCGCCATACCAAACCCTCGGCGCCCGCAGCATCGAAGCTGCGACGCGTAAGCCTGGCCTGCGATGTGGCCGAGTCCGCATCGGTGCACGAAGGCCTGCGGCGCGGTGAAGCCATCGCAGCCGGTGTGGCACTGGCGCGTGAATGCGCCAACCGGCCCGGCAACCATTGCACGCCGGAATATCTGGCGAACCAGGCGCGCCGGCTTGGCAAGGACTTCGGGTTGACGGTGCAGGTGCTGCAACGCAAGGACGTCGAAAAGCTGGGCATGGGTTGTTTCCTGGCCGTGGCGCAGGGCTCGGCACAGCCGCTGCGCTTCATCGTCGCCCGCTACAAGGGCGCGGGCAAATCCGCGGCGCCGCTGGTGCTGGTGGGCAAGGGCATCACTTTCGACACCGGCGGCATCTCGATCAAGCCGGGCGCCGACATGGACGAGATGAAATTCGACATGGGCGGCGCCGCCAGCGTGCTGGGCACCTTGCGCGCCGTGGCGCAACTGAAGCCGAAGATCAACGTCGTCGGCATCATCCCGGCCTGCGAGAACATGCCCAGCAGCACGGCCGTCAAGCCGGGCGACGTGGTGACCAGCATGTCCGGGCAGACAGTGGAAATCCTCAATACCGATGCCGAGGGGCGGCTCATCCTGTGCGACGCGTTGACCTATGCCGAGCGCCTCAAGCCCGCGGCGGTGGTGGACATTGCCACCCTGACCGGGGCCTGCGTGGTGGCGCTGGGCCACCACCGCAGCGGCATGTTCAGCACCAGCGATGAACTTGCCGAACAGCTGGATCGGGCCGGCCAGACGGCACTGGACCCATGCTGGCGCATGCCCATGGACGAGGAATACGACGAGGGTTTGAAGAGCAACTTCGCGGACATGGCCAACATCGGCCCGCGCGCAGGCGGTGCCATCACGGCGGCGATGTTCCTTAAGCGCTACACCGCCAAGTACCCATGGGCGCACCTGGACATCGCCGGCAGTGCATGGAAGTCGGGCGCCGCCAAGGGCGCGACGGGGCGACCGGTGCCCCTGCTGACGCAGTTCGTGTTGTCGCGAGCCGATTGAGGCCGGATGCCGCAGGTCGAATTCCATAGCGGCCTGGGCGAGCCCCTGCGCTATGCCTGCCGCCTGCTGCGCAAGGCCTGGCGCCAAGGTGCGGCTGTGGCCGTGACCGCGCCGTCGGCTGCGCTGCAACAACTCGATCGTGAGTTGTGGACCTTCGAGGCACACGAGTTCGTGCCTCACACGCTGCTGCGTCAGGGCCGTGATGGCGCGGCGGGTGAATCCGCCTCGCGCCGCCTCACGCCGATCTGGCTGTGTGACGGCGACGTGCCGGCGCCGGGCCCGAAGATCCTGGTTAATCTGGGGGCTGTACTACCCTCGGACCCGAAGCGCTTCGAGCGCATCATTGAACTCGTCGGTGAGGAGGAGCGGGAGCGGCATGACGCGCGCGAGCGCTGGCGCGACTACGAGTCCCGCGGCTGGCCCATCCAGCACCATGCGCGTCCGGCCGCGGTTTGACGCCGCGTTGCGTTGCGGCAACGGCATGGAAAGCTGCGCCACAAGAACAAGCTGGCGGACGCACTTCGCGTTCAGCTATCATCCTGGGTACTTCTTTTTCAGAGGATCTATTTCATGAACAAATTTGCCTTCTCGGTGGTCGCCTCGGCGGCCGTGTTGCTGGCGGCTTGCGGCAAGAAGGAGGAAGCCCCTGCGCCGGTGGCTGCGGCACCGGCACCGGCTGCGGCGCCCGCTCCTGCTGCGCCTCCTGCGGCGGAACTGATCGTCAAGATCGGTCACGTCGGCCCGACCAGCGGCGCGATCGCCCACCTGGGCAAGGACAACGAGAATGGCGCGCGCATGGCCATCGACGACCTCAACGCCAAGGGTGTGATGATCGGCGGCCAGAAGGTCACCTTCGAGCTGCTGGCCGAAGACGATGCTGCTGACCCGAAGCAAGGCACCGCCGTGGCGCAAAAGCTGGTCGATGCCAAGGTCAACGGTGTCATCGGTCACCTGAACTCCGGCACCACCATTCCCGCCTCTCAGGTCTACAACACCGCTGGCATCCCGCAGGTGTCGCCGTCGGCAACGAACCCGAAGTACACCCGCCAAGGCTTCAACACGGCCTTCCGCGTGGTGGCCGACGACGTGCAACTCGGCGGCACGCTCGGCAAGTACGCCGTCAACGAGATGAAGGGCAAGACCATCGCCGTCATCGACGACCGCACGGCCTACGGCCAGGGCGTTGCCGACGAATTCGAGAAGGCCGTCGTGGCCGCGGGTGGCAAGACACTCGACCGCCAGTTCACTACCGACAAGGCGACCGACTTCACCGCCATCCTCACGCAGATCAAGTCGAAGAAACCGGACATCATCTTCTTCGGCGGCATGGACGCCGTGGCCGGCCCGATGATGCGCCAGATGAAGCAGTTGGGCATGAACAACAAGTT
The DNA here is from genome assembly GCA_024641965.1 of Rubrivivax sp. GTDB lineage: Bacteria > Pseudomonadota > Gammaproteobacteria > Burkholderiales > Burkholderiaceae_C > Rubrivivax. The sequence goes on from JAHECC010000038.1 coordinate 15,127, forward strand.
CGTCGGTGGCGACGGCATCTGTTCGAGCAAGCTGCCCGAGCTGGCGGCCGGCGCGATGGCCGATGGCCAGGTGGTGTGCGCGGAAGCCGGTGGTGTCGAAGGCGAGCAGAAGGTCGGCATGGACGACTTCAAGACCAAGTTCAAGACCAAGTACGGTGTTGAAGTCCAGGTCTACGCGCCCTATGTGTACGACGCGCTGATGTTGATGGCGGCGGCGATGGAAAAGGCCGGTTCGGCTGAACCCGCCAAGTACCTGCCCGAACTGGCCAAGACCGACGGCTACAAGGGCGTGACCGGCAACATCTCCTTCGACGAGAAGGGCGACATCAAGAACGGCGCGCTGACGTTGTTCACCTACAAGGACGGCAAGCGCGAACAGATCGCCGTGGTGCGCTGAGTCCGGGACTTTTGCGATTCGAAGGGCGCCCTGCGGGGCGCCTTTTTCATGGCCGGGCGCCAGGCAGGCGATCGAACAGCCGACACAGTTCGCGCAGGCGCTGCGCATGCCAGGGTTGCAGCTGTTGCCACTGCATGCGCCACGTCCACCAACCGTCGCCGTCGCCGGGCTGGTTCATGCGGCTGTCCGTCGTCAGCGACAACACATCCTGCATCGCGTAGATGGCCGTGTCGGCCACCGAAGCGCAGGCAGTGCGGATCAGCGTCCAGGCAATGTCCTGCCCGTCGCTGCCGAGGTAGTCGCTCGCAAATCGGCGCTCGGCATCGCCGGCGGTCGCCCACCAGCCGACACTGGTGTCGTTGTCATGCGTGCCTGGATAGACCACGCCATCAGGCTCGTGGTGATGCGGCAGATAGGTGTTGGTCGGATCGCCGCCAAAGGCGAACTGCAGGATGCGCATGCCGGGGAAATGAAAGCGTTTGCGCAATGCCTCGACGTCGGGCGTGATCAACCCGAGGTCTTCGGCAATGATCGGCATCGGGCCCAGAGCGGCATTGATGGCCTTGAACAGGCCGGCGCCTGGCCCTTTGCGCCACTGCCCGTTGACCGCGGTGGGTTCGCTGGCCGGAATCTCCCAATGCTCGGCAAAGCCGCGGAAGTGGTCGATGCGCACCACGTCGACCAGTTCAAAGGTCAGGCGCATACGCTCGATCCACCACGCGTAACCTTGTTCGGCATGCCGGTTCCAGCGGTACAAGGGGTTGCCCCAGCGTTGTCCGGTGGCGCTGAAGAAGTCAGGGGGCACGCCTGCCACGACGGTGGGCCGGCCATCGGCGCCAAGTTCGAAAAGCGCCTGGTTGGCCCAGACTTCCGCGCTGTGGTGGCCGATGAAGATCGGCACGTCGCCGACGATCTGCACGCCGCGCGCATTGGCATGCGCCTTCAGCGCCAGCCAGTGCCGGAAGAAGCACCACTGGCCGAATTTCCAGAAGTCGATGCGCGGTGCGTGCTGATCGCGCGCGAGTCGCAGCGCCTCTGGCTGCCGCGTCGCCAACTCCTGGGGCCAGGCGCACCAGTCCTGCAGGTCAAGGCCTTCGCCCAGGGCCATGAACAGGGCATAGTCGTCGAGCCAGCCGGCATGCTTCGCACAAAACTGGGCGAATTGGGCGCGGCGTTCATCGCCACCGGGCAAGGCAAAGAAGCGTTGCGCGGCCGATGCCAGGCGTTGCATGCGGTACGCAAACACGACCGCGTAGTTCACACAATCGTCCCGCAAGCCATCGATGCTTTCGACTTCGGTCGGTTCGAGCCAGCCCTGGCGCTGCAATTCGAGCAGGTCGACGAAGAGCAGGTTGCCGGCAAAGGCGGAACTGCTGGTGTAGGGAGAGTTACCAGCCCCGATGCCGCTGAGCGGCAGGATCTGCCACAGCGACTGGCCAGCCGCGGCCAGCCAGTCGACAAACTGGTAGGCGGTCGCGCCGCAGTCGCCGCAGCCATGCGGGCCAGGCAAGGATGTGGGATGCAGCAGGACGCCACTGGCACGAGGGAAGCGCATCGGCATCAATCCCCAGAACTGGCCAGCACGCAAATTGCGCGTGCCGGCAGCGTCGTCGAAGCTTCGAGCAGGTCCGTCTGCGCCGGCTTTGCATCACTGGTGCTGCTGTCGACGAGCACCTGCCAGTGGCCCGCAGGCAAGGCAAAGGGCATTTCGTCGGCGCCGGCGTTGAACAGCATCAGCAAGGACTTCGTCGCACCTTGGAGTCGCCGAAGCCACAGACCCAGCGTGCGTTGTTTCGGGTCATTCCACTGCGCGGCCTGCGGCGGGCGGCCGTCCGGACAGAGCCAGACCAGCCCGGCTTCGCCTGGCGCAAAGGCGCCGTCTTCGAACCATGCATCGCCCAGCGGTAGCCACTGGCGGCGAAACTGCAGCAAACGGGACGTGAAGGTTATCAAGGTGTCGTCGGCATGTGCCCAGTCGATCCAGGTGAGCGCATTGTCCTGGCAATAAGGATTGTTGTTGCCATGCTGGGTGTGGCCCAGTTCGTCACCCGCCACCAGCATCGGCGTGCCCTGTGACAGCAGCAGGCAGGACAGCAGCGCACGCTGCAGGCGCGCCCGCAGTGCCAGCACCGAGGCATCGTCGCTCGAGCCCTCCGTGCCGCAGTTCCAGCTCAGGTTGTGGCCGTGGCCGTCGCGATTGCCTTCGCCGTTGGCCTCGTTGTGCCGCTGCTCGTAGCTGAGCAGATCGCGCAGCGTGAAGCCGTCGTGCGAAACGACATAGTTGACCGCAGCCGATGGCACACGGCCACGCTGCTGGAACAGGTCCGACGAGGCGCACAGACGGCGCGCGAAGTCACCGCAGTTGCGCTCACCGCGCAGCCAGAATGCGCGCATCGTGTCGCGAAAGCGATCGTTCCATTCGCGCCATGGCGACGGGAAGTGGCCCAACTGGTAGCCGCCCGGGCCGATGTCCCAGGGTTCGGCGATGAGCTTGATACCGGTTAGCTGCGGATCCTGTGCGAGACAGGCGAAGAAGGGCCCGTCTCGCTCGAAGCCGTGGCTGCCGCGACCAAGCACGGTGGCCAGGTCGAAACGGAAGCCGTCGACGTGCATTTCTTGCACCCAATAGCGCAGACTGTCCATGACCATCTGCAGCACCTGCGGTCGGCGCATGTCCAGCGTATTGCCGCAGCCCGTATGGTTCTCGTAGTCCTGTTGCCGGCCCTCAACCAGGCGGTAGTAGCTGGCGTTGTCCAGCCCGCGCCAGCTCAGTGTCGGGCCGAAGGCATCGGTCTCGGCCGTGTGGTTGAAGACCACGTCGAGGATGACTTCGATGCCCGCCGCATGCAGGCGGCTCACCATCTCGCGAAACTCGTCACGGACGGCGCGCCCGCCCGTCGCGCTCGCGTAACGCGGCTCGGGGCAGAAGAAGCTCAGCGTGTTGTAGCCCCAGTGGTTGCGCAGCCCCATGCGCACCAAGCGCTCCTCGTCGATGAACCGGTGCACCGGCAGCAGGCACACCGCGGTCACGCCAAGCCGTCGCAGATGCGCGACAGCGGCATCGCTGGCGAGGCCGGCGTAGGTGCCGCGTTGCGACTCGGCCAAGCCCGGATGCAAACGCGTGAACGCACGCACATGCAGTTCATAGAGCACCGTCTCGGCCCAGGGCGTGCCGGGTGCCGTGTCGCCTTGCCAGTCGAAACGATCGTCGACGACACGTGCCTTCAGCGCGGTTGCGCCGTTGTCGCGGCCGTCCTGGCGTTGCGCATCGGACGCATCGTCGCCACGGTGCATGTCGTGCCACGCGAAGTCGCCGACGATCTCGCGTGCATACGGGTCGAGCAGCAGCTTGTTCGCATTGAAGCGATGGCCTTGCTGCGGCGCCCAGGGGCCTTGTGCGCGCAGCCCGTAGACCTGGCCCGCACCGACCGCGTCGAGATGGCCATGCCAGACATCACCGGTGCGGGCGGGCAGGTTGAAGCGTTGGGTTTCCACTCGACCTTCAGCGTCGTAGAGGCACAACTCGATGGCGCTGGCGTGCGCCGAGAACACCGCGATATTCAGGCCCTCAGCATCGACGCTGGCACCCATCGGCCAGGGGCGGCCAGTGCGCATGGCAGGCGCGACGGGCATCGGGGTGGTCCGACTTGCTGCTTCGACGGATTGGATCAGGCCTTGGCGCCGCGCCCGTCATGCACCTCGATGTTCCAGATGTCTCGAGCGTACTCCCGGATTGTCCGGTCGGAGGAGAACATGCCCATGCCGGCGACGTTCAGGATGGCTGCGCGTGCCCACGCTTCGGCGTCGCGAAACAGCGTGTCGACGCGGGCCTGGGCTTGCACGTAGGAATCGTAGTCGGCAAGCAGCTGGTAGTGGTCGCCTCCCCACAGCAGGGCATCGACCAGACTGCGGTGGCGCGCCGGCTCGTCCGGCGAGAAGGTGCCGCTGCCGATGGCCTGCAGCACACTCTTCAGGCGCGGGTGCTGGTCGTGGATGCGCAAGGGCTGGTAGCCGCCCTTGCGCAGTTGCGCGACTTCCTGCGTGCTGTGGCCGAAGATGAAGATGTTCTCGTCGCCCACGCACTGACGGATCTCGATGTTCGCACCGTCGTCTGTGCCGATGGTGAGTGCCCCGTTCAGCGCCAGTTTCATGTTGCCGGTGCCGGAGGCCTCGGTGCCGGCGGTGGATATCTGTTCGGACAGATCGGCGCCGGGCATGATGATCTCGGCCACCGACACGCCGTAGTTCGGTACGAAGGCCACCTTCAGCCGGCCGCGCAGCCGTTTGTCGTGGTTCACGACCTGGCCCACGTCATGGATCAGCCGGATGATCTGCTTGGCCATCTGATAGCTCGACGCCGCCTTGCCGGCGAAGATCATCGTGCGCGGCACCCAGTCCAGTTCCGGGTCGGCCAGCATGTCCTGGTAGCGCGTCACCACGTGCAGCACGTTCAGCAACTGCCGCTTGTATTCGTGCACACGTTTGACCTGCACGTCGAACAGGCTGTCGGCGTCGACCCGCACGCCGCTGCTGGTGGCGATGTGTTCGGCCAGTCGCTGCTTGTTGGCATGCTTGACGAGCATGAATTCGGCGCGGAAAGCGGCGTCGTCGGCCAGGGGCGCGAGCTGACGCAACTGGTCGAGATCGAGCCGCCAGCCGGTGCCGATGTGTCGATCGATGAGACTGCTCAGGCCTGGGTTCGACTGCGCCAGCCAGCGCCGCGGCGTCACGCCGTTGGTCATGTTCGTGAAGCGTTCGGGCCAGATCTCGGCGAAGTCGGCGAAGATGGTCTTGACCAGGAGTTGCGAATGCAGCGCCGACACGCCGTTGACCTTGTGGCTGCCGACGATGGACAGATGTGCCATGCGCACGCGTCGCTCGCCCGTTTCGTCGATCAGCGACAGGCGCCGCAGGAACTGGTTGTCGCCGGGGCGAAGCGTCGCTGCGAAATCGAGGAACTCCTGGTTGATGCGCAGGATGATTTCCATGTGTCGCGGCAGCACCTGCTGCATCAGCGCGACGGACCAGGTTTCCAGCGCCTCGGGCATCAACGTGTGGTTGGTGTAGCTGAAGACACGTTGCGTCTTCGCCCAGGCGTCGGGCCAGCGCAACGCATGTTCGTCGCACAGCACGCGCATCATCTCGGCCACGCCGATGGCCGGATGCGTGTCGTTGAGGTGGATCGCCACCTTGTCGGCCAGGTTGTCCAGCCTGCCGTGCTCCTGCAGGTGGCGGCCGACGATGTCCTGGATCGACGCGCTGGTGAAGAAATACTCCTGCCGCAGCCGCAGCTCACGCCCAGCTGCCGTGCTGTCGTTCGGATACAGCACCCAGGAGATGTTCTCGAAGGCGTTCTTCACCTCGGCAGCGCGTGCGTAGTCGCCGCTGTTGAAGGCGTGCAGGTCGATGTGTTCGGGTGCAGTGGCCTTCCATAGCCGCAGCGTGCTGACGTGCGCAGTGCCATGCCCTGGCACGACCATGTCGAAGGCCTTGGCGTCGACGGATCCGGCTGGAAACCACAGCGCCTTGTCGCTGCTGTGATCGACACGCCCGCCGAAGCGCACCGGATAGCGCACCCCGCGACGCGGGAACTCCCAGGGCGAGCCGTCGCCCAGCCAGGATTCGGGGCGTTCGATCTGCCGACCCTCGACGATGGCCTGAGCAAACATGCCGTATTCGTAGCGGATGCCGTAGCCGAAGGAGGGCAGTCCGAGCGTGGCCATCGAATCGAGGAAACAGGCCGCCAGCCGACCCAGGCCCCCGTTGCCGAGCGCGGCGTCGGCCTCGCTTTGCTCGATGTCCTCGAGCCGCTGCGCGCGTGAGGCCAAAGCGGCGGCGGCTTCGTCGTGCAGGTCGAGTGCGGCAAGCGCGTTGCCGAGCGTGCGACCGATCAGGAATTCCATCGACAGGTAGTACACGCGGCGGCTGCCGCGCTGCGCGGCCTGTGCCGCCACCCAGCGCTGCGACAGTTGTTCGCGTGCCAGCTGGGCCACACCGCTCATCAGATCAGATTGCGTCGCCTCGGCCGGCGCCACGCCGACATGGTCCAGCAACTGGCGCTCGAGCTCTTCGCTCAGAGGATTGGATTCGGCAAAAGTCATGATCGATCCTGCTCTTCGGGTTCATGAATATGGCGACGCACAGTATCACCACAGGCGGCACAGACACAAGGCGCGCGGTCAGACAAACGTCGCGAGAGCGATGTGCATGACAATATTGCGGGTAGCGGCGGCACAGTTGCTGGCGCCGACTGAAAACGAAGGACGGCCGATGACCTCGAACTACCTGGCGGAGACGCTCGACCTGCCGAAACGCGCCGTGGCGCTGGTGCTGGCGGGTGGGCGAGGCAGCCGCCTGCACAACCTGACCGACAGCCGCGCCAAACCGGCGGTGTATTTTGGCGGCAAGTTCCGCATCATCGACTTCGCCTTGTCGAATTGTCTGAACTCCGGCATCCGCCGCATCGGCGTCATCACGCAATACAAGAGTCACAGCCTGCTGCGCCACCTGCAGCGTGGTTGGGCCTTCATGAAGACCGAGATGAACGAGTTCGTGGACCTGCTGCCGGCGCAGCAGCGCATGGACGAGGAATCCTGGTACCGGGGCACGGCCGACGCGGTGTCGCAGAACCAGGACATTCTCGATGGCTACGGCGCGGACTATGTGGTGGTGCTGGCCGGAGACCATGTCTACAAGATGAACTACGCCTTGATGTTGGCCGACCATGCCGCCCAGGGCCGCCCGTGCACGGTGGGCTGCATCGAGGTGCCGCGCATGGAGGCCACCGCCTTCGGTGTGATGCATATCGACGACAAGCGCCAGATCCTCGATTTCGTCGAGAAACCTGCCGACCCGCCGCCGATGCCGGGCAAACCCGACCGTGCCCTGGCCAGCATGGGCATCTACATCTTCGATGCCACGTACCTGTATGACGCGTTGAAGCGCGACATCGTCGATCCGGATTCGAACCACGACTTCGGCAAGGACATCATCCCGCGCGCGGTGCGCGAGGGCAATGCGGTGGCCCACCCCTTCGACCTGAGTTGCGTCGGCACGCTGCCCGGCCAGGAGCACTACTGGCGCGACGTGGGAACGATCGACGCCTATTGGGATGCCAACATCGACCTGACCGCCACCGATCCCTTGCTGAACATGTACGACACGCGCTGGCCGATCCAGACCTACCAGCCGCAATTGCCGCCCGCCAAGTTCGTGCACAACCGGGACGACCGACGCGGCATGGCCATCGAATCGCTGGTGTCGGGCGGCTGCATCATTTCCGGTCGCGTCTTCCGTTCGGTGCTGTTCTCCAGCGTGCGCGTGCATTCCTATTCGTCGGTCGAATGGTCGGTGCTGCTGCCGCTGGTGGATGTCGGCCGCGGTGTGCGCCTGACGCGGGTGGTGGTCGACCGCGGCTGTGTGCTGCCCGACGGCATGGTCATCGGCGAGAACGCCGAAGAGGACGCGCGCCGCTTCTACCGCACGGCGAACGGCATCACCTTGGTGACGGAGACAATGCTCGAAGCGCTGCGCTGAGCCGGCGCCGATGAAGGTCCTGCAGGTCGGCGCCGAGGTCTTTCCGCTGATCAAGACCGGCGGCCTGGCCGACGTGATGGACGCATTGCCGCAGGCGTTGCGTGCACAGGGTGCCGACGTGCGGCTGCTGCTGCCGGGCCTGCCGGCAATTCTCGACGCGGTGCTGCATGCCAAATGCGTGAAGCGCATCGGCCCGGTCTTCGGTGCCGGACAAGTCAAGCTGCTGCTGGGGCAGACGCCATTCAGCCAGTTGCCGGTTTACGTGATCGACGCACCCTTTCTCTTCCGTCGCGACGGAGGGCCCTACCAGGACCGCAATGGCGCGGAATGGCCCGACAACCTGCAGCGATTCGGGCTGCTGGGCTGGGTGGCCGCGCAGCTCGCGCAGGGAGAACTCGTCGCCGATTGGGCGCCCGACGTGCTGCACGCGCACGACTGGCACGCCGCCATGAGCTGTGCCTATCTGCACGCCCACCCAGGTGGCGATGTGGCTTCGGTCTTCACGGTGCACAACCTGGCGTATCAGGGGCTGTTTCCCAGCGCCGACTGTGCGCTGCTGGGCCTGTCGTCACGCTACATGTCGCCGTCGTCGCTGGAGTTCCACGGGCAGGTGTCGTTCATGAAAGCCGGCTTGAAGTTCGCCGACCGCGTCACCACCGTCAGCCCGACCTATGCGCGGGAAATGGCAACGCCCGAGTTTGGCGCCGGCCTCGAGGGCGTGATCCGCGGCCGCGGCGGCGAGGTGTCGGGCATCCTCAACGGCATCGACACGCTGGTGTGGAACCCGGCGACCGACAGTGCGCTGGCCCAGCGCTACAGCGCCGATCAACTTCAGGGCAAGGCACTGTGCAAGGCGGCGTTGCAGGCCCGCTTCGGTTTGACGCCCGATCCCGAGGCCCCCTTGCTGGCCCAGGTGTCGCGGCTGGCGTCGCAAAAGGGTCTGGACCTGCTGTTGTCGGTGGTGCCGGAAATCGTGCGCATGGGCGGCCAGCTGGTGGTGCAGGGCACCGGTGATCCGGCGCTGGAGGCGGCGTTCCGCAAGGCCGAGAGTGCCCATCCCGGTCGCGTGGGCGTGCGGCTCAAGTACGACGAAACCGGCGCGCACCGGACGATTGCCGGTGCCGACATGATGCTGATGCCGTCACGGTTCGAGCCCTGTGGATTGACGCAGATGTACGGCTTGCGCTACGGCAGCGTGCCGATCGTGCGGCGCGTGGGCGGGCTGGCCGACACCGTGCGTGACGCCGGCAGCGTCGTGGACTTCAAGAGTGACGGCAACGGCTTCGTCTTCGATCAACCCCAGGCTCAGCAATTGCAGGACACCATCGCGCGCGCCTTCGCGGCCTATCGGCAGCCCCAGGCCTGGAGCTTGCTGATGCGAAGCGGCATGCAGCAGGACCTGTCGTGGGATGGGCCCGCGCGGCAGTACATGATGCTGTACGAGCGGGTCAGCAGCGAAAAGCGGGCGACGGAATTCAGGGAAACGGATTGATCCGATGGTCGGCGCAGGTTGTGCGAGCGCCAACCTCAGCGGCACGCTTCGTCCGAATCTCGCCGGCGCGCACTACCATTGCGCAGCAACTGGGTTCGCCACCAATATCCGACCATCCGTCAGCAGGAGTGAATGCCATGATCAAACTATTTCTCTGGGTAGGTAGAGCCGCTGGCCTCGTCGGGGTGACGCTGGTCGTTCTGGCGGTGTTGGCGCGCATGATTGGGCAATGGCATGTCGGAAGCATGTCGGTCGGAACCGTGCTGCAAGGCGGGGTGGCCGCGATGGTCTTGGCCGCGCTGGCATACACGGCCGCGCTGGCGGAACGCCCGGGCAACTAGCAGGCGACGTTTCAGGCCAGCGCCGTAGTCGCTCGGAAAGCGTATATATCGTGCTCAATGCCAACTGGCGGAGGCGCATCCGCCAGACGACGGCGTCACGGTGATTGCGATCCAAATTGTCGGCCCCGGCGATTTGGCACCTGAGAACCGGTTCTGCCGGATCGATGGCGTCACCGATACCTGCAACGTTGACGAAGATCCTGCGGATTTCGACAACCGCATGGTGGCGGTGGCAGAAGACCTCAACCGGCGATTGGGACGCCCCATTCGGATCATTCTTAGTCCGAAGGACTTTGGCCAGCCACACCCAACAGTGAACGGTACGCAGAGTGCGATCGCTAGTCGTCGCGTTCCTCTGCGCACGACGGCTCAAGCGCGTCTTTGACATCGACATGAAGCACTGCCCGAACTGCGGCGCCGGGCAGTTGAAGATCGTCGCGGCCATCCTCGAGCGGCCCGTGATTATTAAGATCCTGGAGCACCTGGGCTTGGACCCCCAGCCGGCGCCCAATGGCCGGGCGCGCGAGGCAAGGCAAGACTTTGCCGCCTGAGCTGAGTCCAGCGTCAAATACACCTCGCCACGGGCTTCGCTGCCACGCTGCAGCCGGGGTGGCGTTGCGCGCCGTGCGGGGGGCACAACGCCGTCGACGGCAGGGTCAACCCAGAGGCCGAGGCAGGAGCCGGCCCTCTGGAGCGGTCAAGAGCCTGCCGAATCGGCGCGACGCGACGGCGCCGGCACCGAAGCCAAGCAATCTGGTCCACCGCAGGTCACCGCAGGCCGGCCACGGGCTTGTCTTGGGCGTTGCGGAGGGCGCTTAAAACTCCCATGCGCAGAACTGTTTGCTGCTGAAAGGGTTGGAATTGCGTTAGGTTTACGGCACGGTGCCCCCCGCATATCGGGGATTTGACCGCCCACTTTGTCCCTTGAGGAACAGTCAGCTATTGGCTTGCCGATATATTTGGTGCATTGGTGTTGCTCGATGGCGCAAGGATTCCGCATGAAAGAACCTTTTCGATTCAGATTCAAATTCCGCACGTCGGCCGCTGCCTTGCTGACGCTGTTGCTTGCCGCGTGTGGGGGCGGGAGCGGCGGCGCGGGTGGCACCGTCGACGACGGCGTTGTTGTTTCGCAAGACGAGGTTCGTCTGATCTGCACCGTCGCCGACGAAGTCACTCGCAAGCCGGTGGCTGATGTGGCCATCACCTATGAAGCGGGCGCAAGTACTTACAAGTCCAGCACGGATGACCTAGGCATCTGTGAACTGATCCTTCCAGCGTCCGAAGTGGCAGGTATCACCTATCCGGCAGCTTCAGCCGAAAAGGTCGGATACGAGCCGCAGACCATCCTCTTCTGGCAGTTTACGGGTGGAAAGTCCTACCGACAGGATGTGCTTCTGACGCCGCTGGCGACCAATGTGAGCATTCCGGTTGGAGGTGAGGTCGTCATGCACTTCGGCGACGACGCCTTCGGAGGTGCCTCCAATTCGCAGTTCCAGAAGCAGAGTGACGGGCTGGAACTGTCCTTTCCGATCAGCGATTGGGCCGACCAGGCAAAGCGGGGTTTTACGAAGGCAACGGTATATCTCGATGTAAAGGGCTGGGAATCCCGTT
>JAHECC010000039.1 GCA_024641965.1 Rubrivivax sp.
GTCTGTGCCAGCGCGGGGGCCAGCAGGCTCAAGGGCAGGAGACACAGCGCCACGCGGCGCAACAGCTTCATCATGGGAACACGCATCGCGACTGAACAAGACCGCCGCAGTTTAGGGGCGCCTGGGTTAAGCCGAGGTTAGTGGGGCTTCCGCGACGGATCGACGTCCACGTACTTCCAGAACTCGCGCACGAAGATATTGCGGTGGTAGCCCTTGACCCACGGATGCCACAGGTCGGTCGATATCGGGTGCACGTGCACCTTGTAGGGCATGTAGGCGATCATCAATTTCTTCGCTTCGTCCATCGCCGCCTGGCGCTCGGGCCCGTCGGGCAGCGAGCGCTGCTTCTCGTACAGCGCGTTGAAGGCCGCCAGGTCGAAGCGTGCGTGGTTCGCCTGGCCCTTGTTCGGGCCGTAGCCCAGCGCCAGGAAGGTGTCGCCGTCGGGCTGGCCGGCGCTCCAGCCCACGCCCCACAGCATCAGCTTGCCGGCGCGGCTGGCCTTCAGCTGCTCTGGCCACTTGGCGACCTTGAAGACGATGCGCAGCCCGATCGCCTCCATGTTCTTCTGCCACAGCTCGCTGAGCCGGCGGCTGTTCTGGTCGGGGCTGGTGGCGTATTCGAGCAGCAGCGGCGCGCCGCCGGGCTGGTCGCGCCAGCCGTCGCCGTCGGCGTCGACATAACCGTACATGTCGAGCAGGGCCTTGGCGCGCGCGCGGTCGAATTCGCTCATCGTGCTCTTGAACCCGGCCTCGTAGCCCCAGGCGCCGGGCGCGATCGGCGACTGCGCCGGAATCGCCTGGTTTCGCCGCACGAGCAGGATTTCGCGGTCGATGTCCACCGCCAGCGAAATGGCACGGCGCAGTGCCACCTGCTGCGGCGCGTAGCCGCCGACCAGCGGATGCTCCATCGCGAAATAGGTCACCGAGACCGACGCGCGCGGGTAACGCTGCATGCCGATGCCGCGCCGCGCCAGGTTCGGCGCGAGTTGGTTGTTGGGGAAGGCGACGTCGGCGAACTCGGCCGGCACGCCCTCGGCGACGTCCTGCTCGTCGTTCAGGAAGGACAGCCAGCGCGGCTGCGGCTCCTCGATCACCGAGATCTGCACCTGGTCGACCAGCGGCAGGCGCCGGCCCTTGAACTCGGCGGCGATCCTGGCCAGCCGGGCGTCGCTGGCCGGCGGCGCTTCGTCGTAGCGCACCTCGCGGTAGTTCGGGTTCTTCGCCAGCAGCATGCGCGAGCTGCGTTTCCACTCGGCCAGGCGGAACGGCCCGGTGCCGACGGGGTGCTCGCCGATCTTGTCGCCATGGGCCTCGACCACCTCGCGCGCCACCGCGCCGGTGAAGGAGCCGTCGCTGAAGTTGTAGAGAAAGCGCGGCTGCGGCTCGGCCAGACGGATGCGGAAGCTGTAGCGGTCGAGCGCGCGCAGTCCGTCGACGGGGGTGTCGTAGTCGAAGGGCTTCTTCTCGTCCAGGCTTTTGCTGCGCAGCTCGCTCAGGCCGAGGATCTGGGCGTTCTCCAGCAGGTACAGATTGGGGCTCTTCCAGCGCGGGTCGTAGTGGCGCTTGAGCGAATAGACGTAGTCCTCGGCGGTGAGCTCGCGCTGCCTGCCGCCGAAGGCCGGGTCGTCGGCGAAGTGGATGCCGGGCTGGATGCGGAAGGTGAAGGTCTTGAAGTCGTCAGACACCTCGGGCATCGCCGCTGCGGTGTTGGGCCGCAGCTGCGCCGGCCAGGCCATGAACGCGAATTCCAGCGGCGCGTCGAAGATGCCCGAGGCCACGGTGCGCGAGTACAGGTCGCTGATCTGCGCCGGGTCGAAACCGGTCTCGGCAACCGGGAAGGCGTAGCGCAGCGTCTTCGTCGCGCTGCCGTCCTGGGCTGTGGCGCTGGCGCAGGCCAGGGCCGCGGTCAGCAGTAGGGTTCGGATCATGGTGCGGCTGCAAGTCTAGACGGCCCCCATACACTTCCGCTGCCGATCTCAAGCCACCCGCACCCGCGCGATGCTCGCCTACCTGATTCGACGCCTGTGGCAGATGGTGCCCACGCTGCTCGGCGTGATCGGGCTGGTGTTCGTGCTCTTCAAGTTCTTCGGCGGCGACCCGGCCGAGATCCTGGGCGGCCTGAACGCCACGGCCGAACAGGTCGACGCGATCCGCCAGCAGCTGGGGCTGAACGAGCCGTGGTGGGTGCAACTCGGCATCTTCGTCAAGCAAATCGTCAGCTTCGACTGGGGCCGGAGCTGGGCCACCCACGAGTCGGTGGCCAGCCTGTTCGCGACGCGACTGCCGGCGACGCTGACGGTGATGCTGCCGATCCTGGTCCTGGACGTGCTTGTCGCGCTGCCGATCGCGATGTGGGTGGCCTACCGTCGCGGCTCGCTCGCCGACCGGCTGATCATGATCATCACCACGGTCGCGCTGTCGATCAGCTTCCTGGTCTACATCATCGTCGGCCAGTACGTGTTCGGCTTCCAACTCGGCTGGTTTCCGGTGCAGGGCTGGAGCGATTCGCTGTGGACCAACCTGGTGACCTACGTGCCGCTGCCGGTGCTGCTGGCGGTGCTGGTGGGCATCGCGCCGCAGACCCGGCTGTACCGCAGCTTCTTCCTCGACGAACTGGGCCACGACTATGTGCGCACCGCGCGCGCCAAGGGCCTGGGCGAGGGCGTGGTGCTGTTCCGCCACGTGCTGCGCAACGCGCTGATCCCGATCCTGACCAACGTCAGCCTGGCGCTGCCGGGCATCTTCGTCGGCTCCTTCCTGATCGAGGTCTTCTTCTCGATCCCCGGCCTGGGCCGCGAGGTGCTGCTGGCGGTGAACCGAAGCGACTACCCGGTGATCCAGGCGGTGACCGTCTATCTGGCGGTGCTGACGATGCTCATCAACCTGGCCACCGACCTGCTGTTCAAATGGGTCGACCCCAGGGTCGTACTGAAATGAGCATCGTGCTGTCGGCAACGCTGGCCGCGCAACGCAGCGAGGGCGTCTGGCAAGCGGCGTGGCGGCGCTACCGCGGCGACCACGTCGGCATGGTCTCGCTGGTCATCGTGCTGGCCTTCCTGCTGCTTATCGCCGCGTCGGCGCTGGGGCTGGTGGCCGGCGACTGGCAGCGCGAGGTCGGCGTGCCGAACGCGCCACCCACCTTTGTTGGCCCGCGCCCGGCCGAGGCCACCGGCGCTATCGACAAACCCAAGGGCCCGAACGTCGACCTCTCGGCGGTGGACCCGCTGGCGCCGCGCTACAAGGAATGGAACGAGCGTGCCGCCCAGTTCAAGACCGTCGAGATCCACAGGGCCGAAACGCTGCCGCTGGGCGCCGACCGTCTCGGCCGTGACGTGCTCGCCAAGGCCATCAAGGGCACCGAGGTGTCGGTCTTCGTCGGCGTGCTGGCCGCGCTCACGGCCACCGGGCTGGGCACGCTGCTCGGCGCGCTGGCCGGATACTTCGGCCGGTGGGTCGGCGACATCCTGGAGTGGCTATACAACGTCTTCGAGTCGATCCCGGGCATCCTGCTGATCTTCGCCTTCGCCGCGGTCTTCGGGCGCGGCATCGGCACCGTCGTGCTGATCCTGGGGCTGACCGGCTGGACCGGGATGTACCGCCAGGTGCGTGCCGAATTCATCAAGCATGCGAATCGCGAGTACGTGCGCGCCGCCGAGGCCATCGGCGCATCGACCGCCTCGCGCATGTTCCGCCACATCCTGCCGAATGTCAGCCACGTGATCCTGGTGCGCACTTCGCTGCTGGCGGTGGGCTTCATCAAGGCCGAGGTGATCCTGTCCTACCTGGGCCTGGGCGTGCCGGTGGACCAGGTGAGCTGGGGCACGATGCTGGCCGAGGCGCAAAGCGAGCTGATCCTCGGCCACTGGTGGCAACTGGCCGCGGCGACGCTGTTCATGGCGCTGTTCGTCACCGCGTTTTCGCTGATGGCCGATGCGCTGCGCGATGCGCTCGATCCGAAACTGCGTGGGCTGAAATAGATGGCCGAATCCATCGACCTTGCGCTGTGGGTGGCACTGGCTTTCCTGATGGCGGGCCTGGTCAAGGGCGTGCTCGGCATGGGCCTGCCGACCGTGTCGATGGGCCTGCTCGGGCTGGTGATGGCGCCGGCCAGCGCCGCCGCACTGCTGGTCGTGCCCTCGCTGGTGACCAATGTGTGGCAGCTGCTGGCCGGTCCACCGGTGGCCGCGTTGGTGCGGCGCCTGGCGTCGATGATGCTGGCGGTGGTGGCCGGCACCTGGCTCGCCAGCGGCGTGCTCACGGGCGATTCTTCTTCCTTCGCCACGGCCGCGCTCGGTGCGGTGTTGGCGGCCTATGGCGCCGTCGGTCTGCGCGCGCCGCAGTTTTCCGTGCCGACGCAAGCCGAAGTCTGGGCCTCACCGCTGGTCGGCCTGTTGTCGGGCCTGACCACCGGCGCCACAGGCGTCTTCGTGATTCCTGCCGTGCCCTACCTGAATTCGCTCGGCCTGGCGCGCGACCAGCTGGTGCAGGCGCTGGGCCTGTCCTTCACCGTGTCCACGCTGGCGCTGGCTGCCGCGCTGGCCGCCGCGGGCAAGTACCCGCTGGACTCGGTGGGCGGATCGGCGTTGGCCGTGGCCCCGGCCTTGCTGGGCATGGTGCTCGGCCAACGCCTGCGCGACAAGGTCCCACCCGAGCGTTTTCGCCGCGCCTTCTTCGTTGCCATGATCCTGCTCGGCCTGTACATGGTGGCCAGGGTCTGGCTGCCGAGATGACCGAAGAGCCACACATGCTGCTGAGCCTCCGCTCCTTGCGTGTCGCCTTTCGCATGGGCAAGGTCGACGGCGTGGCGCAGCGCGCCGAGGCCGTGGGCCGTCGTGCGACCGGTGTGAGTTTCGATATTCCGGAAAATTCGACCGTCGCATTGGTCGGCGAGTCGGGCTCCGGCAAGAGCGTCACGGCGATGTCGATCGTCAACCTGTTGCCCGAGAACGCCGAGCGCAGCGGCAGCATCCTGTATCGCGGCCGCGAGCTGCTGAGCGCCGGGCCCGCCGAAGTTCGCGCGCTGCGGGGCCGCGAGATCGCCTGCATATTTCAGGACCCGATGAGCTCGCTGAACCCCGTGCTGTCGGTGGGCACCCAGCTGTGCGAGCCGCTGGTCGCGCATCTCAAGCTCAGCAGGCGCGAAGCGATGCAACGTGCCGAAGCGCTGCTCGTCGAAGTCGGCATGTCCGAGCCGAAGCAGCGTCTGGCCGCCTTTGCACACGAGCTGTCCGGCGGCCAGCAGCAGCGCGTGATGATCGCCATGGCACTGGCCTGCGAGCCGAAATTGCTCATCGCCGACGAGCCGACCACCGCGCTGGATGTGACCATCCAGCGCCAGATCCTCGAATTGCTGGCCACGCTGAAGGCCAGGCGCGGCATGAGCCTGCTGTTCATCAGCCACGATCTGGGCGTGGTCGGCGAGATCGCCGACACGGTGGTGGTGATGCGCGACGGCCTGGTGCGTGAGCAGGGCCCGATGGCGCAGATCTTCGCCGCGCCGCAGCATGCTTATACCCAGGCGCTGCTCGCGTGTCGGCCAATCCTCGCGCACAACCCGGCGCGGCTGAGGGTCATCGACGACCCCATCGCCGGGCGGGCGGCGAAGGCACCGGCCCCGTCCAAGGACCCGGATGCGCCGGTGCTGCTGGAGGTGCGCTCACTGGCCAAATCCTTCTGGCTGCGCCAGGGCCTGTTCGGCAAGCGTGAATTCAAGGCCGTGCAGGGCGTGAGTTTCAAGCTCAAGCGTGGCCACACGCTGGGCGTGGTGGGCGAGTCAGGATCGGGCAAGACGACGATGGGCCTGACTTTGCTGCGCCTGCACGAGCCTACCAGCGGCGAGGTCGTCTTCGACGGGCGCAACCTGCTGCGTCTGAGCGAGGCCGAGCGCCAGGCGATGCGCCGGCGCATCCAGATCGTCTTCCAGAACCCCTACGCCTCGCTGAACCCGCGCTTCACCGTCGGCCAGACACTGGTCGAGCCGATGACGATCCACGGCATCGGCGCCAATGTGGCCGAGCGCGAGCAGCGCGCGCGCGTCTTGTTGGACAAGGTCGGCCTGGATGGCGCCGCCCTCGGCAAGTACCCGCACGAGTTTTCCGGCGGTCAGCGCCAGCGCGTGGCCATCGCGCGTTGCCTGACGCTGGACCCCGAGGTGCTGGTGCTCGACGAAGCCGTGTCGGCGTTGGACGTGTCGGTGCAAGCGCAGGTGCTGAACCTGCTGCGCGACCTGCAGGACGAGCTTGGTCTGGCCTACGTCTTCATCAGCCACGACCTGGCGGTGGTGCGTTTCATCAGCGACGAGGTGCTGGTCATGAAGGACGGCGTGGTGGTGGAGCAAGCCAGTGCTGCAGCTCTGCTGGCCGCGCCGACGCAGGACTACACCCGGCGGTTGCTGGCGGCGATTCCGCGCGGCTTCACGCCGGCGAACTGAGTGCCCGCCCTGGGCACATCCCGACCAGAAACGTCAGACTTGTAACTTCCGGGACACGAGGGGGACCTTATTCGACAGCAGCACGCGCCGCCGATGTGAACAACCACACACGTCGCCGCTCGGTCCGGCAAGCCTGGGTCCTGGCACGGAAGCTGCAACTTCCGGCCAGCCACGGGCGTTGCGCCATATGTGCGACACGATGCAAAGGTCCTCCATGCCGATTTCCACGTCTGCCAGCCACAGCCCCTCGAACCGCCGCTTGCGTCCGGCGGGGTCCAGCATGCACGGCGGCGCATCTTCGATGCTGCGCCTGGCGCGCGGCGGCGATGCCCGCCTGCCTTCGGGCGCCGCCCTGTCGGACTGGGCCGAGCGCGCGGCGGCGATGCTCGACCTGACACCGATGATGGTGGGGCCGCAAGCCAAGGCCACGGCGCCGGTGTATGCACCGACGCCGACGACGTCCATCAGGGCGGGCGCGGGGCGTCCATGATCCTGGCGCCGACCCCGCTGCAACCGCCGGCGATGACCGGTGCCGTGATACGCCCGCTGCGCGCGGGCCCGCCGATGCAGCCGCGCCTGCCCGCTGCCGCACCGCCGGTGCTGCAGGCGGTGCGCGCGCCGCGGCAGCTTTGCCTGGACTTGCAGCCGCGCCAGCGCTGAGTCTTGGTGCTGCACAGCGGTCCGCGCGGCCGGACCGCTGTTGCCCCTCTCAGCCGTTGGACCAGATGACCCTCTTCTTCATGCCGACCCACTTCTCGTAGTTGGCGGCAAAGATGTCCTCGATCTTGTTGCGCTTGACCTTCATGGTCGGCGTGAGGATGTCGTTCTCGACGCTCCAGGCCTCGGCGGTGATGACCAGGCAGTCCAACTGCTCGTGCGGATCGAGCTTGGTGTTCACGTCCTTCAGATGCTCGGCCAGCGAGGCTTCGAGTGCTGACCTGCCGGCGGCGTCCTTGGCCTTGGCGGCGGCGTCGGGGTTGAGCATCAGCAGCCCGAGCGGCTGACCCAGGTTGGCGCCGGTGACGCAGCAGGCTTCGATCGAGGGGTGCGTGGACAGCTTGTCCTCGATCGGCGCGGGGGCGACGTACTTGCCCTTGCCGGTCTTGAACAGGTCTTTCACGCGTCCGGTGATCTTCAGGTTGCCTTCGGCATCAATCGTGCCCTTGTCACCGGTCTTCAGCCAGCCATCGTCGGTCATCGTGGCCTTTGTGACTTCGGGCTGCTTGTAGTAGCCGAGCATCAGGCATTCGCCCTTGACCTGGATCTCGCCGCTGTCCTTGTCGATGCGACATTGCACGCCTTCATAGGTGGTGCCCACCGTGCCCGGTCGGGGCTTGCCCAGCGTCGTGGCATGCGACAGGCCGCAGTTCTCGGTCATGCCGTAGACCTCGACGATGTCCAGGCCGAGGCTGCGGTACCAGTTGAGCAACGAGGTCGGCATTGGCGCGGCGCCGCCGGCGGACCAATACACCTGATCCAGGCCCAGGCCGGTGAGGACCTTCTTCTTGACGATGCCCCTGATGATTGGGATCTTCAGCAACTTGGCCATCTTCTCGGCCGGCATCTTGGCCTGCACGCCCTGCTGGAACTTGACCCACAATCGCGGCACCGAGAAGAAAACGGTCGGCCGCGCGCGCTGGATGTCGGAGACGAAAGTCTCCAGGCTGTCGGCGAAGAACACATGCATGCCGGTGGCCAGCAGGCCGTGCTCGACCAGCATGCGCTCGGCCACGTGGGCCAGCGGCAGGTAGCTCAGCATGCGCCCGGTCGAATCGAGTTTGACGCGCTTCAGGCCGCTGGTGATCGACCAGGCAAAGGTGCCGAAGCTCTGCATCACGCCCTTGGGCTGGCCGGTGGTGCCGGAGGTGTAGATCAGCGTACACAGCTCGTCGGCGGGGCGCACCGGGCTGTCGGACATCGGGGCGGTCTTGGCGATGATTTCGTCCCACACCGCAGCGCCGGGAACTTTAGGCGCCAGCGGCAGCGTGATCATCGGCAAGCCCTCGGGCACGCCGGCCTTCATGTCGTTCCACACGTCGAGCTTGCCGACGAACAGCAGCTTGGCTTCGCTGTGCTCCAGGATCTGGCGCACGGTGCCCGCGGCCAGCGTCGGGTACAGCGGCACCGAGACATGGCCGGCCATCCAGATGGCCCAGTCGGCCATCATCCAGTGCGCGGTGTTCTTGGCCAGCAGCGCAATGCGCGTGCCTGGCTCGAAGCCCAGGCTCTTCAGGTGCGCGGCCATGCGCCGCACCTCGTCCAGCGCCTGCTTCCAGGTGTATTCCTTGACCACGCCGCCGCCCATCGGCTGCGTGAAGACCAGCTTGTCGGGGCTGGTCTTTTCCCATTGGTACATGCGTTGCAGTGCGAGGGTTTCGGGCAGTGCGGACGAAGTCATGATCTTGTTTCCTATCGTGTCAATCCGGTGTTTCTATCCGGTGGATTTGGCGGGAAGCGCGAGCCTAGCCAATCTGGGCCCACCCGCATAGCAGGGCTTCCCTACGTTCTGCCGGCTCGTCGCCGGCCTCGATTCAGGTTCTGTGCGCCGCCGCGTCGCACATCTGTTCGTGCACGCGGCGCGCGGCACGCAAGGCCAGCGTGAGGTCGAATTCGGCCAGCGGCGCAAGCTGCGTGACGACCTCGTCAATCGTGTCCGGCTCGACCATGATGGCGCGTGCCATCAACGAAAGCGCCGTGATCGCCCGGTGAGGGTGCTCGTCGGGAAATTCGCCACCCACCCTAGCCTGCACATGTTGGCGCACGCAGGCCACGGCCGCAGCACCCAGACCCCAGCTTTCGCACAGCGTCGCGCCCAGCGCATCGTGGCTGACCCCGAAACCGGCGTGCTCCAGCGAGGCCAGTTCCACGTCGTCGTGCGCGGCACGCAACATGGACCGATAGTGGTCGGGCGAATGCCTGAAAAGCACCGCCTTGCCGCATTCCTCGAACAGTCCAGCCGAGTGCGAAGCCCAGGCGTCCTGGCCCATCTGCGATGCCAGCCGGCCCATGACCATGCCGCGCTGCGCCGCACGCGTCCAGATCGGTTCGAGCTCCGGTGCCGGCGGAAAGGCTGCGCGCAAACCCATCTCGAAAGTGATCGCCGCGACTTCGCGCATGCCCAGGTAGGTGATGGCCTGCTGCACGCTCTGCACCCGCCCCTTCAGCCCGTAGAGCGAGGAGTTCACCGCCTTCAGCACCGCTGCGGCCAGGGCCATGTCGCCTTCGATCAGCGTCGACGCGGCGTTCAGATTCATGTCGTCGTCGGCCATCAGCAGGGACAACTGCACCAGCGATTCGGGCCGGGCCGGGATGTCGATCTGGAGCGAGCGCAGTTCGGGGTCGACGGGCATGTGGAGGCAAGAACAAGTAGGGAGCGGCAATCTTAGCCTCTGCGCCGACCATCGCTGCAGGCTCGGCACGAGCGCGGAGCGCCCAAAAATGCAAGAAGGGCGATACGCAAGCGCACGCCCCTCCTGACTTCTTCTGGCCCGCGCCACTGTCGAAGCGGCCAGTGCAACTGCCGCTCCCGATAGGGGCTTGTCTCCTCGCACCTTTCGGTCGCTGCCTGGCTCCCGAAGAGCCCGGTCGCAAACGAGTGGGCGGACTCTAGGCAGGAGCCCTGGAACCGTCAATATGGTGTTTACCCCGCGCCGCAAGCCGTCGCCCGCTACCGCACCTCGGGTTAGCCCGTAGGCTTCAAAACAACACTCTGGATGCGGCGCCTTTGCGCCCCCTTGCGGGATACATCGATAATGAAATACGCGCGTGTCGGATGCGGCGTCTCCGCCTGAATGGTTCTCGCAGGGTTGAAGCTCCACATGGTTTCTAGTTCAAGATAGAGGGCGGTCCCCGTGGGAAATAAACTTTACGTCGGCAATCTTGCCTACTCCGTGCGCGACGATTCGCTGCATCAGGCGTTTTCACAGTTTGGTGCTGTCACGTCGGCCAAGGTCATGATGGATCGCGACACCGGCCGCTCGAAGGGCTTCGGCTTCGTCGAAATGGGCTCGGACGCCGAGGCACAGTCGGCCATCAACGGCATGAACGGCCAGGCGCTCGAGGGGCGCGCGATCGTCGTCAACGAAGCCCGCCCGCGCGAAGAGCGCCCAGGCGGCTTTGGTGGCGGTGGTGGCAGCCGCGGCGGCTACGGTGGCGGTGGCGGTGGCGGTGGCGGTGGCCGCAGCCCCTACGGCAGCGGCGGTGGTGGCGGTGGTGGCCGCAGCCCCTACGGCAGTGGCGGTGGCGGCGGCGGCCGTGGTGGTTATGGCGGTGGCGGCGGCAGTTCCGGCGGCGGTCGCGGCGGCTACTGATCCAGCTACTGCCCCGAATATTGCTTCAACCGCGCTGCGGCGCGGCGACATCCAGGGCGCAGATGCCAAGCATCTGCGCCCTTTGTCGTTGGTGTTGCGCGCGACCTCGCCTCAACGGTGTTGGCGCGGCTTACGCCCGCGGCCGGCCACGGCGCGGTCGTAGAGCGCGTTGGGTAGCAGGCGCAGCAGCTTGGCTAGAAGACCCATCTGCCAGGGGATGACGCGGTAGCTCGTGCCCGCGACGATGGCCTCGAAGGCGCGGTCGGCAAAAGTCTGCGCCGGCATCAGGAAGGGCATCGAATAGGGGTTGCCGCGTGTCAATGGTGTGTCGATGTAGCCAGGCACCAAGGTCACGACCTTCACGCCCGACGCCGCGCACTCGACACGCAGCGTCTCGCAGTAGCTGATGGCCGCGGCCTTGCTGGCGCTGTAGGCGCCGTGGCCGGGCAGCCCGCGAATTCCGGCGACGCTGGCGATGCCGACCAGGCGGCCACTGCCGCGCTGTCGCATGCCGGCGACGAAGGGGTGGAAGGTCGCCGCCATGCCCAGGTTGTTGGTCTCGAAGGTGGCGCGCATCACCTCCAGGTCCGTGAAGTCCGCGGTGTCGATGCCGACGCTGATGCCAGCGTTGGCGACGACCGCATCGGGCAGGCCCTGTCGCGCGACACAGTCGTGGCCCGCAGCGACGATGGCGGCCACATCGCGCACGTCGGCGGCATATACCCGCGCCGCGTCCACGCCGAAACCTTGCGCATCGGCCCAGGCTTGCAGCTCGCTGCCGCGCCGCGCCACCAGGGCCAGGCGCCAGCCCGCGTGGCGAAAGCGCAAGGCCAGCGCCTGGCCGATGCCGCTTGACGCACCAGTGATGTAGACCAGCGGTGCGTTCACTGCGCTACGCTCCGCGCCCTGCGCTCCGGGGGTCGCGCTTGGGAACGGCCCGGCGCGCTCAAGGGCGCTCGCTGGGTGGGCGCGGGGCCGCGGCATCGCCGCCTCTGGGTTGCAGCACGGCGCGCATCTTGCCTTGCAGCTGCAGCAGCCCGGACAGGTGGTCGTAGTCCATGCCGGCCGCGTGGAACCGATTGTCCCCGCGAAAGACGGTCACCGGCAGGTGCGAACGCACGCGCTCGGTGTTCAGGAACGCATGCAGGAACTCGCCGCGAAACTCGATCGGCTCACCGCCGGGCGCCGTGCTGGTGACCCTCGCGTCGCCGAGCAATTGCAGTTCGCTGCCATCACCGTTGGTGATCGCACGCCGCGCTTGAGCCAGTGTGGTGCGGCCATCCTCGGTGATGGCACGCACCCTGGCTTGGTCGATCTCGATGAGGTCGGCGTCGGCATAGTGGCGCAACTGCTCTCCCTGCACGCGCGCCTTCAGACGGCCTTGCTTGTCGAAGCGCTCGACGACGAAGTCGCGCATCGTGTAGTCGGGTTCACCGCGCGGCGCAGCGACCGGGCTGCGCTCTTCCTCGACCGGCGTGTTGCGCACCAGCCACCAGGTGCCCAAGGCCAGCGTCAGCATCAACAGCAGGGGGAGGTAGGTCGCGAGCAGATCGCGCCCGCGCTGGTGCCAGGCCACCGCAGCCCGCCGCGGGCCGCGCGGCGCTGGCGCCGGACCGAGCGCGATCGGCACATCCTCCAGATCCGGCAGGTGCAGTTCCAGCGCCATGGTCAGATGCCGTCCAGCGTATGCAACTGGGCCTGCAGCAACGCCGCGTAGTGGCCACCGGCCATGAGCAGCAGGTCGCAGAACTCGCGCGCTGCGCCATGGCCACCCTGCGCCGCGGTGACGTGGTCGGCCAAGGCACGGACCTCGGCATGCGCATTGGCGCTTGCGCAGCAGAAGCCTGCGCGCATGAAAAGCGGCAGATCAGGCCAGTCGTCGCCGATGACGGCCACGTCGGCCCATTCGATGCCCAGTGAGTCGAGTTGCGCCTGCGCCGCCGCCAGCTTGTCCTCGGCGCCGTAGCTGGCATGCGTCAGCCCCAGATCGGCAACGCGCCGGCGCACTGCCGCCGAGTCGCGCCCGGTGACTACCACCGGTTCGATGCCGGCACGCGCCAGCAGTTTCAGGCCGTGGCCGTCGAGTGTGTGGAAGGCCTTGACGGTCTCGCCCTGCTCGTCGATGTACAGCCGCCCGTCGGTGAGCACGCCATCGACGTCGAAGATGGCGCACTTCATGCCCAAACCGCGCCCCTGTGCCTTGAGCAGCAGCTCGGGCGCGAAGCGCAGGGTGGGACGCAGCGTGTTCGGGGCCATCAGATCACTTTGGCGCGCATCAGGTCGTTGGAGTTCAGCGCACCGACCATGCGACCGTCGGCATCGACGGCCAGCACGCTGGTCACGCGATGGCGTTCCATGACCTCGGCGGCGTCGACGGCCAGCGCGTCGGCGCTGACGCAGCGCGGCTGGCGGTGCATCACGTCCTCGGCATGCAGCGCGCGCAGGTCGGTGCCGCGCTCGATCAGCCGGCGCAGGTCGCCGTCGGTGAAGATGCCGAGGGCGCGGCCGTCATCGTCGACGACGGTGGTGAAGCCCAGCCCCTTGCCGGTCATTTCGCCGAGCATCTCGACAAAACTGGCGCGCGAGCCCACGCGCGGCAAGGCCGGGCCCGAGCGCATCAGGTCGCGTACGTGGATCAGCAGCTTGCGCCCGAGGCTGCCGCCAGGATGCGAGCGCGCGAAGTCGTCCTCGTGGAAACCGCGTGCGTCGAGCAGTGCCACGGCCAGCGCGTCGCCCAGCGCCATCTGCGCGGTGGTGCTGGCGGTGGGCGCCAGGTTCAGCGGGCAGGCCTCCTTGTCGACCGCGCTGGAGATGACATGGTCGGCATGCCGTGCCAGCGTCGACTCGGCCCGGCCCGTCATCACCACCAGCGTCACGCCGATGCGTCGCATCGCCGGCAGCAGACCGCCAAGTTCATCACTTTCGCCGCTGTTGGAGATGGCCAGCACCACGTCGCCGCTCATCAGCATGCCCAGGTCGCCGTGGCCGGCTTCGGCCGGGTGCACGAAGAACGCCGGGGTGCCGGTGGAGGCTAGCGTGGCCGCGATCTTGCGGCCGACATGGCCGCTCTTGCCCATGCCCATGACGATGACCCGGCCCCGACACTCGAGCATGGCCAGCACGCTGCGCGTGAAACCGTCGCCCTGCCGTGCTGCCAGTGCAAGCAGGGCCTGCGCTTCGATCTGGAAGGTTTCGCCGGCCAGTTGCAAGGCGCGATGCGGGTCAAATGGGCGGGCTGGGTTCACGCGCGTCGCGCTCCGATACGATCCGTCATTCTAGAAGCGGCGCCCTTTGTGGCGCTGCCCCCAAGAATCGTCGTACATGGCCACCACCCTCGAACTTGCCTTGCTGTACCTGATCGCCGCCGTGCTCGGCGTGGTGATCTGCCGTTCGCTGAAGCTGCCGCCGATGCTCGGCTACCTGGTCGTGGGTGTACTCATCGGGCCGAACGCGCTGGCGCTGGCCAAGGACAGCGCCAACGTCAAGTACCTGGCCGAGTTCGGCGTGGTGTTCCTGATGTTCGTCATCGGGCTGGAGTTCAACCTGCCCAAGCTGCGCAGCATGCGCAACCTGGTGTTCGGGTTGGGCCTTTCCCAAGTGCTGCTGACGATCGCCGGCACGCTGCTCGGCCATGCGCTGCTGGTGTGGATCTTCTCGTACACCTCGACGCCCTGGCAGATGGGCTGGCAGGGCACGGTCGTGCTGGGCGGCGCGATGGCCATGTCGAGCACGGCCATCGTCGTGAAGATGATGGCCGAGCGGCTCGAGCTGGACAGCGAGCACGGCAAGCGCGTCATCGGCGTGCTGCTGTTCCAGGATCTGGCCGTGGTGCCGTTGCTGGTGATGATTCCGGCGCTGAATTCCAGCGGCAGCGACATGGCCTGGGCCATCGGGCTGGCCTGCGTCAAGGCGGCGGCGCTGCTGACCATCCTGCTCGTCGGCGGCCGGCGCGTGATGCGCTGGTGGCTGACGCTGGTGGCACGGCGCAAGAGCGACGAGCTGTTCGTGCTGAACCTGCTGCTCATCACGCTGGGCCTGGCCTGGATCACCGAGCACGCCGGGTTGTCACTCGCGCTGGGTGCATTCGTGGCCGGCATGCTGGTGGCCGAGACCGAGTTCAAGCATCAGGTGGAAACCGACATCCGCCCTTTCCACGACGTGCTGCTGGGCCTGTTCTTCATCACCGTGGGCATGAAGCTCGACTGGCGTCCGGTGCTGGACAACTGGTTCCTGGTGCTGCTGCTGACCACCATACCGGTGGCAGCCAAGTTCATCCTGGTGGCGGCGCTGACGCGCATCTTTGGCGCCACCCCCGGCGTGGCGCTGCGCACCGGTCTGTACCTTGCGCAAGCCGGCGAATTCGGCTTCGTGTTGCTGGCCCTTGGCGCATTGAATGGCCTGGTGGCGCCGCAATGGGAAAGCCCGATCCTGGCCAGTATGGTGCTGTCGATGCTGGCCGCGCCCTTCTTCATCATGTACAGCAACCGCATCGTCATGCGGCTGTCGTCCAGCGACTGGCTGCTGCAGTCGGTGCAGCTGACCACCATCGCCAAGAAGTCGATTGCCACGCAGGCCCACGTGATCATCTGCGGCTACGGGCGCAGCGGGCAGAACCTGGCGCGCATGCTGGACCAGGCCGAGATCCCGTACATGGCGCTGGACCTCGATCCCGACCGCGTGCGGCAGGCCGCCGCCGCTGGGCAAAGCGTGGTCTTTGGCGACGCCGCCCGGCTGCAAAGCCTGATGGCCGCCGGCCTGGCACGTGCCAGCGCATTGGTCGTCAGCTACCCGGACACGCCGTCGGCGTTGAAGATCCTGCGCCTCGTGCACGAGCATGCACCCAAGGTGCCGGTGCTGGTGCGCACCATCGACGACATCGACCTGGAGAAGCTGCGCGCGGCCGGGGCCACCGAGGTCGTGCCCGAGGCCATCGAGGGCTCGTTGATGCTGGCCGGCCACGCGCTGGCGCTGGTCGGCGTGCCGATGCGCCGCGTGGTGACGATGGTGCGCGACGCGCGCGATGCACGCTACAGCCTGCTGCGCGGCTATTTCCACGGCGCCGACGACGACACGGTCGACGAATTGCAGCAGGAGCGGCTGCTCAGCGTGACGCTGCCGCCCGCCGCGAGCTGCGTGGGCGAGCTGCTTGGCGGCCTGGCGCTGCACGCCATGGGCGTGAAGGTGGTTTCGGTACGATTGGCGGGTGGACAGGTGCGGCGCGCCACCGACGAGTTGAAACTGTCGAGCAACGACACGCTGGTGCTTTCCGGTCTGCCCGAAGCATTGGCGCTGGTTGAAGCCAAGCTGCTGGGTGTCGACTGATCGCCCAGGCTTTCGAAGGCCCGCATGACCCCGTCGCAGTACATCAAGAGCCATATCCGCACCGTGCCCGACTGGCCCGCACCGGGCGTGCAGTTTCGCGACATCACGCCGCTGCTGTCCAACCCGCGCGTGTTCCGCGTGCTCATCGACCAGTTCGTGCACCGCTACTTCGACACCCGGCCGAGTGCCATCGCCGGGCTGGATGCGCGGGGTTTCATCATCGGCTCTGTGCTGGCCTACGAACTGAACGTCGGCTTCGTGCCGATCCGCAAGAAAGGCAAGCTGCCCTTCACCACCGTGCAGGAGACCTACGAGCTGGAGTACGGCTCGGCCGCGGTGGAAATGCACACCGATGCGGTGCGCCACGGCGAGCGCGTGGTGCTGATCGACGATCTCATCGCCACCGGCGGCACGATGCTGGCCGGCATGCGGCTGCTGCAGCGTCTGGGGGCGCATGTGATCGAAGGCGCGGCGATCGTCGACCTGCCCGAGCTGCAGGGCTCGGCGCGGCTGCGCGCCGCCGGCCTGCCGCTGTTCACGCTGGTGGACTTCGACGGGCACTGAAGGCGGGGCGCGCGGGGCCCTGCCGCTCATTCAGATCAGCGGATCGCCGCGCCCCAGGTTTGCATTCGCGCGGATGGCCACAGCCGCGCCGGCCGCACGAAGCAGCATCATGGTTAGCTGTGGAGCGCGCGCGCAAAGCTCCTGGAGTCGCGACACGGCCAGCGCCCAAACCACGCAAGGCGTCATCTGACCAGCAAGCTGCCTCATCAAGGCTCACCCCATGAGCTTTCGGCCCCACAACCTGGGGCACCATGGGGCGGCGAACTTCACCTACAGGCCCGCTGCCGCGCGCAGCGCAGCAGCCTTGTCGGTGCTTTCCCAGCTGAACTCGGGTTCCTCGCGGCCGAAGTGACCATAGGCGGCCGACTTCTCGTAGATCGGGCGCAGCAGGTCGAGCATCTGCACGATGCCCTTGGGCCGCAGGTCGAAATGCTCGGCCACCAGCCTGGCCAGCTTGTCGTCGCTGATCACGCCGGTGCCTTCGGTGTAGACCGTGATATTCATCGGCCGCGCCACGCCGATGGCGTAGGCCACCTGGATCTGGCATTGTCGCGCCAGGCCGGCGGCGACGATGTTCTTGGCCACATAGCGCGCGGCGTAGGCCGCCGAGCGGTCGACCTTGCTCGGGTCCTTGCCGCTGAACGCGCCGCCGCCATGCGGGCAGGCGCCGCCATAGGTGTCGACGATGATCTTGCGCCCGGTCAGGCCGCAGTCGCCCTGCGGGCCGCCGACGACGAAACGCCCGGTCGGGTTGATCAGGTACTTGGTGTCCTTCAGCCACTCCTTCGGCAGCACCGGCTTGATGATCTCCTCGATCACCGCCTCGACGAAGCTGGCCTTCATCTTGGTCGCGGTCTCGCTCTGGTCGGGGCTGTGCTGGCTGCTCAGCACCACGGTGTCGATGCTGTGCGGCTTGCCGTCGACGTAGCGCATCGTCACCTGGCTCTTTGCGTCGGGGCGCAGGAAGGGCAGGCGGCCGTCCTTGCGCAACTGCGCCTGGCGCTCGACCAGGCGATGCGCATAGTGGATCGGCGCCGGCATCAGCTCGGGCGTCTCGTCGCAGGCATAGCCGAACATCAGGCCCTGGTCGCCGGCGCCGGTGTTCAGGTGGTCGTCGCTGGCGTGATCGACGCCCTGCGCGATGTCGTTGCTCTGCTTGTCGTAGGCGACGAGCACGGCGCATCCCTTGTAGTCGATGCCGTATTCGGTGTTGTCGTAGCCGATGCGCTTGAGCGTGTCGCGCGCCACCTGGATGTAGTCGACCACCGCGTTGGTGGTGATCTCGCCGGCCAGCACCACCAGCCCGGTGTTGCACAGCGTCTCGGCGGCCACGCGGCTGAGCGGGTCCTGCTTGAAGATCGCGTCGAGAATGGCGTCGCTGATCTGGTCGGAGACCTTGTCGGGGTGGCCTTCGGACACGGATTCGGATGTGAAAAGAAAATCGTTCGACACTCTTAAACTCCCAGGCTGACGGTTGCAGGCTGCGTTGCCGACCGGTTGCCTCTGGAAGGAGCGGCGAACGCTTTAGCAGGATTTCTGGAGCAACACCGTCCGGTGTCGCCCGGCAGCGGGCCAGTGGATTGGCCGTCTGCAGCGCCCCGCAAGTAGTTCATAACTCGGCGCCGGCCGCATTATACGAAGCATGCTTTTCCTCCTGCGCTGGCTGTCCAGACGCTCACTGCGGTTTTTGCACGGCCTGGGCGCGTTCCTGGGCTGGGTGGTCTATGGACTGTCGCCCAGCTACCGTCGCCGCCTGCGTGGCAATGCCGCGCTGGCCGGTGTCACGTTGCGCCAGCGTCGCCAGTCGGTGGCCGAAGCCGGCAAGATGGCGCTGGAAAGCTTGCGCCTGTGGTTGCGTCCGGCCGGCCAGCCGATTGCCGATCCGGTGCACTGGCACGGCGAACAGATCATCGAGCAATGCCTCGACCAAGGCCGTGGCCTGCTGTTCCTGACCCCGCACCTGGGCAGCTTCGAGATCACTGCGCAGGCCTATGCCGAGCGCTTCGGCGCGCGCCAGCCGATCACGGTGATGTTCCGCCCGGCACGCCACCGCCTTTTGCGCGAACTGGAAGAAAGTGCCCGCGCACGCGACGCGCTGGACACGGTGCCGGCCGCTCTTGGCGGCATCCGGCAGATGTTGCGCGCGCTCCGGCGCGGCCAGGCCGTGGGCCTGCTGCCTGACCAGGTGCCGCCGCAGGGCCTGGGCGTGTGGGCCGACTGCTTCGGCCGGCCGGCCTACACCATGACGCTCGCGGCGCGGCTGGCACAGCAGTCGGGTGCGCCGATCGTGCTGGCCTGGTGCGAACGGCTGTCCCGGGGGCGCGGCTACCACTTGCGACTGAGCCGTCTGGCCGAGCCCTTGCCCACGGTGGCCGACGATGCCGAAGCGCTGCTGCGTGCCCAGGCCGAGGTGATTAACCGCGCGATGCAGGGGCTGATCCTGCAGTGCCCGCAACAGTACCTCTGGGGCTACAACCGCTACAAGGTGCCGCGCACACTGGCGCCAACCGATGCGAGTCGCGAACCGGCATGACGGCGTTGCTGACGCGCTTGCTGCTCGGCCTTCTGTGGCTTGTGCACTGGCTACCGCTGGGCGCCCAGGCCGCGCTGGGCAGTGCGCTTGGCCGCGTGCTGTACACGGCAGCACGCAAGCGCCGCCGCATCGCCACGCGCAACATCCAGCTTTGCCTGCCCGAGCTCGAAGCGCTGGCGCGCCGCAACCTGCTGCGCGATCACTTCCGCTGGCTGGGCCGCAGCGCGGTCGAGCGCGCCTTGCTTTGGTATGGCCGGCCCGAACGGCTGCGGCGCTTGATCCAGATCGACGGCGACGTGCACTTCGCCGAACGCAGCGACAAGCCGGTAATGTGGCTGGTGCCGCATTTCGTCGCGCTGGACGTGGCGGGCGTGGCCACGCAGTTGTTCCAGACGCGTCGCGTCGCTTCGATCTACCAAGCGCAAAGCAACCCGGTCTTCGACGCCGCGATGCGGCGTGGCCGGACGCGATTCGGCCAGGGTGAGATCTTCGCGCGCAACGAGACGGCCTTGCCGCTGGTGCGCGCCATCCGCCGTGGGCACGCCTTCTTCAACCTGCCCGACATGGATTTCGGCTTGAAGGACGCCGCCTTCTTGCCCTTCTTCGGGGTGCCGGCGGCCACGCTGCTGGCACCGTCGCGGATGGCACGCGCACTGGATATGGTGGTCCAGCCGGTACTGGCCGAGATATTGCCGAGCGGGCAGGGCTATCGCGTGCGCTTTCTGCCAGCCTGGACCGACTGGCCCACCGAAGATTCGCTCGCGGATACTGCGCGGTTGAACCGCTGGATCGAATCCGCCGTCCGCGCCAACCCGGCGCAATACCTTTGGGTGCACAAGCGCTTCAAGACGCGGCCCGAGGGTGAAGACGATCTGTACCGATAGGCGAGACCCGCCGCACCGATAATCGCCGCATGAGACTGCCGTTCACCAAGATGCAAGGCGCGGGCAACGACTTCGTGATGCTCGATGCCACGAAGCAGCCGTTGAACCTCAGCAACGCACAGTTCCGGGCCCTGGCGGACCGGCACTTCGGCATCGGCGCCGACCAGATCCTGGTGGTCGAGCCCGGCCGCACGCCCGGCGTGGATTTCGGCTACCGCATCTTCAATGCCAGCGGCGACGAGGTCGAGCATTGCGGAAACGGTGCGCGCTGCTTCGTGCGCTACGTGCGCGACAAGGGCTTGACGCAGAAGAGCCGCATTCGCGTCGAGACCGTCAACCGGCAGATCGAACTGGAACTGCGTGACGACGGGCGCATCACCGTGGACATGGGCGCGCCGGAGTTCAGGCACGACGCGATCCCCTTCGATGGCCAGGGCATCACACCGCGCGCGCTGGGTGACTTCGAGCTGTGGCCGCTGGAGCTGATCGACGGACCGGTCGAGGTGGCTGCGCTGTCGATGGGCAACCCGCATGCGGTGCAGCGTGTGGACGATGTCGATCGCGCCGATGTCGCTGCGCTCGGCCCGGAGATCGAGGTGCTCGACTGTTTTCCGCAGAAGGTCAATGTCGGCTTCATGCAGGTGTTGTCGCGCTCGATGATCCGGCTGCGCGTGTTCGAGCGCGGCGCGGGCGAGACGCTGGCCTGCGGCACGGGCGCCTGCGCCGCGGTGGCGGCCGGCATCCGGCTGGGCTGGCTCGACGCGGCGGTCGAGGTCGACACGCGCGGTGGACGGCTGAGCATCGAATGGGGCGGCATGGGCCACCCGGTGCTGATGACCGGCCCGGCAGCGACTGTTTTCGAAGGGGAGATCGAACTGTGACGACGAATCTGGGTGGCGCCGCCGGCGTGCAGGGCATCACTGAGCACGATATTGCCGAGTACCTGCTGAACACGCCGGGCTTCTTCGAGCGCCACGCCGAGGTGCTGGCCACGGTGCAACTGACCAGCCCGCACGGGCAGCGCGCGGTATCGCTGCAGGAGCGCCAGATGGAAATGCTGCGCGAGCGCATCAAGGGGCTCGAGCACCGCATCATGGACATGATCCGAAATGGCGAGGACAACCTGGGCATCGCCGACCGTCTGCACCAGTGGACGATGCGCCTGCTGCTCACCGCGGATCCCGCGGCGTTGCCGCAGGTGCTGCTGGACGACCTGCGCGAGCGCTTCATGATTCCGCTGGCCACGCTGCGGCTGTGGGGCACGGCCCCGGCTTTCGTCGAACTGCCCGCCACGCAGGCGGTGAGCGAGGATGCGAAAAGCTTTGCCTCCAGCCTGTCGCTGCCCTATTGCGGCGCGAACGTCGGCTTCGAGGCCACGGCCTGGCTCGACGATCCGACCAGCGTGCGCTCGATGGCCATGGTGCCGCTGCGCCGCGGCGACGCGCACGAAGCCTTCGGTCTGCTGGTGCTGGGCTCGCCCGATCCGACGCGCTATGCCGCGCAGATGGGCACCGAGTTCCTGTCGCGCATCGGCGAAATCGCCGCCGCCTGTCTGGCGCGATTGCTCGCCAAGGAGTGAAGGGCGCATGCCGGTGGCTGCCGCTGCCGAACTGGGGCCCGCGCTGCAACGCTACCTGGAGCACCTGCGCGTCGAGCGCCGCCTCGCGCCGCGCAGCGTGAGCATGATCCACGATGCACTGCAACGCCTGCAGGCGTCGGCTGTGGCCGCCAAGGTGGACCTGCGCGAGGTGCAGCCGATGCAGGTGCGGCGCTGGGCCGCGCAGTTGCGCGAGCGGGGCCTGGCGGCACGCAGCGTCGCCATCCACCTGTCCGCATGGCGCGGGTTGTATCGCTGGTGGGGACGCGAGGGCGTGGTCAAGATCAATCCGGTCGAAGGCGTGCGCGCACCCAAGGCGCCCAAGCCTCTGCCCAAGGCGCTGTCGGTAGAGCAGGCGGTGGCGCTGGCAACCTTCGAGCCACGGCATGGCGACCCGGTGCTGCTGGCGCGCGACCATTGCATGGTCGAGCTGCTCTACGGCAGTGGCCTGCGCGTGGCTGAACTGGTCGGCCTGGACCTTCGCGCCGGCGACGGCGCGGCCGGCTGGATCGACGCCGCCGATGCCAGCGCGCAGGTGCTGGGCAAGGGCAGCAAACGGCGCGCCGTGCCGGTGGGGGCGGCGGCGCTGGCGGCATTGCGTGCCTGGCTGCACCTGCGCGCGCAGATCGCCAAACCCGAGGAGCCGGCGCTGTTCGTCAGCCGGCGCGGCACGCGGCTGACGGCCAGCCAGGTGCGCTCGCGGCTGAAGGCGCTGGCGTTGCAGGCGGGGCTGCCGACGCATGTGCACCCGCACATGCTGCGCCACAGCTTCGCGTCGCACCTGTTGCAATCCAGCGGCGACCTGCGCGCGGTACAGGAACTGCTGGGCCACGCCAACATCTCGACCACGCAGGTGTATACGCGGCTGGACTTCCAGCACCTCGCCAAGGTCTACGACGCCGCACATCCGCGCGCCAAGAAAAGGCCCGCACCATGAAGCTCATCCGCCTGCGCGAAGGCAAGGAGCGCTCGCTGCTCAAGCGCCACCCGTGGGTGTTTGCCGGCAGCATCTCCAAGGGCGGCGCCGACAGCGGCGAGACGGTGCGCGTCGAGTCGCACGACGGCCGCTTCCTGGCCTGGGGTGCGTACAGCCCGGCGTCAAACATCCGCGTGCGCGCCTGGAGCTTCATCGAGTCCGAGCGCATCGACGCCGCCTTCTTCGCGCGCCGTGTGCAACGCGCCGTGGCACTGCGCGCGCGTCTTCCGATCGACAGCGACAGCGTGCGCCTGATTCATGGCGAGGCCGACGGCCTGCCCGGTCTGGTGGTCGACCGTTATGTGGACACGTTGTGCGCGCAGTTTCTGTTTGCCGGCAGCGAGCGCTGGAAAGCCGTCATCGCCGACAGCCTGCTCGTTGCCACTGGATTGCAACGACTATACGAACGCTCCGATGCCGGCGTGCGCGCGCTCGAAGGCTTGCCGACACACAGCGGCTGGTGTCGCGGGGATGGCGCCACCGAGATCACGCTGCGCGAGCACGGCTGGCAGTTGCAGGTGGACGTCGATGCCGGGCACAAGACCGGCTACTACCTCGACCAGCGCGACAACCGGCAGCATTTCGCGGCCGCGGTGCGGCATTTCGGCTGTGCCGAGGTGCTCAACTGCTACAGCTACACCGGCGGCTTCACGCTGGCGGCGCTGGCCGGTGGGGCGCAGCGCGCCATCAGCGTCGACTCGTCCGCGCCGGCGTTGGCGCTGGCACAGCGGCATGTGCAGATGAATGGCTACGACGCGGCACGCCACGAGACGGTGGCTGCCGACGTCAACCAGCACCTTCGCGCTTGCCTCGCAGCGGGCCAGCGCTTCGATGCGATCGTGCTCGACCCGCCGAAGTTTGCGGCCACCGCGGCCCAGGCCGAGCGCGCGGCGCGCGCCTACAAGGACATCAACCGGCTCGCGCTGCAGTTGCTTCGCCCCGGTGGCCTGTTGTTCAGCTTCTCCTGCTCGGGAGGCATCGGGCCCGATCTGTTCCACAAGATCGTGGCCGGCGCGGGCCACGATGCCGGTGTGGATGCGCTGATCCTGCAGCGCATGGCAGCGGCCTGCGACCACCCGACCACGCTCGAATTTCCCGAAGGGGACTACCTCACCGGGCTGGCGCTGCTGGTGCGGGCCTGAGCCCCGCTCCCGGCAGCCCGATGGCCGGCTCGAACTTGGCGCGCTGCACGCTGAAGAAGGCCTTCACCTGGCGCACGTTGGCGTCCTGCGTGAACAGGCGCTGCACCAGCGCCTGGTAGGCGGGCATGTCGTTGGCCCAGATCACGAGCACGAAATCCGGTCCGGGCGAGACGCGGTAGCACTGCTGCACCGCCACATCCGCCACGGCGCGCTGCTCGAAGGCGTCGAGATGCTCGGCGCCCTGGCGGTCGAGCGTGATCTCGACGATGGCCGTAAGCCCGAAACCCAGCCGCTGATGCGACAACAGCGCCACACGGCGCTCGATCACGCCGCTGTCCACCAACCGGCGCACACGGCGCATGCAGGTGGCCGGCGACACATGCGCGCGCGCCGCCAGATCCTGATTGGACAGGGCGGCGTCGAGCTGCAGCAGTTCCAGAAGGCGCAAGTCCGTGGCGTCGAGATCGGTCAATGTCATGGCCTGTGTGAACTAATCACGGCATAAATAGTGGCGAATTATTTCATGACACTCTCGACATAGGATGAATAGTTCATTGAGGATAAAAAAATGAAACCCTATTGCGCGACGCTGTGACTACGATCCCGCCCATTCAAGCTCTCAGGCAAAGGCATCCAGCATGTGCGGCATCGTCGGCGCGGTCAGCAACCGCAACATCGTCCCGATCCTCGTGGAGGGTTTGAAGCGGCTGGAATACCGTGGCTACGACTCCTGCGGCGTGGCCGTGCACCAGGGCGGCGAACTGCGTCGCGCGCGCAGCACGGCGCGCGTCGCGCAACTGGACGCCAGCGTGGCAAAGGACGGCATCGAGGCCGGCACCGGCATCGCCCACACCCGCTGGGCCACGCACGGCGCGCCGGCCGAGCACAACGCGCACCCGCACTTCTCGGCGAACCGCATCGCGCTGGTGCACAACGGCATCATCGAGAACCACGACGAGCTGCGTGCCGAATTGCTGGCCAAGGGCTACAACTTCACCAGCCAGACCGACACCGAGGTCATCGCGCACCTGGTCAACCATCTCTATGACGGAGACCTTTTCGACGCCGTGCAGCGTGCCACGCTGCGCCTGAAGGGTGCCTATGCCATCGCCGTGTTCTGCCGCGACGAGCCGCAGCGCGTGGTCGGTGCGCGCGAAGGTTCGCCGCTGATCCTGGGATTGGGCAAGGAGGAGAATTTCCTGGCCAGCGACGCCATGGCGCTGGCCGGCGTGACCGACCAGATCGTCTATCTGGAAGAGGGTGATGTCGTCGACCTGCAGATCGGCAAGACCTGGGTCAGCGCGCGGCAGGACGACGGACGCTACCGGCCGGTACAGCGCGAGCCGCGCACCGTGGTTGCGCACAGCGGCGCGGCCGAGCTGGGACCGTACCGGCACTACATGCAAAAGGAGATCTTCGAGCAGCCGCGTGCCATCGCCGACACGCTCGAAGGCGTGCTCGGCATCACGCCAGAACTCTTCGGGGACGGCGCCTACAAGGTCTTCAAGGAGGTGGATCAGGTGCTGATCCTGGCCTGCGGCACCAGCTACTACTCTGGGTCGACCGCCAAGTACTGGCTCGAGGCCATCGCCGGCATCCCGACGAACGTGGAGATCGCCAGCGAGTACCGCTACCGCACCAGCGTACCGAACCCGCGCACGCTGGTCGTGACCATTAGCCAAAGCGGCGAGACCGCCGATACGCTGGCCGCGCTGAAGCATGCACGCTCGCTCGGCATGAAGCACACGCTGACCATCTGCAACGTGGGCACCAGCGCGATGGTGCGCGAATGCGCGCTGGCCTACATCACGCGCGCAGGGGTCGAGGTGGGCGTGGCGTCGACCAAGGCCTTTAGCACCCAGCTCGTCGGCCTGTTCATGCTGACGCTGGCGTTGGCCCAGGTGCGCGGCCGCCTGGACGAAGAGCGCGAGGCCGAGTACCTGAAATCGCTGCGCCACCTGCCGGTGGCGGTGCAGGCGGTGCTGGCGCTGGAGCCGCAGATCATCGCCTGGTCGGAGGACTTCGCGCGCAAGGAAAACGCGCTCTTCCTGGGCCGCGGGCTGCACTACCCGATCGCGCTCGAAGGCGCGCTCAAGCTCAAGGAGATCAGCTACATCCATGCCGAGGCCTACCCCGCCGGCGAACTGAAGCATGGCCCGCTGGCGTTGGTGACGGCCGAAATGCCCGTGGTGACGATTGCGCCGAACGACGCGCTGGTGGACAAGCTGAAGAGCAACATGCAGGAGGTGCGCGCGCGCGGCGGCGAGCTCTTCGTCTTTGCCGACGCCGACACGCGCATCGAGAGCGAGCCGGGCGTTCGAGTGATTCGCATGCCCGAACACTACGGCGTGCTGAGCCCGATCCTGCATGTGGTGCCGCTGCAATTGCTGGCCTATCACACAGCTTGCGCGCGCGGCACCGATGTGGACAAGCCACGCAACTTGGCCAAATCGGTCACCGTCGAGTGATCGATTTTGCCGGCCGTGGTCGCTCAGAACAAAGTTGCTAACACGTGCTGGCGCCGCCCTTACTTGACAACGTCGATAGTGAAGCGCGCGGCGCCGTAGACGTCGCAGCTCGGTCCTTCGCAGCCGGCCTTGGCATCGCCCACCAGCATCGGTGCGGCCTTCTGCCACTGGCCGGCGAGTATGTTCGCACGCTCGCCGGTGGGCAGCTTCAGAAAGTAGTATTCGCGCTCGGTGCTCAGCCACGAATAGTCGCGCGGATGCT
>JAHECC010000198.1 GCA_024641965.1 Rubrivivax sp.
ATAGAAGCTCACCGCATGCTGCGACACCGCATGCCCTTCGCGCGACATGATGACTTCGCCATGCGTCAATTGGCTGCGTGCAGCCAGCGCCTCGTCCAGGCTGGGCGCGGTATAGACACCTTCGAGCCAATCATTGAGTAGCGCCTGCAGCCCGGCGTCGTTCAGGCGCAGCAGTTCCGACAGGCGCGGCAATGTGCGGTGCGTGTTGGCGATGGCACCGGCATTCGGCGAATAGAAGGCCAGCCGCGTCGGCGGCGCGTCGGCGGCAAAGGCCCGCACGCTCTCCAGCCGGCCGACTTCGAGCGCGTTCAGCCGTTCGCGCAGCGCAGCTTCCAGCGCGGTTTCCCAGCCGGGCTCGATGTGCACGCGTGTCCACAGGCCCTGCAGGCTGTCCAGACCATGTTTGACCAGCCACGGCTTCAGACGCCCGCTGCTTTGCACCTTGTCCTGCAACGCGCGCAGCGCTTCCAGGCGCGCTGCCAGCTCACCTTGGCGCGACGCATCAACTGCGGCCACCTGCGCCTGCGTGCGCCGCTGATCGTCGAGTGTCGCCACCTGCTCGGCCAGATCGTTCTGGCGCGCTTCGGACTCGGCCTGGGCTTCATCGAGTGCGGCGCTGCTGCGCTTCAGCTCGGCCAGGCGTTGCGCGTCCGGCGCGGCCAGGCCCTGGCGTTCGCCGCCGAGCCGCTCGCTGCGCTGGCGCAGCTGGCGCGACTGGTCGTCCAGGCTGCGGGTCTCGGCCGCCAGCACCTGGATCTGCTGCTGCACCTCGCCGACAGCCGTGCGCTGCTGGTTGCTGCGCTGCTGCGCCGCGCGCAGCGCATCCTCCAGGCCTGGAAGCTGCAGCGACTGCTCTTCGGCCTGCGCCGCCTGCAGGGCCAGCTGCTCTTCGGCGCCTTGCATCTGCGTCGCGATGTTCGCCAGCTCGGTATCGCTTTCGGCCTGGCGCTGCGCCCACTGTTCGTCCTGCGCCTTCAGGTCGCGCAGGCGCGATTCGGCGCGTTCGCGGCCCTCCACCACATAGCGGATGCGCTCTTCCAGCCGGCTGACCTCAAGCGCCGCTTCGGCCAGCTCGCCTTGGCGCTCGTGCAGCGCATCGGCGGCGGCGTAGTGGCTCTGGCGCACGGCTTCCAGATCAGCCTCGACGTGGCGCAACTCGGCCACGCGCGCTTCCAGCGCAGTGCTGGCATCCAGCAGCGCCTGGTGGGCGCGCTGCTCCTCGGCGGCGGCATCGCGGTGCTTCAGAAACCAGAACTGGTGCTGCTTCAGCGTGGCCTGGTCCTGCAGCGCGCGGTACTGTGTCGCCACCTCGGCCTGCTTTTCCAGCTTGTCGAGGTTGGTGTTCAGCTCGCGCAGGATGTCTTCGACACGCGTCAGGTTCTCGCGCGTGTCCTTCAGCCGGTTCTCGGTCTCGCGACGCCGCTCCTTGTACTTGGACACACCGGCCGCTTCCTCGAGGAACAGGCGCAACTCCTCGGGGCGCGATTCGATGATGCGGCTGATCGTGCCCTGGCCGATGATGGCGTAGGCGCGTGGCCCGAGGCCCGTGCCCATGAACACGTCCTGCACGTCGCGGCGGCGCACCGGCTGGTTGTTGATGTAGTAGCTGGAACCGCCGTCGCGCGTGAGCACGCGCTTGACGGCGATCTCGCCGAACTGGTTCCACGGCCCGCCGGCGCGCGCGTCGCTGTTGTCGAAGACCAGTTCGACGCTGGCGCGCCCGGCCGGCTTGCGCAAACCCGAGCCATTGAAGATCACGTCCTGCATCGACTCGCCGCGCAGCTCGCTGGCCTTGCTCTCGCCCAGCACCCAGCGCACCGCGTCCATGATGTTGCTCTTGCCGCAACCGTTGGGGCCGACCACGCCGACGCGCTGGCCGGGCAGCGCAAAGGTGGTGGGGTCGCTGAAGGACTTGAAGCCGGAGAGCTTGATCTGGTTGAGGCGCATGGCGGGCCGATGGCGGCTGGACAGGCCTGAAAGTCAAGCCAAGTGTTTGATTTATAAGGGGAAATCTCGCTTCCCGCGAGCCGCGATCATAACATCCGGCGCGGCCCCTAAAGCATCTCTTCCGGCACCAGTGGCTCGAGCAGATCAAGCAGGAAGCGGCTGCCGCGGTCGGTGCCGGGCTCGTACTCGATCAGTGGCTCGTCGTCACCGGCCGCGAACCAGTGCAAGGTCTGCCCGTCGGCATCGAGTTGCAGGCGATAGGAGCCTTCACGCGCCATGCGCTCGGTGAAGCTGCGGATCTCCTCGGCCAGCTCGGGGCTGTCGATGAGCAGGCCGAACTCGGTGTTCAGGTCGCGCGAACGCGGGTCGAAGTTCATCGAGCCCAGGAAGACCCGTTCGCGGTCGACGATCACGGCCTTGGCGTGCAGGCGGAACACGGTGCCGCCGGCCAGGTACTCGCGCAGCACGCGCCCGCCGCGCGCGGGGCTCCATTCGTACAACTCGGCACCCGTCGCGAGAATGGCTGCACGGTACTTGCGGTACCCCAAGTGCACCATGGGTTCATCGGTGGCGGCGAGGGAATTGGTGAGCAACACGACGCGCACGCCGCGTTGCTGGAAGTCGCGCAGCGTCTCCACACCGGTGGGGCCTGGGATCAGGTACGGCGTCACCATCCACAACTCGAACTGGGCGTCGCGCATCGCCTGCGCCACCAGCAGCCTCACCTGCGAACCCGAAGTGGCCAGCATGCCCAGGTCCAGCGCGACGGATTCGTTCTCGAGCTTTTCCGGCGAGTCGTAGACCGCCTGGGCCGGAGCCAGATGCATGGTCAGGCAGCCCTGCGCGCATTCGCGCGCCAAGTCGCTGTCCGAGGGCTTCGGCAAGACACCGTCGGCGGGCACGCAGGCGCTGCCAGCGCAATCGGCACCCACCTGTGCCGAGAAGCGTGCGCGCCGCTCAGGCAGGCTCAACGGGTCTTCGACGACGCTGCGCAGTTCGTGGCTGAAGTCGCTGTTCCAGTACAGATCGAAGGCCAGCGCCATCGACGGCAGCACGGCACCGGCCACGAGCACGTCGATGTCGACATAGTGCTCGGCGGCATGGGCGCCGAAGTAGACATCGGCGATGTTGCGGCCACCGGCAACGGCCAGCACGCCGTCGACGACGAGCAACTTGTTGTGCATGCGGCGGTGCATGCGGGCTTCGCCCATCGCCGATTCCACCAAGCGACTCAAATGGCTTTCGCGCCCCGCCAGGAAGGGGTTGAACAGGCGCAACTCGACCCCGTCGCGCGCGGTCAGGCCGAGCCACAGTGCATCGTCGCCCGCGGTGTACAGGTCATCGAGCAGGATGCGCACGCGCACGCCGCGGGCCGCCGCATCGCGTAGTGCGCGCACCAGACGCAGCCCGGTGGCATCGCCCTTGAATTGATAGGCCTGCAGGTCGATCGACACCTGCGCGCGCCCGATCAACTCCAGGCGCGCCTGCAGCGCCTCGGCACCCGACGCCAGCAGCCGAAAACCACTCAGGTCGCCCGGCACGACCGACGCCGTCGCGATCTGCGCCAGCGTGCCGGATTGGGCGGGCGGCATGGCCGCATCCCAAGAACGATCAGTGACGTCGGGCAACGATGTGCAGCCCGTCAAAGCAATCCACAGCACAAGGCCGAAAAGCCAAGCACTCAGGGCGCCTGCGCGCGCGCGAGTGCTGCGAATCCGGCCCTGCTGATGCAGTGTTTTCACACCTTGAAGATGGTAGCATCGCGCGCCTTTTCAACCGCCGGCCGCGGCCACATCGTCAGCCACATGCCCCGCTCCACATCGAAGCCCGTGCGGCCGCGCGCCACGCGGCGCCAGGTGCCGGCTTCGCCGCCGTCGCGGCCAAGCAAGCAGCTCGACGTGTTCGACAACCCGGCCCCGCAACGCGACTACCTGATCCGCTTCCAGTTGCCGGAGTTCACTTGCCTGTGCCCGCTGACCGGCCAGCCCGACTTCGCGCACTTCAGCATCGACATGGTGGCCGACAAGCTGTGCGTCGAGCTGAAGAGCCTGAAGATGTACTTCTGGAGTTACCGCAACGAAGGCGCGTTTCACGAAAAGGTGAGCAACACCGTGCTCGACGACATCGTCGCAGTGACGCGGCCGCGCTTCGTGCGCGTCACTGCGCGCTGGTTCGTGCGCGGCGGCATCTACACCGATGTCGTGGCCGAATACCGCAAGAGGGGTTGGAAGCCGGCGCCGGCCATCGAACTGCCCGCAGTCGGCCGCGCCACCGGCCTGGCCGAATGAGCGAGGGACCACCGGCTGAACCGGTGCTGATCACCCCGCGGCTGCGACTGCGCCCCTTCGTCGAGGCCGACTGGCCAGCCTACGCCGCGATGTGCGCCGATGCCGAGGTCATGCGCCATATCGGCGCCGGCGGGCCGCAGTCGAAGGAGGACGCGTGGCGCACGATGGCGACGTTCCTCGGCCATTGGGCGCTGTGTGGCTACGGCATGTATGCGCTCGAACACCGCGAAAGCGGCTTGCTGCTCGGCCGCGTGGGTTACCTCGACCCGCCCGGCTGGCCCGGCTTCGAGCTCGGCTGGCTGCTGGCACGCGAACACTGGGGCCATGGCTATGCGCGCGAAGCAGCGGCCGCGGCACTGCGCCATGCCTTCGAGCACATGCGGCGCGAGCGCGTGATCAGCCTGATCCGCCCCGGCAACCAGCGCTCGATCGCGATCGCCGAAGCGCTCGGCGAGCAGCTGCACGGCGAGATCGAGATGCTCGGCGGCACGGCATTGGTTTACGAGGCGCTTTGCCGATAATTCGCCAATGAATCCGCTGCTCGGCCGACTGCACCCCTACCCCTTCGAGCGGCTGAAACAACTGTCGCTCGCGGTCACGCCGAACCCGGCCT
Source organism: Rubrivivax sp. (assembly GCA_024641965.1). GTDB lineage: Bacteria > Pseudomonadota > Gammaproteobacteria > Burkholderiales > Burkholderiaceae_C > Rubrivivax. Next base: position 4,849 of record JAHECC010000198.1, read on the forward strand.
ACCGTGCCATCAGCCTGGGCATCGGCGAGCCCCGCCATGCCACACCGGCCTTCATCGAGCAGGCATTGATGCATGCTCTGCCGGGGCTGTCGACCTACCCGGCCACCGCGGGCGAGCCGGCGCTGCGCGAAGCCTTCGCCGGCTGGCTGCAGCGGCGCTATGGCGTGAGCGTCGATGCGATGACGCAAACGCTGCCGGTGAACGGCTCGCGCGAGGCACTGTTCGCGCTCGCGCAGACGGTCATCGACCCGACGCGCGCGGGCGCCACCGTACTCTGCCCCAACCCGTTCTATCAGATCTACGAAGGCGCGGCACTGCTCGCCGGCGCCCAGACCGCGTTTGCCAACAGCGACCCGGCACGCAACTTCGCCGCCGACTGGTCGATGATCGATGCCGCCACGTGGGCGCGCACGCAACTGCTGTACGTCTGCTCGCCGGGCAACCCGACCGGCGCGGTAATGCCGCTGGACGAATGGCGCATGCTGTTCGAGTTGAGCGACCGGCATGGTTTCGTCATCGCCAGTGACGAGTGTTACTCCGAGATCTATTTCGGCGACGAAGCCCCACTGGGCTCGCTGCAGGCGGCCAAGGCGCTGGGCCGAGGCGACTTCCGCAAGCTCGTGGCCTTTACCAGCCTGTCCAAACGCTCCAACGTGCCCGGGCTGCGCGCCGGGTTCGTGGCCGGCGATGCCGAAATCCTGAAGGCCTTCCTGCTCTACCGCACCTACCACGGCAGCGCGATGAGCCCGCTGGCGCAGCGCGCCAGCCTCGCCGCCTGGGCGGACGAGGCCCATGTGCAGGCCAACCGCGACCTGTACCGCGCCAAGTTCGCTTCAGTCACGCCGCTGTTGGCCGATGTAATGGAGGTGCGCCTGCCCGATGCCGGTTTCTACCTGTGGGCGGCGGTTCCCGGAGGGGATGACATCGACTACGCGATGCGCTTGCTGGCTCAATACAATGTAACCGTCCTGCCCGGCAGCCTGCTGGCGCGCGAAGCCCATGGGCACAACCCCGGGGCCGGCCGCATCCGCATGGCACTGGTCGCGCCCACCGACGAATGTGTCGAAGCGGCGCACCGCCTTCGGGCCTTCACCCCTTCCTATCGCGAGCGCACATGACACACAAACTGCAGGACCTGATCGAACTGGCATGGGAAGGGCGCGCCCAGATCACGGCGGCCTCGGCCCCCGATGTGCGTCAGGCTGTCGAGGACGTCATCGGCGACCTCAATGCCGGGCGCATCCGTGTCGCCGAGCGCCAGGGCGTAGGCCAGTGGACCGTGAACCAATGGGTCAAGAAGGCGGTGCTGCTGAGCTTCCGTCTGTCGGACAACAAGCGCATCCAGGCCGGCGAACTGGGCTTCTTCGACAAGGTGCCGACCAAGTTCGCACACCTGGACGATGAGGCGATGCGTGCCACCGGCGTGCGCGTGGTGCCGCCTGCCGTGGCGCGGCGCGGCAGCTACATCGCGAAGAACGTGGTGCTGATGCCGTCGTACGTGAACATCGGCGCCTATGTCGACGAAGGCACGATGGTCGATACCTGGGCCACCGTCGGCTCCTGCGCGCAGATTGGCAAGAACGTGCACTTGAGCGGCGGCGTCGGCATTGGCGGCGTGCTCGAGCCGCTGCAGGCGGGGCCGACGATCATCGAGGACAACTGCTTCATCGGTGCGCGAAGCGAAGTCGTCGAGGGTGTGATCGTCGAGGAGAACTCGGTCATCAGCATGGGCGTGTACATCGGCCAGAGCACGAAGATCTACGACCGCGCCACTGGCGAGGTCAGCTACGGCCGCATCCCGGCCGGATCGGTGGTGGTCAGCGGCAATCTGCCGAGTGCCGACGGCAAGTACAGCCTGTACTGCGCGGTCATCGTCAAGCGGGTGGATGCGCAGACACGCGCCAAGACCAGCATCAACGAGCTCCTCC
>JAHECC010000199.1 GCA_024641965.1 Rubrivivax sp.
CTGGGTCGGCGAGCGCGACTCGGTCACGCTGCTGGTGAACAGCGTCGATCAGCCGGCGCAGGATCCGCTGGGCCTGACGCGCGCACAGTTCGACGCCGATCCGTACCAGACGACGCCGCAGGCCATCGCCTTCGACACGCGCAAGACCAGCGGCCAGACGCAGGGCGGCATCAACTGGCGCCACCGCTTCGACGACACCGGCGCGCTGCGCGAGAGCGCGCTCACTGTCTATGCCGGGCAGCGCGACGTGACGCAGTGGCAGTCGATTCCGCCGGCCGCACAAGCCAATCCGAACCAGGCTGGTGGAGTCATTGATCTCGCCCGCAATTACTCGGGGCTGGACGGGCGGCTGATCTGGCGCTGGGAACGCATCTCGCTGGTGGCGGGTCTGTCCACCGAGCAGCAGTCGGAATCGCGCCAAGGCTACGAGAACTTCGTCCGCAACGGCAACGACCTGCAGCTTGGGGTGACCGGTGCGCTGCGACGCGACGAGTCGAACCGAATGCGCAGCAGCGATGGGTATGCGCAGGTGGAGTTCGAGCTGGATCCGACGGTCTTCGCGACGCTGGGCCTGCGCAGCGGCCAGCTGAGGTTCAGCAGCGACGACCACTACCTGAGCAACGGCGACGATTCAGGCTCGCTCAGTTACCGCTACAACACGCCGGTGCTGGCCCTGCAATGGCTGCCGCAGCCGAACCTGAACCTGTACGTCAGCGCCGGGCAGGGTTTCGAGTCGCCGACGATGGGCGAGCTGGCCTACCGGCCCGATGGCGGCAGCGGCTTCAACGACCAGCTGCAGGCGCAGACCAGCCGGCAGGTCGAGCTCGGCGCCAAGTGGCGCGAGCCCGCGGCGGGGCTGGCCGTCGAGGCCGCGCTGTTCCGCGCGGAGACCGACGACGAGTTCAGCGTGCTCAGCAACTCCGGCGGCCGCAGCACCTACCAGAACGTCGGCCGCACGCGGCGCAGCGGCGCGGAACTGGGTCTGCGCTGGCAGATCGACCCGGCCTGGCGCGCGCTGCTCGCCTGGACCTACCTCGATGCCACCTACCGTGACAGCTTCGAGACCTGCATCGCCACGCCCTGCACCCGGCCGCAGGACCGCGCCACGGTGCCAGCCGGCAACCGCATCGCCGGCACGATGCAAAGCAGCGGCTTCGCCAGCCTGGCCTGGCGCGCGCCGGACACCACCGAAGTGGCGCTCGAACTGCGACAGCAGGGCGCGATGCCGGTGAACGACCTGAATACAGACTTCTCCGCCAGTGCCATGCTGGTCGGCCTGCGCGCCAGCCGCAGCTGGTCGCTGGGCCCGGGCACGCTGTCCGTGCTGGCGCGGCTGGACAACGTGACCGACCGCGCCTATGCCGGCGCGGTCATCGTCAACGACAGCAACGGGCGCTACTTCGAGACCGCCGCGGCGCGCAACCTGCTGCTGGCGCTGCGCTGGATCGCGCCGTTCTGAAGGTGACAGCGCGGCGCCGCGGGCTCTGCTATGTTGCCGCGCTACACCACTCACAGGAGACTTCGATGAACCTGTTCGACCTCGGCGGCAAGGTGGCCGTCATCACCGGCTCCTCGCGCGGCATCGGCAAGGCGATCGCGGAGCGCTTCGCGGAGCATGGCGCGAAGGTGGTCATCTCCTCGCGCAAGGCCGAACCCTGCACGGCCGTGGCCGCGGCCCTCAACGCCCGGCACGGCGCCGGCACGGCGATCTCGGTGCCGGCCAACATCTCGTCGAAGGACGAGCTGAAGCATCTGATCGACGAGACCACGCGCCAGTTCGGCCCGGTGGACGTGCTGGTGTGCAACGCCGCATCGAACCCGTATTACGGGCCGATGGCCGGCATCGCCGACGAGCAGCTGCGCAAGATCCTGGACAACAACATCGTCGCCAACCACTGGCTGATCAACTTCGTCGTGCCGGGCATGATCGAGCGCAAGGGCGGCTCGATCATCATCGTCTCGTCGATCGGCGGCCTGCGCGGCTCGCCGATCATTGGCGCCTACTGCATCAGCAAGGCCGCGGACCTGCAGCTGGCGCGCAATCTGGCGGTGGAGTACGGGCCGCACAACGTGCGCGTCAACTGCATCGCGCCGGGACTGATCAAGACCGACTTCGCGCGCGCGCTGTGGGAAGACGAAACCGCGCTGAAGGAGCGCACGAAGACGACGCCACTGCGCCGCATCGGCGAGCCCGACGAGATCGCCGGTGCGGCCGTGTTCCTGGCCTCGAATGCAGGCTCCTTTGTCACCGGCCAGGCCATCGTGGTCGACGGCGGCGTCACCATCTGAGGGCGGCGCGATTCAGCTCCCGCCGCCCACCACCTTGGCGCGCAGCCGGCGCATACCGCCGAGCCAGCGACCGTAGTCGGTGGCCTTGCGCTGGAAATAGCCCAGCACCTCCGGGTGCGGCAGGATCAGAAACCGCTCGTCGCGCAGCCCTTCGATCGCGCAGGCGGCTACCCGCTCCGCCGTGAGCGCACCGTCGGCCAGGAAGCTGGGGCGACCACCCTCGGCATCCGCGCCCCGCAACATCGGCGTGTCCACGCCCTGCGGGCACAGCGCACTGACGCGAATGCCTTGCGCACCGTGCGCGATCGACAGCCATTCGGCAAAGCCCAGCGCGGCATGCTTGGTGACCGAATAGGGTGCCGCGTTCACCTGGCTCAGCAAGCCGGCGGCCGACACGGTATTCAGCAGATAACCCTCGCCGCGCGCCAGCATCTGCGGCAGCACGGCGCGCGCGGCAAACACATGCGCCATCACGTTCACGTCCCAGTGGCGCTGCCAGTCGGCGTTGCTCGCATCCTCGTCGCGGCGCGTGATGACCCCGGCGTTGGAGCAGAACAGGTCCACCTGGCCGTAGCGCTCGGTGGCTGCGCGCACCAGTTGCTGCACCGCGGCCTCGTCGGCGACGTTGACACGCATCGACAGGCCATGCAGTGCGCCAGCCACCGCCTGTGCGCCGGCCTCATCCAGGTCCGCCACGACCACACCACGCGCACCCGCCTCCACCACGGCCTCGCACAACGCGCGCCCAATGCCTGATGCGCCGCCGGTCACCACCACCACCTTGCCCTTGATATCCATGTCGCTCGCTTCATCCTCCGTCGTCGATGCGCCAGTGTGCCCGGCGCGCGAGCACCGGGCAAGCCATGTGCGGCGTGGACAATGCGCCCAGCATGAGCAACGACGTCGACACGACATCCACCTGGAGTTCGCTGCGCCATGCGCACTTTCGCGCACTGTGGCAAAGCGGCAGCCTGTATTTCGTCGGCAACTTCATGCAGACCATGGCCGCGGCCTGGATGATGCTGGAGCTGACCGGCTCGTCCTTCCTGGCGGCGCTGGTGCAGACGGCCGTGTTCCTGCCGATGTTCCTGCTGTCGCTGCCGGCCGGCGTGCTGGCCGACATCACTGACCGCAAACGCCTGATGCTGGCGGCGCTGGCGCTGCAAGCCGTCGCCGGCAGCCTGCTGGCCCTGCTGTTGTTCGTCGGCGTCGGTGGCCCGGTGGCCCTGCTGTTCTTCGTCTTCGTCTCAGGCTCGTGCACCGCCATGATGTCGCCGGCATGGAATTCCACCGTCGCCGATTCGATTCCGCGCGAGGAACTGCCTCAGGCCATCACCGCTGTCGCCATTGCCTACAACGCCGCGCGTGCCCTCGGCCCGGCGCTGGCCGGCGGGGTGTACGCGCTGGTCGGCGGCACCTGGAACTTCGTGCTGGCCGTGGCCGGCTCGCTGCTCATGCTGCAGGCCATCCGCCGCTGGCCGCCGCGGCCGCATCCGCCGTCGCGCCTGCCCGCCGAGCGCATGTGGGGCGGCATGATGGCCGGCCTGCGTTTTGCGCGGCATTCGCAGACGGTGCTGGCCCAACTCGTGCGCACCGTGGCCTACAGCGGCGCCGGCTCGGCACTGTGGGCGCTGCTGCCGGTGATCGGCCAGAGCCAGCTCGGACTGGGTGCCGCGGGTGTGGGTCTGTTGATGGGTTGCATGGGTGCTGGCGCGGTGGGTGCCGGACTGGTCATCGGACGCCTGCGCGCGAGTGCCGGCCTCGAAGGCCTGGTGGCCGGCGGCTGCGTGCTGTACGCCTTTGTCATGCTGGTGGCGGCATTTTCCACCCAGAAGTGGCTGGTGTACCCGGCGCTGGGACTGGGCGGCGCCGCCTGGATGGCGGTGATGTCGACCTTCAACACCGCCACGCAGACCAGCGCCCCGCTGTGGGTACGCGCGCGCGCGCTGGCGATGCACACGCTGTGCGCCTTGGGTTCCTTCGCCATCTGCTCGGCCTTCTGGGGTGCGCTGTCCGACATCACCAGCCTGAGCTTCGCGCTGAGCGTGGCCTCTCTGTGCATGGCCGCCGGGCTGCTGCTCGCGCGGCCCTTTCCGCTGCGCATGGGCGAGGCCGAGGAAGTGACCCTGGCCACGCGCTGGGACGATTACTTCGTCGCCGCCGAACCCGACCCCGAGGACGGGCCGGTGGCCGTGGAGTATGGCTACCGCGTGCGCGCCGAGGATGCCGACGCATTCCTCGACACGCTGAGCCGGCTGCGCGCACCGCGCCGACGCGACGGTGCCACCCTCTGGCGCGCCTATCGCGACCTGTCGGATCCTTCGCGTTTCGTCGAACGATTCATCGTCGCGTCATGGGCCGACTACCTGCACCAGCGCTCGAGATCGACGCTGGCCAACCAGGAACTGGAAGCGAAACTGCGCACCTATCTGCTGCCTGGCGAGGTGGTAAGCGTGGGGCACTTCATCGCCGAGCGCTGAGGCCAGCCGGAAACGACGACGGCCGGCAAAGGCTTGCCGGCCGCGGTGTTCAGGGGGTGTCGGTGGGGTGGCTGATGGGACTCGAACCCACGACAACAGGAATCACAATCCTGGACTCTACCAACTGAGCTACAGCCACCGTCGAAGCGTCGAATTATAGTCCCGTGCGCTTGCGCGGCCGCGACGCGGAAGGCCTCAGCGCGGGCTGTCCTGTGGGCTGATGTCGGCCCGCAGTGCCGAGGCCTTGACCTCGGCCTTGAAGCGCGATTTCAGCGCCGCGTAGTAGGCCTGGGCTTCGGCATTGCCGATGGCTTGCAGATACTGTGTCTGCAGGTTTTGCGCGCCCGCCAGCGCCGGGTCGGGGGGCTGCACCTGGGTCACACGCACCACCATGTAACCCTCCGCGCCCAGGTCGATGCCCAGCGGTGCGGGCAGCTTGCTGGCATCGGCAGCCAGCACCGCATCGATCACTTTGCGCGGCACGCCCTGCGCCGACGCCCGGCTGATCACGGCATTGTCCGGCAACGACACGTCGGTGCCCTTGTCGAGTTGTGCCAGCAATGCCTGGCCTTCCTTGCGCGCCATTGCGGCAGCCTGTTCGGCCATCACGCGTTCGCGCACGCGCTGCTTCACGTCGGCCAGGGGCAGGACGTGGGCAGGCGCGTATTCGACGATGCGCGCCGATACCAGCTGGCCGGGCCCCGTTTCGACCGCCTCGGTGTTGCGCTTGTTGCGCACGGCCTCGTTGCCGAATACCGCCTCGAGCAGCTTGGCCGATGCCAACGGCCCCTTGGCATCCGGCGCGGGCATACGCTGCACCGTGGCCGTGCGCTTTTCCAGTTTGAGTTTGTCGGCCGCCGGTTGCAGGCTGTCGGACTGCTCGTAGACCGTGTTGCTGAATTGCTCCGCCACCTCGGCAAAGCGCTTTTGCGCCAGTTGGTTGCGTACCTGATTCTCGATCTCGGCACGCACTGCTTCGTAGCTCTTCTTCTCGCCGCCGCGCACCGCCGTCAGCTGGATGATGTGATAACCGAAATCACTCTCCACGACGTTGCTGATCTCGCCGTCCTTCATCACGAAGACGGCGTCCTCGAAGGGTTTGACCATTGCGCCGCGGCCGAAGAAGTCGAGGTCGCCGCCGCGTTCGGCACTGCCCGGGTCGTTGCTGTTCGCCTTGGCCAGTTCGGCAAACTGGCCCGGTGACCGGCGCAACTGCTCCAGCAGCTTCTCGGCCTTGGCCTTGGCCTGCTGGCGTTCGGCGGCCGGCTTGTCCTTGTCGGCGGCGATCAGGATGTGGCTCGCGCGGCGCTCCTCGGCTGCCGTAAACCGGCTGGCGTTCTCGGCGTAGTAGCGCCGCAGGTCCTCCTCGGGCACGGACACGCCCTGCTTCAGCGCCTGCTGGTCGAGCACCAGGTATTCGATGCTGGCCTGCTCAGGTGCACGGAACTGCGCCTCGTTGGCCTTGTAGAAGGCTTCGATGTCGGCGTCGCTGGGGTTGACCTTGCTCAGGTAGTCCGCCGCGTTGAAGCGGCGTGATTGCACCTGCCTGCGCTGCAGCATCGGATCGATGGCCGCATCGACCACGGCCTTCGGGGCCAGCGCGGTGGCGCCGATGCCTTCCAGCACCTGCCGCATGGCCAAATCCTGGCGCAGGCGCTGCGCGAACATTTCGGAGTTCATGCCCTGCGCGATCAGCAGGTCGCGGTTGACGCTGCCATCGGGGTTGCGCAAGGGCGCGAACTGCGGGTCGGTGGCGAACACGCGCTGCAGCCGCTCGTCGCTGACGCCGAGGTTCATCTTGTCGGCCGCCGTCAGCAGCACGCGCTCACGCACGATGCCATCCAGCGTCTCGAGGCGCACCTGGGGCGTGTCGAACATCTTCACGTCCACGCCGGGCATCTGCTGGCGCAGTCGCTCGACATTGCGCTGATGGGCGCTGTCCCACTCGACGCGCGTGATGCCATGGCCATCGACCTCGGCCACCTTGGCATTGGCTTTGTC
>JAHECC010000200.1 GCA_024641965.1 Rubrivivax sp.
GGCGGGGCAGGCGCTTAGGGCAACGCCTGCTGTCCGCCACCGGCCCGAGAGACCCCTGGCGCGATGCCAGGAAGCTGTCGATCGTCAACGTCGCTTCATGGCCGGGACCGTGCGTAGCCAGCGGCCGCAGGTAGCTGCCGTTGGCCGGCGTCATCGCCGAACGACTGCTGCGTCGGACCTCGGCTGGCGCGGGTCGACCCGTTGTTACCCTTCGCCGATCTGAGGTGGACGACAGCAATGCAGCGGGTGCCGAGATTCGAGGCGGCACGCCTGGATGCCGGGAATGATCCCTTGCCCTATCCGATATGGTTCAATTCGACACAGTTTCGGCGCGGCCAGCCTATTGCCGACTGGCGCCGGTGTCGCACAGCCGACCTGGACCAACAGCATCGGGCCCTTGATTTATGCCATTGTGGAAGGATCCGCATTTCGGTCCGCACCTGACGGCCTTCGACGAGGTGCGCGTGATCGAGATCCCGACGGATCACTGGACCGCCTATGACGCCAAGAAACTCAACCAGAAGCCCCTGGAAGGAAGCCCGATATCCCTCCAGGAGCGCGTCTACGCTTCGACCAACTGGCATACGCCGCGAATCTGAACAGGCTTGCCTAACGCCAAGAACATAGAAGGGATTCTCGCCATGAATAGGTATCTGCAAACAATCCTGGTCCTCGCCGGCTGTGGAATGACTTCTGTCGCTTGGTCGGCAGACCCGAGCAACGAGTACGGCGTTGCGAAGAAAGACATCGCGCGCCTGACCCAACCTCAATTCTCACCCTATGCCGGGCGCAACTTTCCCACCAAGGTTCTGTGGGGCGACACCCACCTGCACACTGCCGTCTCTGTCGATGCGGGAACGATCAATCGGATCGGGCAAGAAGACGCTTTCCGCTTCGCGCGCGGCGAGGAGATCACCACCACAGGTGGACTTCGTGCCAAGCTCTCGCGGCCGCTCGACTGGCTGGTGATTGCCGACCACGCCGAGATGTACGGCCTGATGCCGCAATTGCTCACCGGCGACCCTGAAATTCTGTCCACGAAAATGGGCCGGCGCTGGTACGACATGCTGATGAGTGGCAACACCGACAATTCCTTTGCTGCCGCGATGGAGATCGTCGACTCGCTTTCGAAGAAGGAGGCGCCGATCAAGAACGACAAGGCCGTGCGCAAGGCCTGGGAGGCCTACACCGCACTGGCCGACCGCTACAACGAACCGGGCCGGTTCTCGGCCATCATCGGTTTCGAATACACCACCATGGGCGGCTACAACCTGCACCGCAACGTGCTCTTCCGTGGCAATGCCGCTGCGGCCAACCGGATGACGCCGTTCTCCCAGTTCGACAGCCAGAACCCCGAGGATCTCTGGAAGCGACTGGACCGGTTCCAGAAAGAGACAGGCGCTGAGGTCCTGGCGATCCCCCACAACGGCAACCTGAGCAACGGTCGCATGTTCACGGTGGAAACGTTCGACGGCAAACCGCTGACTCGGGATATAGCCGAACTGCGCGCCCGCATGGAACCGCTCGCCGAGGTCACCCAGATCAAAGGCGATGGTGAAGCGCACCCGATGCTGTCTCCGAATGACGAATTTGCAGACTATGAGACCTGGGACCGTTCCAACTTGAACGGCACCGAGGCGAAGAAGCCCGAGATGCTGAAATACGAGTACGCCCGCGAGGCGCTCAAGACAGGCCTGCTGCTGGAGCAGAAACTCGGCGTGAACCCCTTCAAGTTCGGCATGATCGGCAGCACCGACGCGCACACATCCCTTGCAGCGGTCGAGGAGGAAAACTTCTTCGGCAAGCACTCCCTCGTCGAACCTAATGCGCACCGTTGGGAGCACGTCGTCATCGAGGCTCCCGATCCGAAGTTCACCGTCAAGGGCTGGCAACAGGCCGCCAGTGGCTATGCCGCGGTCTGGGCCACCGAGAACACACGGGAGGCAATCTTCGATGCCATGAAGCGCAAGGAAACCTATGCGACCACCGGCTCGCGGATGACCGTGCGCTTCTTCGGCGGATGGAGCTTCACTGCGGAAGATACCGACACGCGCCTTCCGGCGGGCGTCGGCTACGCCAAGGGTGTTCCGATGGGTGGTGACCTTCGGCAGGCACCGGCCGGCAAGGCACCCACCTTCTTGGTCGCAGCGATGAAGGATCCCTACAGCGGCAACCTGGATCGGATCCAGATCGTCAAGGGATGGCTGGGCAAGGATGGAAAGACCCAGGAAAAGGTGTACGACGTCGTCTGGAGTGGTGCTCGCAAGCCCGGCGCGGACGGCAAACTGCCGCCGGTGGGCAATACGGTCAATGTGGCGAAGGCGACCTGGAGCAACAGTATCGGGTCGCCCGAACTCATCGCGACCTGGAAGGACCCGGACTTCGACGCGAAACTGTCCGCCTTCTACTATGTCCGCGTCATCGAGATCCCCACACCGCGGTGGACCGCCTACGAGGCCGTGCGCTTCAACATCAAGATGCCCAAAGAAGTCCCCATGACGACCCAGGAACGGGCTTACACCTCGCCGATCTGGTACACGCCAGGGGGCTGATATCGAGCCTCATTGCATCTGATCCGGGTACATACATAGCAGGTGCTGAGCCTGTTGCCGTGAGCCGGTACTGCCCGGTTGCGCTCCATGCGCGAGGTTGCCGAGAAGTTGTCATCGGAGACGGTGCCAGCACGGCTCCCTGCACTCAGCTCGCCGACCCTCACGGGTATGACTCCACCGCGCCCAATCTGCCGAGACCTGACGTCGGCTGGCTGAAGTGGTCGGTCCGGAATTGGCCGACTGCGTGAGTACGCCGACACGCCAGCAAGCTGACCGTGGTCGGTGCATCTCGTCGCTCGAGTGACAGCAATCTGGAAGCGCTGGGAACTGGCGGTCCCGGCCGCACCTGCTGTCGTATACGAACGGCAACTCTCCGGCAGCTGAGTTTGTCGCTGCAGGAGTGCCGGCCCGCGATCAGGCTGCCAGCTGCATTTGCACGCGCACGGCGCTCGATGCGGCAATCGTTGCAGCGCCAGCCGTTGCGAAGCTCCCACGCCGAGCGGCCATTCTTCACGCAGCGAAGGGTCTGAAAGCGGTGCGGTCAGGGCGCCGCGCGGCGTTGCCGCACACAATTTCGTTGCCCATGCCGCCGTCGACATTGCCCCAACTTCCGGATCGCGCAGCACCCCAACGGTGAACCCAAAGCAGCGATGACAGCCCAGGTGATTTCCGTCGGCCGCCGACCTCGGCGCTGGCCCTGGGTCGTCGCCGGCGCCATCGCGCTGGGCGTGGCGGCGTTGGGCGTCTGGCTGGGCGACGAGCTGGACAGCTCGCGCTGGCAGGCGCGTTGGCTTGTCGAGCACGCGCGCACGCTGCGCTTCGACTTGCGGCCCGGCGCCCAGGCGGCGATGCGCGTGCCGGCGCACGGCCCCTTCGACGAGCGCCTGGGCTACACGCAGCTGCTCGAGCATGTGCAGCGGCTAGTGGCGAGCGGCTACGACGTGACGCTACAGGCGCGCCAGTCGCCCGCGTTGATGTCGCACATCGACCGCGGCCTGTCCGCCCCTTACATCGAGAAGACGCAGGCTGGGCTGTCGGTGCTCGACTGCCGCGCCGACACGCGATACGACAGCCGCTACCCGCACCATGCCTGGACACGGTTCGACGACGTGCCGCCGCTGGTGCGCGACAGCCTGTCGTTCATCGAGGACCGCGGTCTGCTCGCCGATGCCGCAGCGACGCGCAACCCGGTGATCGACCCGCCACGGCTGGCGCGCGCGGCCTTCGACCAACTTGTCAGGCGTATCGACGCCGAACATTCGGCAGGCGGGGGCAGCACATTGGCTACGCAGATCGAGAAGTACCGCCATTCGCCCGACGGCCGCACCGCCAGCGCGCGAGACAAGCTGCGCCAGATCGCCAGCGCCTCGTTGCGCGTCTATGCCGACGGCGAGGACACGCGTGCGGCGCGTCGGCGCATCCTGCTCGACTATGTCAACACGGTGCCGCTGGGCGCACTGCACGGCTGGGGCGAGGTGCATGGCCTGCCCGATGGGCTGCACGCCTGGTTCGGCGCCGACACAGGCACGGCCTCGCGCGTGCTGCGCCTGCAGTCACCGCAGGGCGACGATCTGGCGGCGCAGGCGCTGGCCTACCGCCAAGCGCTGGCGCTGATCATCGCGCAGCGTCGCCCGGCCTGGTACCTGGGCGGCGGTCGTGGTGAGCTCGATGGGCTGGTCGACGGCCACCTGCGGCTGCTGGCCGGTGCTGGCGTCATCGACGCCGCGCTGCGTGACGCCGCACTGGCCACGCGCGCTGAGCTGCGCGAGCGCTATGCGCTGACACCGGCGTCGGACTTCGCGCAGCGCAAGGCGGTCAACAATGCGCGCATCCAGCTCGCCGCGCTGCTGGGCACGCCACGTCTGTACGACGTCGACCGGCTCGACCTGAAGCTGTCGACGACGATCGACGGCGCGCTGCAGGACGCGGTGGTCGAACAGTTGCAGCGGCTGCGCGACCCGGACGCGGCGCGTGCCGCCGGGCTGGTCGGCGAGCGACTGCTCGAACGCGGCGATCCGGCACAGCTGAAGTACAGCTTCACGCTGTTCGAGCGCGGTGACGGCCTCAACCGCGTGCGCGTGCACGCCGACAACGTCGACCAGCCCTTCGACATCAACACCGGTGCCAAGCTCGAGCTGGGCTCGACCGCCAAACTGCGGACGCTGACCACCTACCTCGACCTGGTGGCGTCGCTGCATGCGCAGCTGTCGCCGCTGACGCGCGAGGAACTCGCCGCGCTGCCGGTGGCGCCGCAGGACCGGCTGACGCGCTGGGCGGTCGACCATCTGCGCGCGCAGCCGCAGGCGCCGCTGGCCGCGATGCTCGACGCGGCGATGCAGCGGCGCTTCTCGGCCAGCCCGCACGAGAGCTTCTTCACCGGCGGCGGGCTGCACAGCTTCTCCAACTTCGACAAGCGAGACGATGCGCGCGTGGCCACGCTATACGAGTCGCTGCGCGACTCGCTGAACCTGCCGTTCATCCGCCTGATGCGCGAGATCGTGCTGCACCACATCCACCGCGGCCCGGAATCGGCCGGTGCTGTGCTCGAAGAAAAGGACCACCCGCAGCGCGCGGTGCTGCTGGCGCGCTTCGCCGACCGCGAGGGCCGCCAGTTCACGCGCGGCTTCTACCGCCGCCACGCCGGGCTCAGTGTCGATCAGATGCTCGATGCGCTGGCCGGCACTTCACCGTCGCTGCCGCGCCTGGCGGTGATCCACCACAGCCTGCTGCCGGATGCCGACGTCGCCGCCTTCGACGCCTTCGTCGAGCGCCACCGCAGCGGCCTTACCGAGGCGCAGCGCCTGCGTGCCTTCCAGGCCTACGCGCCGGGGCGCTACAGCCTGGCCGACCGAGGCTACCTGGCGCGCATCCACCCGCTGGAGCTCGAAGTCGCCGCGCATCTGGCACGCGAGCCGCAGGCGACGCTGGCGCAGGTGGTCGACGCCACGGCAGCACAGCGTCAACAAGCCTACGACTGGTTGCTGCGCAGCCGCGCCACCCGCGCGCAGGATCTGCGCATCCGCACGCTGCTCGAGATCGACGCCTTCGAGCATGTGCACGAGTCGTGGCGCCGCGTCGGCTATCCCTTCGATCGCCTGGTGCCGTCGTACGCGACGGCCATCGGCAGCTCGGGCGACCGCCCGGCGGCGCTGGCCGAGCTGATGGGCATCATCGTCGCCGACGGCGTGCGCCAGCCGACGGTGCAGATCGAAGGCCTGCACTTCGCGGCCGCGACGCCCTATGAGACGCAACTCGCCCGCGCCGTACCGGCTGAAGCCGAGCGCGTGCTCGCCCCCGAAGTCGCGCAGGTGCTGAAGGCGGCGCTGGTGCAGGTGGTCGAACAGGGCACTGCGCGGCGGCTGCGCGGCGCGCTGCTCGACGCGCAGGGCGAGCCGCTCGTCGTCGGTGGCAAGACCGGCACCGGCGACAACCGCCAGATCAGCTACGGCGCGCGCGGCGAGCGCATCGGCGAGCGCGTGCTCAACCGCACCGCGACCTTTGTCTTCTTTATCGGCGAGCGCCACTTCGGCACGCTCACTGCCTACGTGCCCGGCCCCGAGGCGGCCGACTACCGCTTCACCAGTGCGCTGCCGGCGCAGATCCTGAAATCGATGGCGCCGCTGGTGGCGCAGGCGATCACGTCGCCGACGCGCTGCGGCGCCGAGGCGGACGCCATAGAACCAGACGCCCTTGCCGCCGTCAATATGGCGGCGCACGAGGCGCCGCCGCAGCGCGGCGCACCGTAGCCGTTGCCGAGTTGAGACTGGCGTCGACCGGGTGACCCGAAGTGGTCCGCAACGCCGGTTCGCGGCGTTTCCAGATTGCTGTCACTCGAGCAATGAGGCCGTTTGGCCGAGGTCCGCTTACTGTCCCGCCCGCGTACTCACACTGTCGGCCAGTTGCTGTCAGACGATCGATCAGGAAATCGCCATGCCGATGACTGGTTTCAATGTACAGCCGACGTAGGCTGACAGCCGCTCTAACGAGCTCTTTCTCCAAAGCAGTCGCTCACGCGACCCAGCGGCCTGCGCCGCTCCGCCTCGCTAGGATTTGGCATTGACACCATACCAACTGGTCGGTATGGTCCGCGACATGACAGCAGTTACCGATCGCCCAAGCACCGCCAGCGCACGTGAGCGCTTGTTGCTGGCCACCTTCGGCATCGTGCGCAGCAAGGGATACAACGCAACCACAGTGGACGACCTGTGCG
>JAHECC010000201.1 GCA_024641965.1 Rubrivivax sp.
TGCGGTCGTTCATGTTGGGAGGTCGAATGACAGCAGCTGCCGCAACCTGACGTTGACCGACGCGCAGCACCACCGTCCGCTGCACCTCGGTGGACTAAACCGCTCGCGCGGTAGGCGCTCCGGCGACGTTGGTGGTGGTCCGTTGCGCCCGTGACTCTGCGATGTTGGCGATCGAGGCAATCCGCCTCAGTCACCGACAGGAGCAGGATCATGGACATCTCCACGCCGACCCCAGCAGCTGCGGTCTCGCCGCTGCGCCAGCGCATGCTCGAGGACATGCGCATGCGCCAGTTCGCGGAGCACACGCAGGATGGCTACATCCGCGCCGTGCGCAAGCTCGCCACCTTCCTCGGCCGCTCTCCGCACACTGCCTCCGCCGAGGAGCTGCGCCGCTTCCAGTTGCACCTGGTCGACACTGGCACCGGCCCGGTCACCATCAACGCCACCCTCACCGGGTTGAAGTTCTTCTTCGACATCACGCTGGGCCGGCCCGAGCTGATGCTCAAGATGACGCACGTGGCCGTGCCGCGCAAGCTGCCGGTCATCCTGAGCCCCGAGGAAGTGGGCCGCCTGATCGCGGCAGCGCCCAACCTCAAGCACCAGGCCGCCATGTCGGTGGCCTACGGCGCGGGCTTGCGCGTCAGCGAGGTGGTCTCGCTCAAGGTCGGCGACATCGACGGTGAGCGCATGACCCTGCGCGTGGAGCAGGGCAAGGGCCGCAAGGATCGCTACGCCATGCTCAGCCCTGTACTGCTGGAGCGGCTGCGCGCCTGGTGGAGGCTCGGGCACGCCCAGGGCAAGGTCCGCCACGGTGGTTGGTTGTTCCCTGGCCTGGACCCCACCGACCACGTGACCGCGCGCCAGCTCAACCGCGCCGTGCACCTGGCCGCCGCCACCGCCGGCATCGACAAGCGCATCACGCCGCATGGCCTGCGCCATGCCTTTGCCACCCATCTGCTGGAGCAGAAGGTCGATATCCGTGTCATCCAGGTGCTGCTCGGGCACAAGCGGCTGGACACCACGAGCCTGTACGCCGCCGTGGCCACCGATTTGCTGCGCCGGGTGATCAGCCCGCTGGACCAGACCTCCGACAAGCCAGCGGCAGAACCTGCGCCAGAACCTCCACCCACGCCGCCGGCCCAGTAGCAGCGCGCCATCGTGCAGGGGCGACCTGCCCTGGAGGTCGCCGACATCTTGCGCGCCCACGGCAGCGCCTGGCGCGAGGCCGAGCGCGGTCACCTGAGCCTGGCGCAGCTCAAGGTGATGTCGGCCATCACCCAGTGCCGCACTGCGGCACTGGGCGGCCACGTCCTGCGCTGCGACGGCTGCGGACTGGATCAGGTTTCGTACAACTCGTGCCGCAACCGGCACTGCCCGAAGTGCCAGAGCAGCGCGGCCAAGCGCTGGCTGGATGCGCGTCAGGCCGATCTGCTGCCGGTGGAGTATTACCACGTGGTCTTCACGCTGCCGGCGCCGATCGCCGATATCGCGTACCAGAACAAGTCGGCGCTGTACGGGTTGCTCTTCGACATCGCCGCCGAGACGCTGCTCAGGATTGCAGCCGACCCCAAGCACCTGGGCGCGAGCATCGGCGCCACGCTGGTGCTGCACACCTGGGGCTCCGCACTGACCCATCATCCGCACGTGCACGGCATCGTGCCGGGCGGCGGGCTGGCGCCAGACGGGTCGCGCTGGATTGCCTGCCGGTCTGGGTTCTTCCTGTCGGTGCGGGTGCTGTCGCGGTTGTTCAGGCGCCGCTTCTTGGAGGAACTGCAGCGGCTGCACGACAGCGGCGCGCTCAGGTTCTTCGGCGAACACACGGCGCTGGCCAACGCGGCCGCCTTCAAGGCCTGGCTCGCGCCGCTGCGCAATAGCGAGTGGGTGGTCTATGCCAAGCGGCCGTTCGCAGGACCGCAGGCGGTGCTGGCCTACCTGTCGCGCTACACGCACCGCGTGGCCATCTCCAACAGCCGGCTGCTCGCGATGGACGAGCGTGGTGTCACCTTCCGCTGGAAGGACTACCGGGTCAAGGACGGCGCCAAGGGCAAGACGCGCCACAAGGCGATGACGCTGAGCCCGCAGGAGTTCATGCGCCGCTTCCTGCTGCACGTTCTGCCGGGCGGCTTCCACCGCATCCGGCACTACGGCCTGCTGGCCAACAGCAACCGGCGGGACAACCTGGCGCGGGCGCGCGAGTTGTTGCACGTGGTGCCGCCACCGCATGACGCGTCGGCCGGCGAAGCGTCGATCGCGCCGGCGCCGACCTTCGTCTGTGCCCACTGCGGCCACGCGATGGTGGTGCTGCAAGTCTTCTTGCGCGACAACTCTATTCGGGCACCGCCGACATCATGACCGACCTCGATCACCGCCAATCGACTCGACGCTGCACACGGCGTCCAGTGGACAACTGCGTGCACTGCTCGATCGCCGCCCCCGAATGCCTGGACGCCGGCCGTTGCTGCAGCATGGTGGCGCGCCGCAAGCCATGCGTGCCGGTCAGCACGGCTTGCGCGAGGCATCGCGCGCAGCCGTATCCCGACGCCTGCGCAAACCAATCGCCATAGACGCTGCGCTCGACGACCACCGTGGCGTTCGCCGCGGTTTCCTCCCTCGAGGCTTATGCAACACCTGCCCGGATGCAGGGAGCACGTACGACCACCTGCGCGCAAGGGCAGGTGTCACACAAGCCTTAACAGGACCAGCCAATCTGCGGTTCAAGTTCGTCGCCGAAAACCTGCCATTCGTGGGCGCTCCATGGCCAGAATTCGGAGGGCGCCGGGAAGGTCGGCTTGTGGCCGTGCCTTGCCAGTCGAGGCCCTGGTCTGCCAGCGGCAATGCGGTCTTTGGAGTTCATCAAGATCGAGGGTGGCTGGAGACACCTTGCCCGCGCGGTCTTTCTCTTGGAGCGGCATCAAGGCAGGCGCGTTTCCACGTTCTAAGGGGATCCCGGTCACGTCACAGCGACACCTCAGCCAATCCGGGCTTTGAACATCTGCAGCACCTGTTTGAACGATCCGTGCCGGCAATCATGCAACCACTCGAACGCCACCATCTCGGGACTGACGATGACCGCGCCCACGCCCCGCAAACGCCGCATCGCCAGTTCATGATCGGCTATCGAGCGCGAACCGCAGGCTGCGCTCACCACCCACAGGCGCCGGCCGGCGCGCAGCAGGCCCAGCGTGGTCTGCAGCAGGCACACATGGGCCTCGCAGCCAGCGATGACCACATCGCTCACATCGCCGAGGGCGTCGAGCAGCCCGTCTTCGCAGGCATCGAAGTGCATCTTGGCAAGCGTGCTTTCGCAGCGCTGACGGATCGCCTCGACATTGGGCCCGAGGCCGGCCGGGTTCTGCTCGGTGCCCAGCACGCGAACGCCGAGTGCACGCGCCGCATCGGCAAGGCGCGTTGCTTCGGCGACGACCTGCTCACCGCGGTGAATGGCGGGCATCAGCCGCTGCTGGTAGTCGACCAGTAACAGCACACTGTTCGAAGCCACGATCGCGTTCACTGCGCCACCCTTGCCTGACGAGGGGTGGGTGGCCGGGCTAGCGCCGCAATGGCGACCGTCCGAAAGGACTTGAACATGGCCGCAATGTAGCCTTGATCGGGGATTTGACCGGTGTTCAAATCATTCGCCCGATAAGGAGACACCCGATGAATGCTCCACTGCCTGTTGCCGCCGTCACCGCGCCCGCCACGATGATGAGCGGCGCCGACTACCGCGATTCGCTGCGCCGTCTGCGGCCGACCGTTTACATCGATGGCCGCCGCGTGGAGTCGGTTGCCGACGACCCTTCGCTCGCCCCCGGCGTCAACGCGCTGGCCTACACCTATGACTTCGCGCGCGACGCGAAAGTCGCGCCCGTTGCACTCGCCACCCAGGCTCGCCGCGGCAAGGTGGTCAACCGAATGCTGCACGTCAACGACTGTGCCGGCGACTTGCTCAACAAGCTCGAGGCGGTGCGCTTGCTGTGTCAGGAGACCGGCTGCGCGCAGCGCTACCTGGCCCACGACGCTTTGAACGGGCTGGCCCAGGTCAGCGCGCACATCGACGACGCCAAAGGCACCACCGAACACCGCGCCCGCTTCGACGCCTACTTGACACGGGTGCAGGACGAGGATCTCTCGATCGGCATCGCCATGACCGACGCCAAGGGTGATCGCAGCAAGAAGCCGCACCAGCAGGCCAACCCCGACACCTACGTCCATGTGGTCGAGCGCAACGGCAAGGGCATCGTGATCAGCGGCACCAAGGCCATCGTTACGGCCGCACCCTACATGCACGAGTTGCTCGTCATGCCAAGCCGCAATATGGGCGCCGAAGATGCTGCTTTCGCGGTGTGCTGCGCGGTGGCTATCGATGCGCCCGGCCTCACCATCGTCTCGCGGCCTGCGGGCCGTCCAGGCGAGAAGCTCGAGCATGGCAGCGCACTGTTCTCACGCAAGTACGGACAGTCGACTGCCGTGATCATCTTCGACAAGGTCTTCGTGCCTTGGGAGCGCGTGTTCTATGCCGGCGAATGGGAGCACAGCAGCACCCTGACGTACAGCTACGCCACCCACCACCGGCACACCTGCATCGGCGCGCGCGCCGGCTTCGGTGACCTGTTGATCGGCGCCGGCGCGCTGATGTGCGAGGCCAATGGCTTCGATCCTGGCGAAAAGAGCAACCTGCGCGAGCCGATGGTCGAGTTGATCAAGATCACCGAGGGCTTCTACGCCTGCGGCGTGGCCGCCAGCGTCTACGGAACGCAGGACCCCCACTACGGCAATTTCATGCCCGAGCCAGTGTTCAGCAACATCGGCAAGTTGCTGCTCGCAACCCAGATCTACGACATGCATCGCCTGGCACACGAGGTCTCGGGCGGTCTGATCGTCGCGCTGCCAGGGCCGGACGAGGACCACAACCCGGCCACCGCGGCGACACTGGCCGAGGTGCTGCGCGCCAGCCCAAGCGTGCCCTACGACAAGCGCATCGAGGTCGCGCGCTTCATCGAGGACCTCACCGCCTCCTATCAGGGGGGCTGGTACTCGGTGATCAGCCTGCACGGTGGCGGCTCGCCGGCCGCGATGAAGCAGGAGATCTGGCGCAACTACCCCGTGGGCAGCAAGGTCGAACTGGTCGAGCGACTGCTGGAACGCGGCGTGCTGCATGACGAGACGCGCGCCATCACGAAGAACCGCCAGCCCGGTCGCTGCTGCGACATGGGCTGCACCGCGCCGGGCCAGCCTGTGATGGTCGAGATACCGAAACTGCGGTAGACGAGCGATGGCGCATCTGTGCGGCCAGAGTCGATCACTTGCACTGATCCAATCGGCCGACTAAGCGCTCCTTGAGCTTGGAGTAGACGCTTCCTCCGCCGGCGCGTTGGTCGCAGACACCATTATTGAGGTTGTGACCGACCCATCTGGCATCGCCCGCCTCATGAACGTGGGTGATCGCCGCTGGCGAATCAGGCAGGTTCAGTTGTTACCCGTAGCTCATGATCCATTCGATGCCCTCGTTACGTGCGGCTTCGATGGCGGTTTCTTCGGTTGCGTAGTTGTTACTGCGCACCGCAATGTTTCGGGGGCGCGTCGGCCATATCTGTTTGGTCACAACGACAGCCGGCGCAAACCGCCCGCCATCGACGGCATTCGCACTGCAATGCAACTCATAGTTCTCGTGCCGAAATACCCTGGATGCACCCATCGACGCTGCCTGTATGAAGCCTGAACGATCAACGGCAGTATGCGCATCTGGGCAAGCAGACGCGGAGCAAATGCACGGCGAAAGTACCGCGATTTCGATGCTATTGCCGGGCGACCTCCAGATAGCCTGAACGCAGGACGCCGGACGCTCATTGTCAAGCGCTTGACGTCCAACGCGGCGGGGGTAACTGATTCAACCTCAAGGCGCCGCGCCTGCATGGGCTTCGGGGTCGTCGATGTTGAAGGCTTTGGCTGTCGTTGCGCTGATGACCCTTGGGGTACCGGGATGGACGGCTGTGCCGTTCGCCTCACGCCACGTTCTGGTCGTGGACGATGTGTCCGGCGAGGTGCTGCTCGAAAAGGACTCGCAGGTAGCAGCGCCGATCGCGTCGCTGACGAAGCTGATGACCGCAATGGTGGTGCTCGATGCACGCCAAGACCCCGAGGAGCGCGTTCGCATCGATGAGGCCGACCGCGACACGCTCAAGCACACCCGACACGGCGTGCCGGTCGGCGCTGTGGTGACACGCGCCGAACTGCTCGCGCTGGCGCTGATGGCTTCGGACAATCATGCCGCCGCGGCGCTGGCGCGCACCTATCCTGGCGGCATCGCTGAATTCTTGGACGCCGTGCGCGCAAAGTGCCTTGCGCTGGGACTGACCCAAACGGTCATCGAAGAGCCCACGGGGCTTTCTGCGCAGAACCTTTCGAGTGCTGTTGATTGGTCGCTTGTCTTGCATGCTGCTGCCGCCTACTCGGACATCGAGCGCATCACCAGCCGTTCCCACGAAACTGTGCGAATCAACGGCAAACCGCGCCTCGTACTCAACACCAACAAACTGGTGGGCCAGGCGGGTTGGGACATCTGGCTCTCGAAGACCGGCTTTACAGACGAAGCGGGCCGTTGCCTGTCGATGCGCATGCACGAGGCCGGCCGCGTGGTGCGGCTGGTATTGCTGGGCGGCCACGAACCCGGCTCGCGCGCGCTGGACGTGCTCAACATCCGCCGATGGCTGGCCGGCGAAGCGCCATTGGCCTCACTGCCTACG
>JAHECC010000202.1 GCA_024641965.1 Rubrivivax sp.
GCATGTGCCGGAGCATGGCGTCAGGCGAGCAGGCGCTGCAGTTCGCCGCTGGCCATCGATTTGGCCAGCTCCTCCGAGCCACCGATCAGCGTGCCCTTGACGAACACCATCGGGAACGTGGGCCAACCGGTCCACATCTTCAGCGCATTGCGCCGCCGCCATTCACTCAGGTAGCTGCCGTAGGACAGGTAGTGAAAGGGAATGCCAGCCGCGTCCAGCGCCTTGCGCGCCTTGCGCACAAACGGGTTCTGCGCCATGCCCACGACCACCACGGGATGCTGCCGGACGGCCGCCTGGACCTCCTGCACGATCGTGCTGTGCAAGCCGGCCACGCGCTCGCGAATGGCCGGGTGAATGTGGTTTTCGTCCAGTACGCTGCGCGGCATGGGTGCCCTCCTGCGCCCATTATCCCCAGCGCAATGCCGCTGCCGGCAGGCATCGCGTCGAACGCGTAGGATTTGCCGCCTGTATGCCGACAAAGCCACTGATGCATCCATTCCAGATCGCCGAACACGGCTGGCTCGGCCGCTCGTTGCGTCGAGTCGGCTGCCTGCTGCTGCTTGGTCTGGCGGCGAGGTTGCAGGCGGCTCCAGCGGCAGCGGTCGCGCCCGACATGCTGTCGATGACGGCGCCGACGGCCGGCTACTACGACGCCCGCTTGTGCGTCGCCGTCAGCAACACGCCACAGCGCTGCGGGCCGGTCACGGTGGATCTGGACGACGTCGGCCAGTTGCTGGTGCACATCAGCGACATCGCCTATCGCCTCGAGGTGCATGGCGAGCAGCTGGGCGTGACGCTGTTCCACGGCAACATGCAGATCGACGGCTTCTTCGCGCCCTACCAATGGACCGGCAGCCAGCTGCAGTTCACCGACGTGGAAAAGAGCACGCGCTACGAACTCAGGCTGGGCACGCGCCGCTTCGACGCACCGTAGCCTCAGCTCAGTTGCGCGGCGGCCAGCAGTTGCTGCGTGTAGGCCTCGCGTGGCGCATCGAACAGCGCCTGGGCTTCGCCCGACTCGACCACGTCGCCGTCCTTCATCACCAGCACGCGGTGAGCCATCGCGCGCACCACCGCCAGGTCGTGGCTGATGAACAGATAGCTCATGCCATAGCGGCGCTGCAGCTCGGCCAGCAGGCCCAGCACCTGCTGCTGCACCGACACGTCCAGCGCCGAGGTCGGCTCGTCCAGCACCAGCACCTCGGGGCGCAACACCACGGCGCGCGCAATGGCGATGCGCTGCCGCTGGCCACCGGAGAACTCGTGCGGATAGCGCTGCAGCACCTGGGCCACGCCGCTGCGCTCGTTCAGTCCGACCTCGTCGAGCATCTGCAGCACCAGCGCCTCACGCTCGGCCTCCGACAGCTCCGCCCGGTGCAGCGCCAGCCCCTCGCCGACGATCTGGCCCACCGTGCGGCGCGGGCTGAGCGAGGCGAACGGGTCCTGGAACACCACCTGCATGCGCCGGCGCATCGTGCGCAGCGTGGCGCGGTCGGCGTTGTCGATGCGCTGCGCGCCCATGTGCACTTCGCCGCCGGCGATGTCCTGCAGCGCGAGCAGCGCCATGCCCAGCGTGGTCTTGCCCGAGCCGGATTCGCCGACGATGCCCAGCGTCTCGCCGCGCTTCAACTGCAGCGTGGCCTGGCGCACGGCGATGAAATGCTCCTTGCGGAACCAACCCTTGGCGATAGGAAAGCTCACGTCCAGGGCTTCAGCGCGCAGCAGCACCTCGGCGCTGTCGGCCACCGGCTGCACCACGCGCTGCGGCCGACTGGATAGCAGCCGCTTGGTGTAGGCGTGCTGCGGATTCGCGAAGACCTCGGTGGTGACGCCGCTTTCCACCAGCCGGCCGCGCTCCATCACGCCGACGCGGTGCGTGAAGCGGCGTACCAGGTTCAGGTCGTGCGTGATGAACAGCAGCGCCATGCCCATCTCTCGCTGCAACTCGTCGAGCAGCGCCAGGATCTGCGCCTGGATGGTCACGTCCAGCGCCGTGGTCGGTTCGTCGCAGATCAGCAACTGCGGCCGGCAGGCCAGGGCCATGGCGATCATCGCGCGCTGGCGCTGGCCGCCGGACAGCTGGTGCGGGTAGGCATCGACCTTGGTCTCGGGGTCTGGAATGCCAGTGTGATGCAGCAGCTCGATGGCGCGCGCGCGTGCCGCGTTCGGGCGCAGCGCCTCGTGCAGCGCCAGCACCTCGACGATCTGGTTGCCCACGGTGTACAGCGGGTTCAGCGCGGTCATCGGCTCCTGGAAGATCATGCCGATGCGCGCGCCGCGGATGCCGCGCATCTCTCGCTCGCTCTTGGCCATCAGGTCCGCGCCATCGAAGCGGATCGCGCCGCTGCTCTGGGCCGCATCCACCAGGCGCAGCACCGACAGCGCGGTGATCGACTTGCCCGAACCCGACTCGCCGACCAGGCCGAACTTTTCGCCCGCGGCGATCCCGAACGACACGTCGTCGACGACGGTGCTCGCACCGAAGCGCACGCTGAGTCGGTCGATCTCGAGCAGCGGCTTGGTGCTCATGACTTTCTTGTATCGAAGGCGTCGCGCAGCGCATCGCCGATGAAGGTCAGCAGCAGCATCGTCACCACCAGCACGACGAAGGTGGGAAAGATGATCCACCAGGCATCGAGATTGTTCTTGCCCTGGCGCAGCAGGTCGCCCAGCGACGGCACGCTGGCAGGCACGCCCAGCCCGAGAAAGTCCAGCGAGGTCAGCGCGACGATCGCGCCGCTCATGCGGAAGGGCAGGAAGGTGATCACTGGCGTCAGCGAGTTCGGCAGCACATGGCGCCAGATGATCTGGCCATTGGAAAGGCCCAGCGCACGCGCCGCCTTCACGAACTCCAGGCTGCGGTTGCGCAGGAACTCGGCGCGCACATAGTCGGACAAGCCCATCCAGCCCCAAAGCGACAGCAGCACCAGCAGCAGCAGCAGCGAGGGCTCGAAGATCGACGCGAAGATGATCAACAGGTACAGCTCCGGCACCGCGCCCCAGATCTCTATGAAGCGCTGCAGCACCAGGTCGACCCTGCCGCCGAAGTAGCCCTGCAGCGCGCCCGCCGCAATACCGATCGCGGTGCCGGTGAGCGTCAGCGCGAAGGCGAACCAGATGCTCACGCGAAAGCCGTAGAGCAAGCGTGCCACCATGTCCTGCCCCAGGCTGTCGGTGCCGAGCCAGTGCAGTGTGCTCGGCGGCGCCGGGCTGGGCACCGCTTCGAAGGGGTTGCTGGTGCGCGGCCCGTAGGTGTTGAGCGTGAAGGCCGCCCAGTTGCCGGGCTGAGCGAACGCTTCGGTGATCAGCGGATCCTTCCAGTCGGTGGGCGTGCCGAAGTCGCCGCCGAAGGTGGTCTCGGGGTGGTTCTTGAAAAGCGGGAAGTACAGCTCGCCGTTGTAGCGCGCGAGCAGCGGCCGGTCGTTGCTGACCAGTTCGGCGAAGGTGGCCAGCACCAGCACGACGACGAAGCACCACAGCGAGACATGGCCGATGCGGTTGCGCCTGAAGCGTGCCCAGGCGCGCTGGTTGGGCGACATCGGCCGTGCGGCGGCCAGGGGCGCTGCGCCGACTTCGCGGTGCGGCAGCAAGGCACTCATTTGCCGACCGCCGAAAACTGCACACGCGGATCGACCACCACGTACAGCAGGTCCGACACCAGCTTGACCACCAGTCCGATCAGCGTGAACAGGTACAGCGAGCCCAACACCACGGGGTAGTCGCGTCGCACCACCGATTCAAAGCTCAGCAGCCCGAGGCCATCGAGCGAGAACAGCGTCTCGATCAGCACCGAGCCGGCGAAGAAGGCGCCGACGAAGGCCGCCGGAAAGCCGGTGACCAGCGGGATCATCGCGTTGCGGAAGATGTGCTTGTAGAGCACGCTCTTCTGCGACAGGCCCTTGGCGCGCGCCACCAGCACATACTGCTTGCGCATCTCCTCGACGAAGGTGTTCTTGGTCAGCATCGTCGTCACCGCGAAGCTGCTGATCACCAGGCAGATCAGCGGCAGCGTCAGGTGCCAGAAGTAGTCGGCGATGCGCGCCGGCCAGCTCAGTTCTTCCCAGTTGTCGCTCGTCAGCCCGCGCAGCGGAAACCACTCGAAGAAGCTGCCGCCGGCGAACAGCACGATCAGGAAGATACCGAGCACGAAGCCGGGAATGGCGTAGCCGACCAGCACCACCAGTGTCGTCGCCACGTCGAAGCGCGAGCCTTCGCGCACCGCCTTGGCCACGCCCAGCGGCAGCGAGATCAGATAGCTGATGAGGAAGGTCCACAACCCCAGGCTGATCGACACCGGCAGCTTCTCCTTGATCAGCTGCCAAACGTCCTTGTTGTGCAGGAAGCTGCGCCCCAGGTCGAAGCGCAGGAAGCTGCCGAGCATCTCGAAGTAACGCACATGCGCCGGCTTGTCGAAACCGTAGAGCTTCTTCAGCTCGGCGATCTGCTTGGCATCGCTGTCGCGGCCGGCCTTGTAGGCGAAACCCTCGCCGCCCTTCTGGCTGGCGCGCGCCTCGGCCATGATCTGCTCCACCGGCCCGCCAGGCACGAACTGGATGACGACGAAGGTGATGGTCAATGCGCCCAGCAGCGTGGGCAGCATCAGGGCGAAACGCTTCAGGATGTAGAACAGCATCGGCGGTCTCCTAGCGCTTCGCGGGGTCGAGGATCCACCAGGTCTCGAGCGGCCAGGCGGCGAAGCCCGACGGGGCATCGATGCCGAAGAACAGCGGCCGGCGCGCCGGCATGCCGAACTTGTTCCAGTACGAGGCCTTCTCGTCCGAGGCGTACAGGTCTGGCACCTGCCAATGGTTCCACATGATGACGCGATCGAGCGCGCGCGATGCGTCGCGCAACTCGTCCAGCGTCTTCGCGTCGGCCATGACCTTCAGCAGATGGTCGGCCGCCGGGCTCTTCACGCCACGAAAGTTGTTGTTGCCCTTCTCGTCGGCGGCCTTCGACCCGAACACGGTCATCAGCCCGGTGGCATCGGGCAGCGTGAAGTCGCCGCCGGCGATGGTGATGACGTCGAAGTCGTATTGCTCCAGCCGGCGCCGATACAGCGCGAAGTCGACGTTGCGCTCCTTCAGCGTGATGCCTAGTTTCTCCAGGTTGGCGGTCCATTCGTTCAAGCGGCCCGGTTCGCCGGGGTTCAGGTATTCGAACTCGAAGGCCTCGCCCTGGGCATTGCGCAGCTTGCCGTCGTCAGCCAGCTTCCAGCCGGCCTGCGCCAGCAGTTCGCGTGCCTTCAGCAGGTTCTGGCGCAGGCGCTTCGGGTCGCGGCCGGTGGTCGGCGCCCGGTACGCGGGGCCGAAGACTTCGGGCGGCAGCTCGTTGCGAAAGGGTTCGAGCAGCTTCAGCTCGCCCGGTGACGGCAGCCCTTCGGCCGCGAACTCCGAGTTGTTGAACTGGCTCTCGGCGCGCTTGAGCAGGCCCAGGCGGTTCAGCGTATCGAAGTCGTAGCTGTAATCCAGCGCCTGGCGCACGCGGCGGTCCTGGAAGATCGGCCGGCGCAGGTTCAGGATGTAGGCCTGCAACCCCTGCCCGACCGAGGTCTCGAACAGGTCCTTCTGGATGCGCCCGTCGTCCCACTTCACACCCTTGTGCTGGCGCGCCCAGCTGCGCGAGCTGTACTCCTTGTAGATGTCGAACTCACCGGCCTTGAAGGCCTCGCGCGCCACCGCCTGGTCGCTGTAGTAGCGATAGACCACGCGGTCCCAGTTGAACATGCCGCGGCGCACGCCCTGATCGGCAGCCCAGTAGTCCGGGTTGCGCCTGAATTCCAGCCGACGGCCCGAATCGGCCTTGCTGATGGTGTAGGGCCCGCTGGTGATCGGGTACTCGGTGATGATCTCGTCGAAACGCTTCGGTTCGCCTTCTGATGTCAGTGCCCACTTGCGCGAGAACACGCTCAATCCACCAACCGTGAAGAGCATGTCGGTGGTTCGATCCTTCAGCTCGAAGCGCACCGTGCGCTCGTCGATCACCACCAGCCGGGCCACGCCGGCCAGCGACGCCTGCAGGCCCGGCGAGGCGTACTTGCCCGACATCGATTCGAAGCTGTACTTCACGTCGGCCGCGGTCACCGGTTCGCCATTGGCAAAGCGCGCCTTCGAGTGCAGGCGAAAGCTGATCGATGACTTGTCCGGTGCCACCGCGATGCCTTCGGCCAGCAGGCCGTACATCGTCTGCAGCTCGTCGCCGGACAGCACGGCCAGCGACTCGAACATGAAGATGCCCATGCCCGCCGGCGCGTTGCCCTTGGTCGTGAAGGGATTGAATTTATCGAAGCTGCTGCGCCGGTCGGGGTTGCGCAGGTTGATCGTGCCGCCCTTGGGCGCGTCCGGGTTGACGTAGTCGAAGTGCGCGAAGCCGCGCGGGTACTTCGGCTGGCCGAATGCCGCGTAGGCGTGCACCCATTGCTCAGCCGCCTGCGCTGCAGCGGCGGCGACGGCGGCGCCCGCTCCCATTGAAGCCGTCAGCATCAACGGGCAGCACAGCAGCAGCCTCCGAAGCACGGTGAAGCTCGTCATGGTCGGCATGCTAACCAAGCGGCGGGGTGGCGGCGCGGACCGACTATTTGCGCGGGCAACCCTGCTCGCGAACGGCCCCGCGATTAGACTGCCCGGCATGATCAACTGCCCCAGTTGCGGCGAAGAGAACCCTCCGAAGTTCCGCCTCTGCGGCTACTGCGGCACGCCGCTCGCGCCGGCGCCGGC
>JAHECC010000203.1 GCA_024641965.1 Rubrivivax sp.
GGGCCGGCTCCAGCCCAGGGTTTCGAAGCACGTTGTGCATCAGTTGCTCGGCACCCCAGACCGTGCGGCCGCCCAGGTTGATGCCGAACCGCGGCAGGTGGCCGAGCGGCACGCCCAGGCCAAGTCGGGCATCCGGCGGCGCATCGGCGAGGGCTCCCGGGCCGGCAGCCAGCAGCAGTACGGCGGTAATCAGCCGGCAGATCGATCGCAGGCGTTCGAGCAAGGGGGTCCCTTGGCGCAGCCGGCGATCGCTCAGGCCGCGCCCGCCACGCGGCGCCAGCCGTTGCGCAGGCGGCGCGCGGCAGCTGCCAGATGGAGGCCGAGGGTGCGGTCCAGCCACGACGGGCCGATGATGTCGCTGCGTGAGCTGCGTTGGCCGGCCAATGAGCGGCTGGCCACCAGGGTGACCAGATCCGGTCGGGCCTGGCGCAGGCGGGTCAGCGCGCCGTCGTAGTGCATGGGCCCGCCCTCGGGGTGGCCGGCCGGACGCCCCAGGCAGGCCTCCAGGTAGTCGATGAGCACGGGCAGTGCGCTCGCCTGCACGGCGTAGCTGTGGGCGCAGACCAGCGGCGCGTCGCTGCGCGCCCAGCGCAGCGGGCCGGGCGCCGGCGGCAGGCTGTGGCCCGGGTAGGCGATGTGCCATTCGCACTGCCGCAGGCTCTGCGCCAGGGGCGCCGCTGCCCTCAACGCAGGAGTGAACATCACGTCGTCTTCCAGCACGAGCAGGCGCTGCACGCCGTCGGCCCGTGCCTGACGCAAGGTCTTCAGGTGGCTTTCGAAGCAACCACGCGCCCCGATGGAGGGGAAAGCGCCCGGCGAGTCCGGGCGGACGGCGTCGACGAAGCGCACACGCTGCCCATCGACCGGGTTGCCGCGGCCGCCCAGTTCACGCGACACCGCGTGTCGCCGGTCGGTCCGTTCAGGCAGGTTGATGATGCAGATGCGATCGAAACAGGCGAGCAGGGGGTCGGTCATGCGAGTCCTTTGGTCGGGCGCAGGAGCAGCGCACTGAGCAGGAGACGCCAGCGCGGTGTGGTGAAGACGGTGCCGGCACGTCGGCCGCTCACCGATTCGAGCATCAGGTCGCGCACATAGCCGCCGGCGGCGAAGGGGGCGACGCGGTTGACCACGAGGCCCACGGCCTCGGGGTCGATGGTCTGCAGCAATCGGCTGGCGCGCTGCAGCTCACCCTTGCTGATCACACCGGCCTCGACCACCAGCAGCACCTGCCCTACGGTGCGCGCCAGCAGTTCAGCGTCGGCGCTGGTCAGCAGCGGGGGCATGTCCACGAGCACGAAGTCGGCGTCGGCGGCCCAGTGCGTCAGCATCTGGCTCAGACGGTCCAGCCGGCCGATAGGCACGCGGCCGCCGCCGTTGCTGGCTGCCACGCGGGGCGGCAGCGTTTCGGTGCCAGGGGCCACGAGCTCGGCAGCGAGTGCATCGCCGCGCAGCGCTTCGGCCAGCCCGGGCCGGTCGCTGACGTAGCGGGCGTCGCGGCTCTGGCCGTTGGCCTCCACTGCCAGCACCTTGAAACCGAGCGAACGCAGCGTGCAGGCCAGCTCGAGCACCAGGCTCGTGGTGCCGGCACCCGGCTTGCACCCGGTAAAGCCAAAGACGCGGTTCTGCCGCGCCTCCCGGTTGCGGATCAGGGTGGCGGCCATGCGACGCAATTGCTCGTCGCCGAACACCTGGGTGGCGGTGTCGCTGCGCTGCACCTGCCAACCGGCCGGTGCGATGCCCATGATGCGCTGGGCGTCGTTGACGGTATGCACGCGGCGGTCCAGAAGGTCACGCAGGACGGGGGCCACCAGCGCCGCGGCGATGGCGGCGAGCAGCACCATCAGCAGCAATTTCTTGCGCCCCGGGCCGAACGGCAATTCCGGCACGAGTGCGGGGCTGACCAGGCGCAGGAAACCGAAGGACGTGCTCTCCACCCCGAGGTAGTTGATGCGCTCGCGCACCTTGTCCATCTCGGCGCGCGCGTGGTTGATGTCGGCGGTAATGGCCATCGCCTCCTGGAACAGGCGTGCGAAGCCGGTGGCCTGGGCCTCGAGCTGCACCAGTTCCTTCTCCAGATCTCGCTGCACGGTGGCCGCCTGGTCTGCCGTGCCGCGCAGGCGGGACAGCAGGTTGCCACGAACGCCGCCTTCGAGCTGGCCGCTCTGACGGGTGAGTTCGGCGTCGATCTCCTCCAGCTCGCGGTTGGCCGCGACGGCCCCCGGATGGTCGGACCGCAGGCCGGACTTCTGCACCAGCAGCGCGGCGCGGCGGGTGCTCAGCGCCCCCTTCAGGCTGTTCAGCCCGGGGTCGTTGAGCACCGCGTCCTGGACCGATCGCACCGACACGTTGGTGTCGCCTCGGGACTTGAAAGCGGCCAGCGCCGCATCGGCATCGAAGCGGCGCTGGCGGGCGTCGGACAGCTTGGCGCGAAGGTCGGCCACCACGCGGTCGTAGGGATTCGGCGTGGCTTCGTTGAAAGTGGTCAGGCTGAGTTCCTGCGCGATGCCGCTCCGCCGCGAACCGAGCTCGCCGATTTGCTGCAGCAGCTCCTGTTCGCGCGTGCGCAGGTTCTTGGTGCGCTCGTCGGCGCCGTAGATCTCTTCGCTCTTCATGCGCTCGATGAAGGTCTGGCTGACGGCGTTGACCACTTCGGCCAGGCCGTCAGGTGCATCGCCCTCCAGGCTCAGGCGCAGGAGATAGGAATCCGGGACGGCCGAGACCTGGAGGCTCTCCCTCAGGCGCTCGACGGCCCTGCGCTCGGTCTCCTCGGGCCTCTGCCACAGCTTGCGCTTGTCGCCCAGCCGCGCCAGGGCATCGCGCAGCACGTCGTAGCGGCCCACGCTCTTGCGTTGCTGTTCAACGAACTGCCGGTACTGGGTGTTGGACTGGAAGTCCAGTTCCTGATCCTCGCGCAGGTTGCGCATGTAGCGCGGCGCGACCTGGATCGACGCCTCGGTCTGGTAGTGCGGCTGGCCCTTCTTCCACGCCAGCGGCAGGCCCACGACCAGCACGACCCAGAAGGCCACGATGGCCAGGCGGCGGTGGTTCAGCAAGCTGGTCAGCGGCTGGAGGCCGCGGCCGGGCAGCGAGGGGCTGTCGTTCATGGAGCGGGATGGATGTGGCGGATCGTCACCGGGGAGACGGGCTCCCTGGTGGCTGCGGTTGGGTGGCGCGCGGCGACGGTGTCAGCCGAACGAGGCCACGGCATCGCCGCGCGCCTCGTGGATGGTGAAGACACGGTGCATGCGCATCAGCTCGAACAGCGCACGCACGGTGCGCGACAACTCACACAGGCGAAAGTCGCCCTTGCGCCCATTGGCCTGGCGCAAGCAGGAGATGAGCGCACCCAGGCCCGAACTGTCGACGAACTTCACGCCGGCCATGTCGAGCACGACCCGAGTGCGCTCGTGCATCAGCGACTGGATCGCATCACGAAACTCGCGCACGTTGCTGGCATCGAGGTTGTCCTCGCGCAGTTCGATCACGAGGACGTCGTTGCCTTCGATTCTTCCGTTCAGTTCCATGGCGTACTCAGGAGATGCTTCGCTGCTTCGATGACGAGATTGGACGTCAGGCCGGCGGCGCGAGTGTCACCGGACTGTGTCGGTGTGCGAGCGCACCACGTGCTCCAGCTGCAGCATGGCTGCGTCGAAGGCCGCCGCGTCGGCCGATAGCGCCTGCTCCGCCACCCGCGCAGCAGCGCCCAGCGCTGTATAGCCGTAGCTGCCGGCTGCACCAGCCAGCCGGTGCAATGCCAGCTCGCGTGACTCGCCAGTGGAAGCCGACGCAACCTCTTCCAAGCGCCGCGGCAAGCCGGCCAGGAAGCGGGCGCGCAGCTTCAGGAACGCTGCCTGCACTGCAGCCGCCTGCCCATCGGCCGGCATGTCTTCTGGCGGCTCAGGCTGCGGGCCGGCCACGGCCATGCTCCCAGTAGGGACGGATATCGTCGGACAGCGTCATCGGGTCGAAGGGCTTGACGATGAGGCCGGTGGCACCGTGCTGCAGCAGCTGCTCGAGTTCGTCGGGCATCGCCTTGGCGGTCATGAAGACCACCGGCACGCCCTGCATCTGCGGTAGCGCGCGTAGTGCGACCAGGGTCTCGGGACCGCTCATGTCAGGCATCATCACATCGAGCAGCACGAGGTCTGGACGGAAGTCCGGCACCAGTTGCAAGGCGCTGCGGCCGCCCGGACAGCAGCGCACCTCGTAGCCACCCACAGTGCCCAGGCTGAATTCCAGGATCATGCGGATGTCGGCGTCGTCCTCGACGCACATCACGCGGCGCAATTCGTCGCTCATCTGACGGTCCCCTCCCGATGTGGAGCCGAAAGCGCTTGCCGCACCGCTGCCAACAAGTCGTCGGCATCGCTGCGTGCCGGACTCAGCCAGGGCAGCCCGACGCGGGTGCAGAAGGCCTGGTCGATGGAGTCTCCGTACAGCAGCACCGGCTTGCCTGCCGCCAGGCGCTTCAATCCAGCGCAGAAGGCCTGCGCCGAGCCCTGCGTCTGCGGATTGCCGATCAGCATCAGCGGGGGATGATGCGCCGCGGCGCTTTCGGCATGCGCCAGAGTGGCCACGCCCTCCACGCTGAAGGCGCCGGCCAGCCAGTGGGCCACCCGTGCGCGGGCCTGAAAGTCGCTCTCCACGTGCAGCACGGTTGGCAATGGCGCCGCCACGGCGGCGGCGTGCCGGAAGTGCACACTGAAGGCCGACCCTGCACCGACCACTTCGTCTGCGCTGATGCGCCCACCCATGCGCTCGACGAGCATGCGCGTGATGTACAGCCCCAGTCCCGTGCCCCCCTGGGCGCGGCGATCGGTACCGTCGGCCTGCGAGAACTTCTCGAACATGCGCGCGCGAAACTGCGGCGCGATGCCCGCGCCGCGGTCGTGGACCGTGACGCGCAGCCCCTCGGCGCTGCTGCGCGCCGAGACGCGCACCGTCTCGCCTTGCGGCGAGTGCTTGATGGCGTTGGACAGCAGGTTGGCCATCACTTGCAGGAAGCGGTCGGCGTCGAGTTCCACCTCGGCATCGGTCTCGTCGGGCGGCAGGTCCAGCGACAACGCCACCCCGGCACGCTGCGCGTAGCCTTGATTCGCCGCGATGCATTCGCGCAGCAGCGGCACGATCGGCTGCGGCCGCAGATGCAATGCCATGCGGTCGCCTTCGAGCTTGGTGAGATCGAGGATGTCGTCGATAAGGCGACCCAGACGCTCACCGTTGCGACGCGCCACTTCGGCCAGCGGCAGCGCTGCTGTCGGCAGCGCCCCGGCGGCACCCCCGGCCATGAGCCCCAGCGCACCCATCACCGAGGTCAAGGGCGTGCGCAGTTCGTGGCTCACCGTGGCCAGGAACTCGTCCTTCATGCGCTCGATCTGGCGGCGTTCGGTGAGATCCCGCAGCACCACGGTGTAGTGCACCGCGCCCATGTCGTGCCATTCGCTCAGGCCGATTTCGGCAGCGTACCCGGTCCCGCCGTTGCGCTGGACCTGGCACTCGCGCCGGGCCAGCAGCGCGGGCAGTTCGATGCCGAACACAGCCCCACAAGGGGCGCCGACCGCAACGGCCTGACCATCCAAACGCACCAGCGCCAGCGCCGCGCGGTTGAGTTCCTCCACGCGGCCTGCAGCATCCAGCGTCAGCACCGGATCGAGGATATTGTCCAGGATGTCGCGCTGACGCTGCGCCAGGCTCGCGTGCCGTGCCTGCAGCGCCAGCACGCCGCCATAGTGACGCAGCTTGGCCTCCAGAAGGGCCGGGTTCACCGGGCGCGAGAGGTAGTCATCAGCGCCGCTGCGCAGGGCCTGGATGACATGCTCGTCGCCCTGCAGCGACGATGTGGCGATCACCGGCAGCCAGCGCTCGCCCGTCAGACTGCGCAGCAGGCGCGTGAGCTCGAAGCCGTCGAGCTCTGGCATCAGTAGATCCACCAGCACGAGATCCGGCAGGCGCTCACGCACCCGGTCCAGTGCGGCGCGGCCGCTGTCCGCCCCCGTCGCGCTGTGGCCCAGTTCGGAGACCAGGGCGCACAGCGCTTGCCGTGAAGCTTGGATGTCGTCGACGACGAGGATGTCCAGAGGCATGCAGCTGCGTCGGTTGGCGGAGGCGGGCGGAGGCGGGCGGAAGCCCATCGTAGCCGGCTCGCGCCATCGGACAAAACGCCGGTTTGACAAAGCTGTCACAACTTGGCGCGCGCCGCGATCTGTAATGGCACCCATCGTCATTGAAGCGCCACCATGCCTACAACTCCCCGCCTGACCCCCCCTGTCCTGAACCGGCTGCGCGCCCGCCGCGCCCGCATTCTCTGGTGGTGCCACCGGCACGTCCCGCGGGCCGCCAAGCGCGCGCTCGATCTGCTGGTCGTGGTACCGGCCCTGCTGCTGCTGATGCCGCTGTTTGCCATGGTGGCGCTGGCCATCCGCCTGCATGACGGCGGGCCGGCCCTGTTCTGGCAGCGGCGCGTGGGCCGCGACGGCATCGAGTTCGCATTTCCCAAGTTCCGTTCGATGCGCGTGGATGCCGAGGCCGTGCGCCAGCAACTGCTCCAGGCCAACCAGCATGGTGCGCAAGGTGTGACCTTCAAGATGAAGCGCGACCCGCGCATCACGCCGATCGGTCGCCTGATCCGGCGCACCAGCATCGACGAACTGCCGCAACTGTGGTGCGTGCTGCGCGGAACGATGAGCCTGGTCGGTCCGCGCCCGCCGCTGGT
>JAHECC010000204.1 GCA_024641965.1 Rubrivivax sp.
CGCGAGCAACCAGAACAGCCAGAAGCCGATGGCGCCCAGATGGCGCAGCGGGTTGCCTTTCGCGCCGAAGGCGGCATCGAAGCCATGCTCGAAGCCTTGCCAGGCGGCCCTTGCACGGGATTTGGCGCCGCCGTCGGTGCCGGGTGGCGCGGCGGCCGCGCTCATGGCGCCGCGCCGGCCGCCGTGCGCGCAATGCCGGCTTGTGCCCCCGTGCGGCGCGCGCGCCAGCGGTTGCGCACTTCGAGGCCGAAGAACACGAGCATGCACAGCGCGAAAGTCAACCCGCCAGCGATCTCGAGGATCAGGCCGTAGTCGTAGCGGTACTTGCCGGTCGTCGGGTCATACACAGTGCACACCAGGCGCACGCGCTCGATCAAGCCGGCCAGGTCGAGCTGCTGGGGCATCGGCGCATTGCGCAGCAGCAGGCGCAGCGGCTCACCGAGCTGGTCGGGGCTCATGCTCTCGCCATAGACCTGTGCATACACGCGGCCTTCGGCATCGACCACGGTGACGCCGAGCACATGGTCGAAGCCCGACGGTGTGGCGAGATAACTGAAACCGAAGTCGCGCGTCAGCGCATCGACGCTGGCCGGCGGCGGGCTGAGGAAGTCCCAGTTCGGCGCGTCCACACCATGCTGCCTGGCGAAATCGCGCATCGCCGCCGGTGAATCCGCCGGCTGGTTGAAGCCGATGCTGAGGACATTGAAGTTGCCCATGCCGAAGGTCCTGGCCAGCGGCTCGATCGAATCGCGCAAGGCGCGCGTGCTCGTCGGGCAGATCTGGAAGCAGCCGGTGTAGATGAAGCTCACCAGCAGCGGCTTGCCGCGAAACGCCGACAGTCGCACCGGCTTGCCCTGGCGGTCGAGCAGCACATGGTCGGCGAGTTCGCGGCCGACCGCCGCCTGGCTGGCGCGCAATGCCGCGTCCTTGTCGAGCGTCGGCGCCGGCGCGATGTCGTTGCGCGGAGCAACCGTGAACACCGGGGGCTGGCCAGGCGGCGTGCCAATCGTCGGCGGCGCTGCCGACACACCAGCAACGAGCAGCAGCGGCAGAAGCAGCCGGGCAAGTATGGGAATACGCAGCACGATCATGTCGATGAGCCGAGCCGAGCCGCCGCGCCGGCCCGCACGCGCTAGCGTAGCAGCGCGTCGACGCTGGCGCCCGCAAGCAGCAGGCTGAGCTGCACCAGCGACGCGAAGAACGAAGCCATCGCTGTCTTGCGGCTCGGCGCAAGCGCCAGCGCACGCGACTTGAGAACGAACACCAGCCCGCCGATGGCGGCCCCGGCCATGTACACCGGCCCGGCGCCGAACAGCCCCGGCAGCAACGACACCGCGACCAGCGCGACGGTGCTGCCATAGACGATGCGCGCCGCGCGCGGCACGCCCACCACCACCGGCAGCATCGGCACGCCGGCGGCGGCGTAGTCGGCATGACCGGCAATCGCCAGGCTCCAGAAATGCGGCGGCGTCCACAGGAACAGCACCGCGGCGAGCAGCAGCGGCAGCGGCCCGAGGCCGGGGTCGACCGCGGCGGCGCCGGCCAGCACGGCAAAGCTGCCGGCCAGCCCACCGATGACGATGTTGGTCCAGCTGCGCCGCTTCAACCACACGGTGTAGACCACGCCGTAGGTGAAGGCACCGAGAAAGACGAACAACGCCGACACCGCGTTCAGTGCCGCCCAGGCCGCACCGACGGACAGCACCAGCAGCGCGCCGATGACCCATAGCCAGCCGCTGCTGCGCGGCAGCGCGCCGGTGACGAAGGCGCGCGTGCGTGTGCGTGCCATCAGCTTGTCGCTGTCGAATTCGTAGTACTGGTTGAAGGCCCCGGCGCTGGCCGAAGCCACCAGCACCGACAGCGCCAGCAGCAGCGTTTGCGCCAGGCTCAGGCCCGGCCCGGGTGTGACCGCCAGCCCGACCAGCGCGGTGACCATGATCATCACGCCGATGCGCAGCTTGAACAGCCCGAGCACCAGCCGTGCACGCTGCAACGGGTGCGGTGCGGTGGTCGCGGCGAGGGTGCTGGCTTTCATCGCATCGGCTCCGCGATCAGCTCAGACCCCACAACGTGGACAGGTACTTCCAGTTGATGAAGTAGTACAGCACGAAGGCCACCAGGAAGACCATCGCCAGCATGAAGGTGCCGGGCGCGGCGAAGCCGGCCGAGCCATAGGTCTGCACCGCCACGGACGGCGTCGGTGTGGCCTTCGGGATCGGCGTGAACTTCGGGCTTTGCACGCCGGTGTCCAGCTTCTTGCCCCACAGCAGGGAGCCGACGGTGATGTAGATATAGAGCGCCCCGCCGACGATGGCAATCAGGCCGGTGATGCCCACCAGTCCCATCAGCAGGTAGGCCGCGCCGGGCCATTCGTAGGCCAGCGCGTTACCGGCGAAGGCCATGTCCCAGTGGCGGCGCGACACCCCGAGCGTACCGGCACCCATCATCACCAGCACGAAGGCGTACATCGACAACCCGAACAGGTAGGGCTGCCACTTGGCCAGCGTGGGCGCGATCATCTCGCGGCGGAACAGCACCGGAATGAGGAAGTAGGTCAGCGCCATGAACGACAGCGTGGTGCCGATCACCACCGTGGCGTGGAAGTGCCCCGGCACGTAGATCGTGTTGTGGATGATCATGTTCAGTTGCTCGGTGCCCATCATCACGCCGGAGATGCCGCCGAGGAAGCCGAAGCCGATGATCGAGATGAACACGCCCGAAAACACCGGGTTGCCCCAGGGCGCCTTGCGCAGCCACTCGAACAGGCCCTTGTTGAAGCCCTTGGCCCGCTGCGCCACCTCCATCGCGCCGGGAATCGTCAGGCCGTGGATCATCGAGGCCAGCACCGCGAAGTACATGAAGTAGCTGGTGTTGACGACCTTCCAGCCGGTGGACAGCCCCGGGTCGGCAAGCAGGTGGTGCGCGCTGGCCAGCTGCAGGAACAGGATGTAGAGCAGGAAGGCGCCACGGCTGACACGTTCGCTCATCGGCTTGGCGCCGAAGGCGATGGCCGCCACCGCGTACCAGATCGAGATGTGTGCCGCCACGTTGATCTGCTGCGACGAGTGGCCGAAGGCCCACCAGATGGTGCGGTAGACCAGCGCGTCGACCTCCTTGACGATGCCCATCGACATCAGCCAGGTGGGAATGAGAATGATCGCACCCGAGGCGATGGTGAATACCGCGATGATGGCCGCGGTGATGGCGCCGAAGGTCACCAGCGGTACCGAGCCCTGATAGGTCTTGTCGCGCTTGGCCACGACCAGCGTGCCGAAGAAGACGAAGCAGGCGATCAGTGCGCCCACCGCGAACAGGATCAGGCCCAGGTAGAACGACGGTGCGGCCATCATCGGCACGTACGAGGTCATCATCACGCTGGAGCTGCCCTGGTACACCGCGACGTTGTTGGTGACCGAGCCGATGAGCATCAACGCGAAGGCCAGCCAGGCGATCTTCGGCGTCGCCAGCCGGCAGCGCAGCAGCGTCGACGAACAGAAGTACAGCACCGCGACTTCGAAGAAGATGATCCAGAAGATCAGCATGTCGATGCCGTGGGCGGTGAGCACCTGATAGAAGGTGTCGGCCTCGAGCCAGTGCAGCGCGGGCCAGCGCGTGGCGACGACGCCGATGGCCAGGACGCCGCCGATGAGCAGGAACACCACCGCCACGAAGGCGTTGGCGATCATCAGCTTCTCGGCATTGGCTTCGAACTGCAGCCCCGAGCGCGGGCAGGTGCGATAGGTGGTCACGCTGGACATCTGAGGTGCCTCCCGATCACTTGACGTAGATGCGGCCGACCATCGTGTGATGGTTGATGCCGCAGTATTCGTTGCACACCACCGAGAAGGTGCCGGACTGGTTCGGCGTCACCGTCACCACGTGTTCGTAGCCGGGCACGATCTGGATGTTGATGTTTGCCGGCTGCAGCGAGAAGCCGTGGTTGTAGTCCATCGCGGTCAGGTGCAAGCGGTAGGTCTTGTCCTTCTCCAGTTCGAGGATCGGATAGAAGTTCCACAGCCGCGCGAGCATGTAGATGTCGCTTCCCGGCGGCGGCGCGACCACCGGAATCTTCTCGGCGGTTTCGGTGCGCACGGTGTACTTGTCGACCATCGCCTGCGTCTTCGCCGCGAACATGTCGGGCGTGGTCTTGTAGGTCTCGGTGGACAGGTTCTGCTTGCCGTAGATGTGCCAGCCGACCATCATGAAGAACATGATCAGGCACCAGATCAGCGCGATCACGATCCACGTGCCTTCGACGCGGTCGAGCGGGTGCTTCCACCACAGGCGTTCTGACGGGGGCAGTATGGCGCTCATCGCTCGTCCTTCATGTAGGTGTTGCGCTGCGGGCCTACTTGGCCAGCGGCACGGTGAGGATGTCGACCACACCCCATACCGTGTAGAGCACCATCGGAATCATCACGCCGAGAAACAGCAGCAGGAATGGGTTGTCCAGCAACTGCTGCATCCACGGCACCGGTTCGTTGGGGTCGTCGTGATCACTCATGGTTTGAATCTCCACACGGTGCGCGTATCGGTCCAGATTGCCGACGGGGCGATGCGGCCGATTCTGAAGAGCCAATGCGCTGCATGACTTGAACTGGTTCAAGAAAGCGCGCGGTCGTGCGACGGCCCCGGCGTGGCGCGCCGCGAGGCGGGCTACGATGCGCCGCGAATTCGCCTTGTTTGCCCTCGCGCGTCACATGGGCCAATGCCACCACCGAAATGACTTTGATCGCCGACCGCCTTGCCTTGTTGCGCCGCCTGGCCATGGCCTGTGCGCTGGCCGTCCTGGCGGTGACCAGTCTGAGCGCCTACATGCGCTTGTCGAAGGCCGGCCTGGGCTGCAGCGACTGGCCTGCCTGCTACGGGCAGCAACAGCGCGCCGCTGCGTCGGGCTTGACGGTTGCGCCGAGCGAAGCCACCGGTATCGCCGCGGCGCGTCTGGTGCACCGCGTGATGGCGGTGGCTGTGCTGCTGATCGCCCTGCTCATGCTGATGCTGTGCTTCGACCGCAAGGCACCGATGCGTCGCGAAGGCGTTCTGGCCTTGCTGGTCCTGGTGCTGGCTCTGCTACTGGCCGTGCTCGGGCGCTGGAGCAGCGGTGTGCACGTGCCCGCCGTGGCCATCGGCAACCTGCTGGGTGGCTTCACGATGCTTTCGCTGTGCGCACGCCTGAGCGTGTCGGGACGCATCGCCGCCTGGCCGCGGCTTCGTGGCCTGGGCGGGGCCGCGTGGGGGCTGGTGTTCTTGCAAGCCGCCCTTGGCGGACTGGTGAGCGCCTCCTTCGCAGGATTGAGCTGCGCTCCGGGCGACGCCTGCGGCCTGTGGGCCGCATGGCAACAATCCGGCTGGTCCGGCCTGGACCCATGGCGCGAACCGGTGCTGCCATCTCCCCTCGCAGCCAACCCGGCGGGCGTGCTTGCCCACAGCCTGCATCGCCACCTGGGTGGGCTGGTGGCGGTTGTGCTGCTGGCGGTGTCGTGGCTGGCGTGGCAACGCGGCCGCCCGCGCACCGCGGCCTGCATCGTCGGCCTGGTCGTGCTGGAGCTTCTCGCCGGCGTGCTGCTGGTGCAATTCGGCCTGCCGCTTGCGCCGGCCTTGCTTCACAACCTGATTGCGGCTATGTTGCTGGCGGTCCTGGCTACATTACCCTGATCCGACCCCCGGTGCCCTAAAGGATGAACATGGACGCGAGAAGCTTCGACCTGCCGCGTTACCTGTCGGTGCTGCCGCTGTTCACCGACATGAGCACGGCGGAACTGGAGCGGCTGGCGCAGGGTTGCCAGTTGCGGCGGCTGGTGCGCGGTGACATGGTGTTCCGCGTCGGCGAGCCCTGCCAGGAATTCCACGTCACCGTGGTCGGGCAGGTCAAGCTGTTCGCCATTTCGCCTGCCGGGCAGGAGAAGGTCATCGAACTGGTCGGTCCGGGCAACAGCTTCGCCGAAGCGCTGATGTTCACCGACCGACCCTACATCATCAACGCGCAGGCGCTGACCGATACCTTGCTGCTGACCGTGGGCAAGCGGGCGGTGCTGAACGAGATTGCGCAGGACAGCCGCTTCGCGCTGCGCATGCTGGCCGGCATTTCGCGCCGCCTGCACGGGTTGGTGCACGATGTCGAGGACTACGCGCTGTGCACCGGCATGCAGCGCGTCATCGGCTACCTGCTGCGCGACATCGACGAGCCCGAAAGCCCCGAGGGCGAAGCCGTCACGGTGTCGCTGCCGGTGAGCAAGGCGGTCATCGCATCGCGCCTGTCGTTGACACCGGAGTATTTCTCGCGCGTGCTGCACGAGCTCGAATCGGTCGGGCTGATCGCCATCGACAAGCGCGATATTCGCATTCTCGATTCAAAGCGGCTGGCGGATTACCAGCCTGGGACCTGAGCGCGATTGCGATCGTTTGCGTGGAACGACGGAGCGCAGTTGGCGCATAGCAATTGCGCAGGCAGCGGTCGAGCTCACCGATTCGACCGCAAGTGATCACCCAGATCACCCGAATCGAAGGTCGGCGTACTGGCATAGAACGGTCCACGGCTGGCCGTATCCATGCGACGATCTCGGCCGGGTCCGGTCATTCGCATCCGCACTCGGAAGCGGCCGTTCAAGTCGGCCAGCTGGCCATGAATGGCTACCGGCCCCAGCCGATCGGCTGCTCCCTTCGGATTGAGCGCCGACTTTGAC
>JAHECC010000205.1 GCA_024641965.1 Rubrivivax sp.
GGGCAGATGACGACACCAGCGCCGCACTGTGCCACCGCAGCGATCTCGTCGTGCGTGGCGTGCGTGGCATGTACCAGTTGCCAGCGCGCGTCCATGGTGGTGTGCCTGGCCAGCCATTCGATCGGCCGCTGGCCATGTGTCCTCAGGCAATCGTCCACCTCGGCGGTCTGCTCGGCCACGTGGATGTGGATCGGCACCTCGCCGACCCCGGCCACC
Organism: Rubrivivax sp.; assembly: GCA_024641965.1. Classification (GTDB taxonomy): domain Bacteria; phylum Pseudomonadota; class Gammaproteobacteria; order Burkholderiales; family Burkholderiaceae_C; genus Rubrivivax. The sequence goes on from JAHECC010000205.1 coordinate 217, forward strand.
AGCCTGTCGATCGAAGCCGGCTTCGCAGCGCGCAAGGAGTGGATCGCCACACCGCTGTTCAGACCAGGCCGGCCGCTGCCGCGCGCGGCGCGGTGCAGTGCGAGCACGTCGTCGGCCGTCGTGGCAAAGCGCCGCTGATCGTCACGCAGGTCAGGCAGGGCAAAACCGGCGCGCTCGTACAGCACCGGCAGCAGCGTCAGGCCGATGCCGGCATCGGCAGCCGCATCGGCCAGCGCCCAGCCCAGGGCCAGGCGGTCGTCGTAGGGCCGGCCGTCGGGCTGATGCTGCAGGTAGTGGAACTCGCACACCTGGGTGTAGCCGCCGTGCAGCAGTTCCAGGTACAGCTGCGTGGCCACGGCGCGCAGCTGCGCCGGCGTGATGCGCAGCGCCACGCGGTACATGCGCTCGCGCCAGGACCAGAAATCGTCGTGTGCGTTCTCGCGCCGCTCGCTGAAGCCGGCGAAGGCGCGCTGGAAAGCATGGCTGTGCGCGTTCACCAGGCCCGGCAGCACGGGGCCGGCCAGCCGCGTGGCCTGCGCCGATGGGGCCACACCCGGCGTGATCTCGGCCCAGCAGCCGTCGGTGCCGATGCGCAGCAGCACCTGCTCGTGCCAACGCCCGTCGATCCAGGCGCGCGGAGCCCACAAGAGGTCAGCGTCCATCGTCCGAAGTCGGTGTGTTGCCAGACAAGCTGGCGACGGTATCACGCCGATTTCGCAGCCTGGCATGGCGCGTCGGGCGGCAAACTCGCCAACCCGACGCCGGCTCAGTTCATGTCATTGCGGCGCCACCTCATGAGCGAGTTGCCAGCGGTCGGGCGAGCGCCACAGCCGCGAGCGCAGCATCTCGCGTTCGAAGATGAACTCCTTCGGCAGCCGGTCGAAGAAGCGATCGAACAGTTCCTCGTGCGCATGCGCCTCGGCGGCGCCGGCCTCGCGTCCCACCGACATGATCTCGTAGAAGGTGTCGGAGGCGAAGTCCAGGCCCTTCCACTCGATGTCCTCGTGGCGCGGCATCCAGCCGATCGGGCTTTCCACCGCGAAACCGCGGCCGTGCACGCGGTCGACGATCCACTTCAGCACGCGCATGTTCTCGCCGAAACCCGGCCACAGGAACTTGCCGTCGTCGCTCTTGCGGAACCAGTTGACGCGGAAGATGCGCGGCGGGTTGGACACCCGGCGCCCGACATTGAGCCAGTGCGAGAAGTAGTCCGCCATGTTGTAGCCGCAGAAGGGCAGCATCGCCATCGGGTCGCGGCGCATCGCCGCCTGGCCGATGGCCGCTGCCGTGCCTTCCGAGCCCATGGTCGCGGCCAGATACACACCGTGCGCCCAGTTGAAGGCCTGGTACACCAGCGGCATGTCCTTGCTCATGCGCCCGCCGAAGGCGAAGGCGGCGATCGGCACGCCGGCCGGGTTTTCCCATTCCGGGTCGATGCAGGGGCACTGGCTGGCCGACACGGTGAAACGTGCATTCGGGTGCGCGGCAGGCGACTTGGACGCGGGTGTCCAGTCTTCGCCCTTCCAGTCGAGGGCATGCGCCGGTGGTTCGTCGGTCATGCCTTCCCACCACACACCGCCGTCGTCGGTCAGGGCCACATTGGTGTAGATGGCGTTCTTCGACAGGCTGAGCATCGCGTTCGGATTCGACTTCATGCTGGTGCCCGGCGCGACGCCGAAGAAACCGGCTTCGGGGTTGATCGCACGCAGCGCGCCATCCGGGCCCTTCTTGATCCAGGCGATGTCGTCACCCACGGTCGTGACCTTCCAGCCTTTCATCGACTTGGGCGGTACCAGCATCGCCAGATTGGTCTTGCCGCAGGCGCTGGGGAAGGCTGCACCGATGTAGGTCTTCTCGCCGTCGGGCGCTTCGATGCCCATGATGAGCATGTGCTCGGCCAGCCAGCCTTCGTCGCGCGCCATCACCGAGGCGATGCGCAGTGCCAGGCACTTCTTGCCCAGCAGCGCATTGCCGCCATAACCCGAGCCATAGGACCAGATCTCGTAGGTCTCGGGGAAATGCACGATGTACTTGCGCTTGATGTCGGCTTCGCAGGGCCAGGGCACGTCCTTTTCGCCCGGCTTCAGCGGCGCACCGATCGAATGCATGCACGGAATGAAGGGGCCGTCGCCCAGTGACTCCAACACTTTCGGGCTCATGCGTGTCATCAGCTTCATGTTCACCACGACATAGGGGCTGTCGCTGATCTGCACACCGATCTTGGCGATCGGCGAGCCGATCGGGCCCATGCTGAAGGGAATGACGTACATCGTGCGCCCGCGCATGCAGCCGTCGAACAGGCCCTTCAGCGTGCTGCGCATCTCCGCCGGCGGCGCCCAGTTGTTGGTCGGGCCGGCGTCGTCCTTGTTCAGCGAGCAGATGAAGGTGCGGTCCTCGACGCGTCCGACATCGGAGGGGTGCGAGCGCGCGAGGTAGGAGTTGGGGTGCTTCTTCGGGTTCAGGCGCACGAACGCGCCGCCCTTGACCATCAGCTCGCACAGCCGGTCGTATTCGGCGTCGCTGCCGTCGGCCCAGACCACCTCGTCGGGCTTGCACAGCGTTGTCATCTGCTCCACCCAGGCGAGCAGCTTCTTGTTGCTCGTCGGTGCAGCGCCCTTGCCGGATGGCGAAGCCTTTTTCATGCCTACTCCCTTGATGATGTGGTTGCGTCGATTGCCCACGCACGGACCAGCCGGCGGGCATTTGTCAAAGCCTAAAACAAGCCCCGCCTGCTCGCTTGATCTGGCGCAACTGGATAGTGAGCAAGCTCATGATCCGAAATTCGGCACCAGGATTGCGGCCGGAACCGGCGCGAGAATGGCGTTGCCCCAACTTCAGCTGTCGTCAACAGCAATGATCTTCGAGGACTCGAACCGTGGTTTCGGCTTTCTGATGACGGAAGCTGCACGGCTGCTGCGTCGCTTGATCGACCGGCGCCTGATGCCGCAAGGCTTGACGCGTGCGCAATGGGGCGTGCTGGCCGTGCTGTCCAGGCGCGATGGCCTGACGCAGTCGCAACTTGCGGAAGCGCTCGAGATCGAGAAGACCACGGCCGGCCGCTTGATCGACCATCTCGAGGCGGGCGGGTGGCTGCAGCGGCGCCCGATCCCCGGCGACAGGCGTTTCTGGAGCGTGCATCTGAGCGCGCGCGCGCGTCCGCTGATCGCCGAGGTCGAGCAGATCATCCTCGACACCCGCGCCACCATGCTGCGTGGCCTGTCCGAGCAGCAGCAGCGTCAGCTGTCGGCGGCGATGTGCACGGTCAAGTCGAATCTGTCTCAGGCACTGCGTGTCGAAGCGGCAACGCAGGCCACCGTCTTGGGCGAAGGCAGCGTCGTGGCCTGACGCGGCGCCTCGTTCGGTCTCAGGGTGCAGGATCGGACGGCAGTTCGACTCCCGCCGCTCGCACCGCGCTCGGGCCAGTTGATGCGCCCGGGGTCGTGCCCGCCATCGATGCCGATCAACCAGGCATCTTCGTCACCGACATTGCGGAAGCCCCGCGACGCGCCCGGCGGCAGGCAGATCGTGTCCCAGGCCTGCAGGCGCAGTCAGCGCTCGCCGCTGGGGCCCCAGAACACCTCCCACACGCCGCTGAGCGGCATGAACACTTCCTGCGACGTGGTTGTGCAGCGGTGCGCTCTTGCCCGGCGCACAGCGCACCAGGTTCGATTGGAACGCTTCAGCCGCCAGTGGTGCATCGGGTGGCCGCCGGGCACGCGGCAGGTGCTGCGCTCTCAGCCGGGGATGCCGGCATCGACGCAGTCGTCGGTGAAGCGCGGCGCGGCAAAGCGCGCCACGCGCAGCTCCATGTCTTCGAGGCTGAGGTTGGCGTCGGTGATCGGGGCCATGTCTCTCATCGCGCTTGCGCCCGCCGTGGCGGCGCCGCGCTTCAGCCCGGCCGCCAGTCGATCATCGTTTGCAGCATCGGCCGCAGCAGCTTGTGCAATTGCTCGGCACGCGCGGCATGCCAGTCCAGCGGCGGCAGCTCACGCATGTAGGTGCTCCAGCACTTTTCCAGCTGCACCGCGTGCACGCCGTGCTGCGGCCGGCCGTAGTGGCGCGTGATGTGGCCGCCCTTGAAGCGGCCGTCCACCGCCAGGCTGTATTTCGGCTGCTCGAACATCGGCTGCGCGTGCAGCAGCGCGGCCAGCGCATCGCGCAGCGTCGACGCGCAGGCGCTGCCTTCGGCCGTGCCCAGGTTCAGGTCGGGTAGCGTGCCCTCGAACAACCAGGGCAGCTGCGACTTGATGCTATGGCCGTCGAAGAGCACCGCGTGACCGTGTTCGGCATGGATGTGTGCCAGTTCCTCGCGCAGCGCGTCGTGGTAGGGCACCCAGTAGGCTGTCACACGCTGCGCCACCTCGTCGTCCGTGGGTTCCAAACCCTCGCGATACAGCGGTTCACCCGTAAAGAAATGCGTCGGGCACAGCTCGGTGTTGTTGGCGCCGGCATACATCGGCTGGTTGTCGCGCGGCCGGTTCAAGTCGATGACGTAGCGGCTGTGGCGCGGCACGATCAGGCTCGCACCCAGGTCGGTGGCAAAGGCATAGAGCCGGTCGAGAAACCAGTCGGTGTCTTCCACCGCCAGCGCGCGCGGCTGCAGCTTGTGGTGCAGCGCGGGTGGGATGTAGGTACCGGCGTGCGGCAGGCTCACCAGCAATGGCGTGCGGCCGCGCTGCAGGCTGTAGATCTGATCGCTCAAGGGTTGGTCTCCTGCCCGCCGGCGATCACGCGCCGGCAGGGGTTGTGGCCGAACCAGTAGGACAGCTCGTTCGGATGCTCCAGGTCCCAGACGGCGAAATCCGCGCGCTGGCCTGTCTGCAGCGTACCGCGATCGGCCAGGCCGAGCGCACGCGCGCCGTTCACTGCCACGCCGCGCAGGGCTTCTTCGGGCGTCAGGCGGAACAGCGTGCAGCCCATGTTCAGCATCAGCAGCAGCGACAGCCCCGGCGACGAGCCGGGGTTGTGGTCGCTGGCCAGCGCGATCGGCACGCCGGCATCGCGCAGGGCCTGCACCGGCGGCAGTTTCGTCTCGCGCAGGAAGTAGTAGGCGCCGGGCAGCAGCACGGCCACCGTGCCGGCCGCGGCCATCGCGCGCACACCGTCGCTCGACAGGTGTTCCAGGTGGTCGCATGACAGCGCGCCGAAACCCGCGGCCAGCGCTGCGCCGCCGCAGTCGCTGAGCTGCTCGGCGTGCAGCTTGACTGGCAGACCCAGGCGCTGCGCGGCCTCGAACACGCGCCGTGTCTGCGCGGGCGTGAAGCCGATGCTTTCGCAGAAGGCATCGACCGCGTCGACCAGGCCTTCGGCCTGCAGCGCGGGCAACCAATCGCACACCGCGGCGACGTAGTCGTCGGCGCGGTCTTCGAATTCCGGCGGCAGCGCATGCGCCGACAGGCAGGTGGTCTTCACCGTCAGCGGCAGCACGCGGCCCAGGCGGCGCGCGACGCGCAGGCAGCGGGCCTCGTGTTCGGCGCTGAGGCCATAACCCGACTTGATCTCGAGCGTGGTCACGCCCTCGGCCATCAGTGTGCGTGCCCGGGCTTCTGCAGAGGCGAACAACTGCGCGTCGCTGGCCGCGCGCGTGGCGGCGACGGTGGCGCGGATGCCACCGCCGGCACGGGCAATGTCCTCGTAGCTGGCGCCCTGCAGCCGCAGCTCGAACTCGCGCGCGCGCTGGCCGCCATAGACGAGGTGTGTGTGGCAATCCACCAGCCCCGGCGTGACCAGCGCGCCGCCCAGGTCGTGTTCTTCGGCCACCGACAACCCGGCCGGCAGATCGGCTTCGGCGCCGACCCAGTGCAGCTGTTGTCCGTCGACCAGAAGCGCGCCGCGCTCGACCCAGCCCCAGGGCTCGGTTCCGGCCAGCGTCGCCAGGCGCGCATTGCGCCAGAGGTGCATCGATTTCATGCCCTCACCTCCCGGTTGAAGCCCATCCACCAGGCTCGCGGTGGCGTTGTCTCGTCGGCCAGCCGCCAGGCGCCATGTGCGGCCTCGGTCCAGGCCAGCGTGAAGGGCTCGAGCCGCAGCGCGTCGGCGCCGTCGATCTGCAGCGTCGCGGCGTCGGCGACGAACAACGCGCGCAGGTCTCCATGCGGCGCGAAGATCAGGTCCAATTCGGCGCGCTGCATCGTCGCCTGGCCGCTGCCGCGCCGCGCCATCAGGTTCAGGTCGCGCGTCGGCCCGCCGATCAGCGTGCAGGCCGGTGCGGCTTCGCCGGCGAAATGCAAGGGTGCGCTGTGCACATCGAGCATGTGACGGCCCTCGGGCAGGCGCAGCACCACGCCGGCGCCTTCGATGACGGCGAACCAGCGTTCCACGCCGTCGAATGCCGAGAAGGGCGCGTCGGCTTCGATGTCGGCGACGCTGATGCGCAGCCGCCAATCGACGGCATCGGGCCAAGCGAGCAGTTCGCGCGTCAAGCCGGCGCCGTTGCGCCAGCGTTGCGGCG
>JAHECC010000206.1 GCA_024641965.1 Rubrivivax sp.
GCCGGCCGGCAGTACAACGCCTGGACCGGCAACGCCACGCGCGGCTACGACCGCACGGCCTATGGCGCCGCGGGTGGGTCGGGCAACGTCGCGCGCGCCGGCAACTACAACACCTACACCGGTCAGCGTTCCACGGCCAACAGCGTGTCGGCCATTGGAGGCGGCGGCAGCAGCTTCGAGCGCAGCGGCGCCAGCACCGCCGGGCCGATGGGCGACGCGCACGCCGGCGGCGGCACCAGCTACAACGCCCACTCCGGCAACACCAACACCTGGCACACTGCCAGTGTCGGCAACAATCACTACGCCGATGTCAATGGCAATGTCTACCGCAACAGCGGCAATGGCTGGCAACAACATGGCTCGGGCGGTTGGGGCGCGGCGTCGAGCAACACCGGTTGGGCGGACCGCGAATCCCAGGCACGCAATGCCGGCAGCGACCGTTTCGGCGGTTTCGGCGGCTTTGGCGGCGGCAACCGTTTCGGCGGCGGTGGTTTTGGTGGCGGCAGCCGCTTCGGCGGTGGCGGTTTCGGCGGACGCTTCGGTGGCGGCGGTTTCCGAGGCGGCGGCTTCAGGCGCTAGCGCCATGCAGGCTTGATCGAGCGGGGCTGACGATGGGCGAAGCTTCGCAGCCGCACTCCGAGCCGCCTGCGGCCGTGCCGCGCATCGGCGCGCTGCAGCGCTGGGCGCCCGGACTGCACACATTGCTGCACTACCGGCGCGCGTGGTTGCTGCCCGATATCGTGGCCGGCCTGGTGCTGACCGCGCTGCTGATCCCCATCGGCATGGGTTACGCCGAGGCGTCGGGCGTGCCGGCGATCCACGGCCTGTACGCCACCATCGTGCCGCTGGTGGCCTACGCCATCTTCGGGCCGAGCCGCATCATGGTACTGGGGCCGGACTCGACGCTGGCGGCGGTGATCGCGGCCATCATCCTGCCGTTGGCCGGCGGCAGCGTCGAGCGCGCCATCACGCTCGCTGGCGCACTGGCGCTGCTGTCGGGTGGCTGCCTGTTGCTCATCGGCTTCGCGCGGCTGGGCATCATGGCGGACCTGTTCTCCAAGCCGATCCGCATCGGCTTCCTGAATGCCATCGCGCTGACGGTGATCGTGGGGCAATTGCCCAAGGTCTTCGGCTTCGCGGTCCAGGCCGACGGCCTGCCGGACAAGGCCCTGGCGTTGCTGCGGGGCATCGGAGATGGCCAGGTCAATGCGGTCGCGCTGGCCATAGGCGCGGGCAGCCTGGGCGTGATCCTGCTGCTCAGACGCTTGCGCCCCCAGTGGCCGGGCGTGCTCGTCGCGGTGCTGCTGGCCACCGTGCTGTCGGCGATTTTCGATCTGGGCGACACGGCCGGTATCTCGGTGCTCGGGCCGATGCCGCAGGGCCTGCCGCTTCCGGACCTGCCATGGGTGTCGTGGAGCGATCTGAGCTACCTGCTGCCCGGCGCCATCATCATCGCGCTGCTGTCCTTCGCCGACACCAGTGTGTTGTCGCGCGCGCTGGCCGCCCGCGGCCGCTACCGCGTCAGCCAGGATCAGGAAATGCTGGCCCTGGGCGTGGCCAACATGGCCTCCGGCCTGTTCCAGGGCTTTTCCATCAGCAGCAGCGCGTCCCGCACGCCGGTTGCGGAATCTGCCGGTTCACGCACCCAGCTCACCGGTCTGGTCGGCGCGCTGGCCATCGCGCTGCTGCTGATCCTGGCGCCGAAGCTGCTGCAGGCCCTGCCCAGCGCCTTGCTCGGCGCCGTGGTGATTGCCGCCTGCCTGTCCTTTGCGGATGTGCCGGCCCTGCTCGGCCTGTACCACCAGCGCCGCATGGAGTTCGCGCTGGCCATGGTCAGCTTCCTGGGCGTGGCCTTCATCGGCGTGATACAGGGCATCGTCATCACCATCGTGCTGGCCTTGCTGGTGCTGGTGTGGAACGCCTGGCATCCGCACTTCACGACGCTGGTGCGCGTCGACGGCCGCAAGGGTTATCACGATGCGCAGCGCCACCCCGAGGGCCGCGCCGTGCCGGGCCTGGTGATGTTTCGGTGGGACGCGCAGCTGTTCTTTGCCAATGCCGAGATCTTTCGCCAGCGCGTGCTGCAGGCACTGGAGCCATCGTCCACCCCGCCGCGCTGGGTGGTGGTGGCAGCGAACGCCATCAACGACATCGACATCACGGCCTCGGACACCTTGCTCGAACTGCATCGCGACCTGCGCCAACGGGGCATCGAACTGCACTTTGCCGGACTGAAGGGCCCCGTCAAGGACCTGCTCGCGCGCGACGGCCTGCTCGACGTCATCGGCACCGAGCGTCTGTGGCCGACGCTGGGCAGCGCGGTCAACCACTACCGCGCGCAGCACGCGGTCGAATGGAAGGACTGGGACGAGCACTGAGCCCGGGGGGCGATCAGAACGGGATCTCGAAGCGTTGGCCGCGAATCGACAACACGGCCGACTTCGGGCGGATCTGCTCGAGCTTCAGTTCCGGTGTCAGCAACGCACCTTCGGCAAAGACCTGGCCGTTGAAGATGACCATGCGCTTGTCCGCCTGCGGCGAATAGATCGAGCCGCCGACCGTCAATGCCGGCACCTGGCGCCGCAAATCCTCCGGCAATTCGTTCAAGCGCAGCATCAGCATCGCCGGCGCTGAAGGCGGCGCCGCCACAGCCGCTGCCTTGGTGGCGGCCTCGCGTTTGTCCCTTGCGGCCGCATCGGCCTCGGCCTGCTTGCGCGCCTTGGCCGCCGCGGCGGCCTCACGGCGCGCGCGCGCAGCTTCGGCTTTCGCCGGGTTTCGCGGTGCTACGGACTTCTTCACCGGTGCAGGCGGCGGCTGCTCGGCCGGGGCGGACACAGCCGCCGAGGCCGGTGCAGACACCGGCACCGAGGCCGCCGACGCGGCGCTGGACACGGCCACGGACGACGCAGGCATGGCCGGCGGGCCAGCGACAGGCGCCACGGTCGTCGTCGCGTTGCTGCGCACATACCACCAGCCTGCCAAGCCCAACAAGACGGCACCCAGGCCCAGCATCGGCCACAACCAGCGTGCCGCCGAGCGAGGCTCGGGCTCGTCTTCGGAGGGTGAACCGGGCAGCCATTGGGACTGAAGATCCGGCACGGTTCCGCGTTCGCGCTCGGCATCGGCCTTGCGCAGCGCTTCCAGGATGTAGGACATGGTTTCCTATCTCCCGGCCGGATTCGGCTGGCTGGTGGCGGTGGGCGTGGGTGGGTGCATGGCATTCCAGGCCAGTGTGGCGGCGCCGACCAACGCGGCGCCCAGCAGCACGCCGAGGCCGAGTGTCGCACCCCAGCGCGCGCGAGGCGACAGGCGCCAGCGCCGACCGTTGCCGTCCAGCGCGGCGCCCAGCACCTCGGCCGCGGCCTTGTCGACGATGCCCACGTCGGCCATGGCCCTGCCGCTGGCAAAGGCACCGAGCAGGGCGCGGTCGCACAGCAAGTTGATACGCCGCGGCACGCCGCGCGACAACGCGTGGATGCGCTGCATGGCTTGCGCATCGAAGGGCACGGCGGTGCGCAGCCCGGCCACGGTCAGGCGATGCCGGATGTAGCTAGCGGTTTCGTTGGCGGTGAGCGCTTCGAGGTGATAACGCGCAATCACCCGCTGCGCCAGTTGTTCCAGATCGGGTCGGGCCAGCATGTCGCGCAGTTCGGGCTGACCGATGAGGATGATCTGCAGCAGCTTGCGCTCATTGGTTTCCAGGTTGGTCAGCAGCCGCAACTGCTCGAGCACATCGGCCGACAGGTTCTGCGCCTCGTCGATGATGAGCACGTTGTTCTGGCCGACGCCATGCGTGCGCAGCAGGAATTCGTTCAATACCACCACATGGTCGCGCGCGGTGGGCACGCGGCCGGGTTCGGGCTCGCGTGAAATGCGGAAATCATGGCAGATCGAATCCAGCAGTTCCTCGGCCGTCTGCTTCGGGTTGAAGATGTAGGCCACGTTGCAGCGCCGCGGCACCTGCTCCAGGAAGCAGCGGCACACCGTCGTCTTGCCCGCCCCGATCTCGCCAGTGAGCAGCACGAAGCCGCCGCCGCCGCGCACGCCGTACAGCAGATGCGCCAGCGCTTCTCGATGGCGTTCGCTCATGAACAGATAGTGTGGGTCGGGAGCGATCGAGAACGGCTCGTGCTTCAACCCGAAGAACTTCTTGTACATCGGGCGAAGCATAGTCGTTGGGACGACGCTGTCGGCGTGGGCGACGACCAAGGCCCGATGCCGACGTGCCGTATGCCGCGCCTGGCGTGGCACCACCGGTGCGCGACTGCACCACCAGCGCCCGATCAGATCACGGCGGATCGGTCGCCGAAGACGTCGGCAGCCCAAACGCGGCGATCTTGATCTGCAACCAAGTCTGTGTCGGGTGCGACGCCGACAATCCCGCCCATGCAACTCGGCAGCCTCATTTACCGCCTGCTGATCGCCGTGGTGATGAGCGCGAGCCTGCTGTCGCCGGCGTCTGCGGATGCAGCAGCGGCACTTTCCGGCCATGGGGATGGCCACTCGGCTCACTTCGGCGTGGCTTCCGCGAGTGCGCCGGTTGGCCCAAGTCTGGGCGCGGCAGGCCAAGCCGATGAAGTCGTTGCGACCGACTGCCATGGCGCCGCCGACGACTGCGGGGCTTGCCTGGCAGGCCATTGCGTCCAGTGCGCGGCCGTTCCGCCGACGCCCTTCTTCGCGCTCGACGACCGGATGGCGCGCGACCGGTTGGCCGAAACGCCGCCCCACCGCGCTGGGCGCTGCACGCCACCCGAGACGCCGCCGCGCATCGCCTGATTCGCTTGGCGGGCCTTTGCGCCCCTCACGTTGACTTCTTCTATTTCCGTGCATCCATGCCGGCACAGGCCGCTGCGTGCGCACTCAGTGATCGGATCTCATCATGAACATGACCCATTACATGCAACTGCTGGCCGACAACCAGCCCTGGAACCTGCTGCTTTTCATGGCGGTGCCGGTGATCCTGGCCGAGACCGTGGCCGTTACCGAGCTCTACATCCTCTTTCATCGCGCCACGGGCGGCACCCTGGTCACCATCAATCGAACGGCCAGCATACTGGGGGGCTTCTATTTCGTCGGCGTCTTCCTCTATCTGTTCATCAACGCCGTGGTGCCGCTGACCACAGGCGCACAGTGGCGCGGCCCCGCCGACATGATCGCGGTGGGTTTCTATCTCACTGGCGTCGTGCCCCTGCTGTCGATGGCCCTGATCGACCTGCGTGTCATCGGCAAGGCCTGGAGCCATGAGCGACGGCTCTGGTGGCACGCCGGCTGCGTGGCGCTGTTTCTAGTCGTCGCCCACGTCGCGATGATCTTCGGCATGCTCGACCCCACGGTCCTGTGGTCGGGCGAGGCAATGCCCGCCGGGCCGATGAAGCACTGAGGCCGGCAGTAGCCCGGCGTTCCGTGCGCCGGGCCTATGCAAGCACAAGGCTGCTGCGGCCGCAGGTCGCATCGCGCGGGGATTCGTCGCGCCCGCCCGAAGCATTGCCCCGGGTCTTGACCAGGGTCGGCATGCCCCTGATATTGATGTAGGTCATGTGGCGGGGCCCCTCAAGTTCCTAGCATGGGCGCCCATTGAGGCATTCCAGGAGGCAGGCGATGCGGCAGATCCGGTTTGATGGCCGTCGCGGCCAAGGTGACGTATTGACTGTCGAGGTGCGCTGAGATGTACCAGATCGTCCGTCGCGAAGCCTTCTCCGACACCACCTTCCTGTGGGACGTGCTGGCCCCGGACGTGGCCCAGTCCGCCGAGCCCGGCCACTTCGTCATGCTGCGCCTGCACGACGGCAGCGAACGCATCCCGTTGACGGTAGCCGATTTCGATCGCGACAAGGGCACGGTCACGCTGGTCATCCAGGCGCTGGGCAAGACCACGCTGGAAATGCGCGACCACTACAAGGCCGGCGATAGCTTCGCCGACTTCGTCGGGCCGCTTGGCCTGCCGCAGCATGTCAGCCAGGCGGGCCATGTGGTGCTGGTCGGCGGCGGACTGGGTGTGGCGCCGGTGTTCCCACAGTTGCGCTCGTTCAAGCAGGCCGGCAACCGGACCACCGGCATCATCGGCTTTCGCAACCGCGACCTGGTCTTCTGGGAAGACAAGTTCGGTGAAAGCTGCGACGAGTTGATCGTCTGCACCGATGACGGCAGCTATGGGAAGGCCGGTTTCGTCACCAGCGCGCTGCAGGAGGTGCTGGAACGCGACAAGCCCGATCTGGTCATCGCCATCGGCCCGCTGCCGATGATGAACGCCTGCGTCGAAACGACACGACCCTTTGGCGTGAAGACCATGGTCTCGCTGAACGCGATCATGGTCGACGGCACCGGCATGTGCGGCTCGTGCCGCGTGACAGTGGGCGACGAGATCAAGTTCGCCTGTGTCGACGGCCCCGACTTCGACGGTCACAAGGTTGATTTCAAGGAACTGATGCTGCGCCAGAAGCGCTTCAAGGGCGAGGAGTCGAGCGCCAACACCGACTACGCTCGCATCTGCAATGTCGAGAAGGTGCTGTTCGAGCAGGGCAAGCACAACTACAAGAAATACAAGGACCTGGCACCCGAAGCCACGAAGATGCCCGAGCGCGACCCGCTGGAGCGCTCGCGCAACTTCAAGGAAGTGAACCTCGGCTACACGATGGCCAACGCCATGGCCGAGGCCGAGCG
>JAHECC010000207.1 GCA_024641965.1 Rubrivivax sp.
TAGCGCGGCACCTCGCCTTCGAAGGCGCCGAAGCCCATCAGCGTCTGGCTGGGGATGTCCCAGCGCGCCAGCGTGCCGAAGCGGTCGCGCAACCAGGGCAGGCGCGCCAACTCGGTTTCGGCCAGCAGCTCGCGCGCGGGGCCATCGCGCAAGGCCGGCGCGGCGCGTTCGGCGCGCAGCGCGAGCAAAGGCCGGGGTGCGGCGTCGTGCGCGCCGGCCACGGTGTTGGTGGACACCGTGACGGCAGTGCCGTCAAGCGAGCGCCAATCGGCCGGCTGCGACCACATCCAGAAGCGTTGACCGTTGGCGTCCATGTCAATGCCTCAACACAAGTCCGTGATCACCGGCACCGCCACGCGCGTGCCACCGCTGCCGCCACCGATCTCGGCGTCGATGCGCTCGGGCGCGGCGTTGCCCACTTCCACGACGACCTGCATCAGCTCGGGCAGCTGCCAGCGCGACAGCGCGACCTGCTGCGCGCCGTTGGCGTTGCGGCCGACCAGCACCCAGTCATCGCCTTCGCGCACGAACAGGTTCACGCCGGCCACAGCGGCGACACCGGCCACGCGCGCGGCTTCCACTTCCAGCTCGCGGTCGGCCACGGTGCGGCCCAAGGCCCAACCCAGGCCGTCGAAGCCGCCCGGCGCCAGCGGCCACAGCAGCCGGCGCATCGCCGCGCGTACCGCCGCCAGCGCGGCGTCGCGCGGCGCGTCGTCGCGCAGGCTCAGGCCCACCGACACGGCCAGCGGCACATACTCGCAGCCGATGACGTACAGCTCGGTGGCCAGCGGCCGGCGCGAATCCAGCTGGGCGTGCACCGCCTCGATCAGCGGCTGGTCGGCGCGCGGGTTCGGCGCGCTGCCGACGCCGCCGGACACGGTGCCGGGCAGCGCCATCACCGTGACCACGCCGGGCACGCCGGAGGCGCGTGTGCGCGGCACGAAGCGCGGCAACACCTCGACGCGTGCCACATCGACGCCCGGGGTCTGCAGCGCCAGCACGCGGTAGTCGTCGGCCGTGACGGCGCGCTCGCGATGACGCAGCACGCCCGGAATGCGCGCCTCGGCGGCCTCGACCGTTTCAGCGTCTTCGCCGCCGAGTGTCGCACTGGGCTGCTGCACCTTCAGGTTCGACACCGGGCTGCGGTCGGCGATGCGCCAGCCGGTGATTTCCTTCAACGTCAGCGGCGCCAGGTTACCGGCACGCCCGCCGCCGGCGCGCGCCGAGACGACCTTCACGCGCGACCCGGCCGCCGGCACACGCCCGCGCACGCCGTCGCCGAAGCGCACCTCGCCCGATTGCGGGTCGAGTTCGTAGGCACGTGCATCGCGTGCCACATCGGGGCGGTGCGAGAGAAGCGCCAGATCGTCGACACGCGTCCAGGCGTCGTAGTCGGCACCGGGCTCGGCCACTGCGAGCTGCAGGCTGGCCGCGTCGACGTTGCGCAGTGGCAGCATCAAACGCTCGTCGGCCACGCCGCGCGTCTGCGCCACCACCAGCGATTCGCTGGTCACGCCCTGCTCGATCTGCACCGCGTGCAGGCCGATCCAGCTCAGGCGCAACTGCGTCGTCGTCGGCGCGGCGCGCAGCCGCAGCCAGGCCACCAGGCGCAACGCGCGCTCGGGGTCGTCCAGGCGCGGCGGCTCGTCATCCACGCCCGACAGCGCGTCGATGCCGCGCGCCGACGCGCCCACGCCGATCAACTCGGCGCCCGGCGGCACCAGGCGGAACACGCCGACGCGGCGCAAGCCGTCACTGCTGCCCGGCGCGATGTCGAGCGTGTGGTAGTCGGTGGCGCGCGCGCCACCGACGCTGATTTCCCACTGCGCGTCGATCTGCTCGCGCGCGCCGATGGCGCGCTGCTCGTCGGGCACCACCAGCGCCGGCAGCACGCCGACGTTGAGCAGCCGCGGCGAGCCCGAGGCGTCGCGCGCCAGTTGTTCGCGTGCGCGGTCACGCAAGGCCACCGGGTCTTCGCCGCGCGCGGCCTTCGGCGCAAGCAGCGCCATCCACATGCAGCGGTCCACCGTGTCGGCGATCACGTCGATGCCCTGCGGCACGGCCAGGCTGTTGGCGAACAGCGGCGTGGTCTCGTAGGTGTCGAGCGCGCGCCCGCCATACAGCTGGCCGAGCTGCGCGATGGTCTCGGTCAGCTCTGGATGGGACTCGACGCTGACGCGGCGCTTGATGTAGACCTCGCCGCTGACCGGCGCGATCGACACTTCCTGCAGCGTCTCGAAGGGCACCGGCCGTTCGATGCGTGCTCGCGCGCGCAGATCAACCGCGTCGCGGCCCTCGTCGCTCAGGCGCAGCGCCAGCAGGCCGCGCGCCGGGCGCGCCGGCTTCAGCCCCAGGCCCAGCAGGTTCAGGAACACGCGCCGCTGGCGCTCCGGCACCTGGTTCGCGCGGTACAGCAGCGTATCGCCGAGGAAGGCGAAGAGTTCGATCAGCGTGCGCCCGGGATCGCCGACGCGCGGGTTGGTCCATTCCGGCGTGTGCGCCGGGATGCGCGCCAGCAGTTCCGCCACCAGGTCGTCGAAGCGCCGGTCGTCGAGTTGGGGCACGGGCAAGGGCACGTCAGCCTCCCAAGTTCATGGCCAGCGCCAGTTGCTGCGGCTCGCCGCTGCGCCGCAGCCGGTAATGCAGTTCGACACGCACCGCGGCGGCATCGGCGGCGTCCTCGCGCACCTCCACACGGTCGAGCGCGACACGCAATTCGTCGCGCGCCACCGCGGCTTCGATGCGCGCCTTGATGCGCGCGCGCACCGCCAGCGTGTTCGGCTCGTGCAGGAAGTCCTGCAGCCCGGCCCCGTAGTCGGCGTGCATCAGCAGCTCGCCCGGCCGCACCGACAGCAGCTTGCGCAGCCCTTCGGCCACGCTGCGTTCGAGCGACGGCCAGTTCCATTGGCCGTTGGCGTCGGGCACGCCCAGCAGCGGCCAGCCGATCGGGGGTGAAAGTGAAGGGTCGCGTGCCATGTTCACTTCTTGGTGGGAATCGGCAGGCAGATCTTCACGAACGGCATCCAGCGCAAGAAGATGTTCAGCAGCGACAGGATGATGTTCAGCGCGATGAAGGCGCAGATGGTGATGATCGGAATGCTGAACGAACACAGCCAGCCGATGCCGAATTCACTGCCCTTCTTGCCCTTGCCGGCGAGCAGGTCGGCCGGGTCGTTTTGCATCAGCAGGTTCTGCAGCGACGGCGGCAGCTCGAAGGCCACGTTCGGCTTCATCGCGCGCAGCGAGTCCTTGTCGAAAGGCGGCAGCGCGATGCGCGCCTGCGGTGCGCCGGTCGAGGCGAACCACGGCGCGATGCGGTACAGCGGCGTCATCTCGCTCCACACCAGCAGCGGCGGGCAACCGTCGTCTCGCTTGACGCGAACGAAGGCGCGGATGGCATAGAGGGCGCCCTGGTCGTCGAAGCGGCTTTCGAGCGTGCGCGCCTCGACGCTGCGCAGCGACAGCAGGTCGAGCGCCGCGTCGGTGAAGCGCTGCGGCCAGCCGGCGGGCAGTGGGCCGAAAAGTTCGGGCAGTCGCACCGCGCTCGCCGTCTCGTCGCCGAACAGCCGCGCGCAGCCGACCACGAAGTCCGAGGTGTCGATGCGTTCGAACAGATCCTGGCCCGGCGGCGGCACTGGCGAGCGGCGGCGGCGCAGCGGCACCTCGTCGAGCAACAGGCGCAGCGGCGCCGCGCGGGCGCTGTCGATCTGAAACTCCAGCGCCAGCTGCCGGATGAAGGCAGTGAACTGCGCTCGCTGCAAGGCGTTGCTGGCGTTGCCGACATCGGTGGCGGCGTCGAGCATGACGTCGCCCTCGCCGTCGATCCAGCTGTTGTCGAACCAGGTGCCCGGGTTGGGCAGTGTGCGCGTGATGCCGGCGCTGCGCAGGTACGGCGACAAGTGCGCCACGAAGTTGTCGCGCGTCTCGCCCGGTGCGCGCGCTGTCGAGTAGTCCACCGCGGTGGTGGCGGCCTTGCGCTGCGCCTCGCCCGCCGGCACCAGACCGTACAGCAGCGTGCGCTTCGCATGGTCGTTGACTTCGGGCGCCAGTGGATACAACCGGTTGATCGCCTCGCCGGGGCTCGACGCCTGGCGTGCGGCCAGTTGCGCGTCGACCACCGCATTGCCGGTGCGCGGCAGCGGCCGGCGCGCCGGCTCGGGGTCGGCGTCGAATTCGCGTGCGTCGCGCAGCGGCGCCCAGCCCAGCGGTTCGCCGTCGGATTGCTGCCAGGCCTGCCAGTGCCCCGGCGTGGCCAGCGCCTCGGCGCTCGGCATCTGCTTCGAAGCCTCGGGGCCGACCCAACGGCGCACGACAAAGCCCGAGGACTCGATCTTGCGCGGGTCGAGCCGGGGCGTGCCGAAGACATCGCAGTGCGTGTCCAGCAGCAACAGGTTGAAGCGCCGGTGGATCGGCTGGAACAGCGCACGCGGCGCGCCATGCTGCGGCAGCGTCGGCAGCGGCAGCGCGGCCGGCCAGCCGAAGCGCGGCCAGGGGCTGCGCTGGATGGCCTGGCCGAGCGCAGCCACGAAGTCCTCAGCCTCGATGTCGGGCAGCAGCGCGGGCGCGCCGGTGCGTCCATGCGCCGCACCGCGCAGCCGCACCGTGTGCTCGTGTTGGGTTTCGGCGATGGCGGCCATCGTGGCTTACCAGATGTTGCCGGCACCCGGCGTGTACGACGCCGAGACCACCGAATTGCTGATCAGCGTGTCGCACTGCACCACGCCGGAAAAACGCGACATGCCGGCATTCACCGTGACCAAACCGGCGCTGACCTCGACCGTCGCCGCCTCGACCTTGACCTGCGCCGCAGCAGTGACGGTGATGCCCGCAGCTTCGAGCCTGATGCTGTTGCCGTTGCTGTCCACCAGTTCGCAACTGCCCGGGCCGTCCTTCAGCGTCAGCTTCTGGCCGCCCGGTGTTTCCAGCACCATCTGTTCCTGCCCGTCGGTGTCGTCGAGCGTGACCTTCACGCCATTGCGCGAGCGCATGACCTTGAGGTTGTTGCGACTTCCGCCGTCCATGGCCTCCGGCGGCGTGGCGTTGCCGTTCCACAACCCGCCCAGCACGACAGGGAAGCGCACGTCGCCCTGCACGAAAGCCACCACCACCAGGTCGCCGGGATCCGGCACCCAGTAACAACCACGGTCGTTGCCGGCGCCGGCGCTGAGCAGCCGCGCCCACAGCGGCATGTCCTGCGCATCGACACCGTTGGCGCCATGCAGCCGCACCTGCACGCGCGCCAGATTCTGCGGATCGGCCAGGTCCATGACCTCGGCCAGGAACACGCCGCCCGCCCAGGCCGGGCCCAGCACCGGCGGGGTGCCGTTGGGCAGCAGGGTCTGGGGATCGGCGCGGTCCATTGGTGCTCCTTCAGGGCGCAGCCAGGTAGGCCGACTGGGCGACGAAATCGGTCTGGTAGCCGCTGATCAGGTCGTAGCGGTGCGTGGCCTCGACCACCGCATAGCTGTTGTCGAAGCGCCGGCCGATGCCATCGACGCGCACCGTTGTGCCCACACGCAGCGCGGCATTGCCTTCGGTGCTGCCGTGCAGGCGCACGAAGCGCCGCGCGCGCTGGTCGAAGGCGGCATCGGCCAATGCACGCGCCTCGGCCTCGTCACCGCAGGCCAGCGGCACCAGGTGTTCGCTGCGCGGCTGTGCGCGTGCCTGCAGCTCGGCGCCGGTACTGCCGCTGCCCGGGCCGGGCGAGGCGCCAGTGCTCTCGGCCGTGAAGGCCGTGCCGGCGGCCACGTCGAAGCCGCTGGCGGTGACGGCCGTGGCCTGACCGGCCAGGTCGGCGATGACGCGCACCTGCTGCAACTGGCTGTACATCGACAGGCTGAGCGTGCCGCGGTCGCGGTCGGCGGTGCGGCGCACCTGCAGTTGCTCGCCGCTGAGCTGCAGGTCGCAGTCCAGCCGCGACAGCAGACGTCGCAGGAAGGCCAGGTCACTCTCGTTGAGCTGCGCCCAGGTGCCGGCCGCACCGCCCAGCTCGCCGATGTCCGGCTGCAGCCCGAGACGGCCTGCGATGCTGCGCACGACGTCGGCGGGCGACTGATCGACATACACCGCGCTGCGCCGCGCCAGCCGTGCGGCGAACAGCTTGTCCTCGGCCAGGAAGATCATCTCGGGTGGCGTGCCAGTGGAGGCATGCGCCTCGATCGCATGCACCTCGCCGTCGAAGACCGCGCGCGGCGCGCTGGTCTCGCCGAAGTACAGCTTCAGCCGCGTGCCCAACTCGATGTCGCCGCCGGTATCGAAGAGGTGGCCGATCGAACCCTGATTGACGCCCCAGTTGGACAGCGTCAACGCCAGGCTGCTCAAGCCGCCTTCGGCCTCGCGCACGACGCAACTGCGCAGCGTGTCGGCCACCGCGTCGCTGCGCGTGCCGTCGATCAGCAGCGTCGGCCGCGCGCTGTACGCGGCGCGCTGCGCAACCGGGGTTTCGGGGCTGGACACGGGCATGTGGATGGCCTCAGTCCGCCAGCAGGCGTTGCTGGCGTTCGAGCGCGATGCGCAACTGCTCCTGCAGCTTGCGCGCCAGCTCCACCGACCAGCTCGGCCCAGCGGCCGCGGCGGAATTTCGCGGCGGGTTGGCGGGCGTGGACTCGGCGCTGGGAACGGCGATCTCGACTTGTTCGATGACAAC
>JAHECC010000040.1 GCA_024641965.1 Rubrivivax sp.
GCTACTTGCGCACGAAGCGCACGATCATCTCGATGATGCTGTCGCGCCGCGCGACGATGGCGGCGGCCGAATCCAGATCGCGCTGGAAGATCAGCGCGAAGCTGTGCTTGTTGGCGACGTTGAACACCGACAGCGCGCTGATCGACATGTGCAGGTCCACCGGGTCTATGCCGCTGCGGAACACACCCGCCTCCAGCCCGCGCTGGTAGACGCGCTGCAGGCCGTCGATGGCCGGCACATTGAGCTTCTGGATCGCCTTGCTCTGCGCCAGATACTCGCCGCGGTGGATGTTCTCGGTCATCACCAGGCGGATGAAGTCGGGGTTCGCGAGCTGGTAGTCGACGGTGAAGCCCACCAGCCTGCGCAGCGCGTCCTCGGGCGCCAAGTCGTCCAGGTGCAGGCCGGACTCGATGTCGCGCATGCGCCGGTAGGCCTCTTCCAGCACGCGGATATACAGGCCTTCCTTGCTGCCGAAGTAGTAGTAGATCATGCGCTTGCTGGTGCGCATGGCTTCGGCGATGTCGTCGATACGCGCACCCGCCAGGCCCTTCTCGGAGAACTCGCGCGTCGCCACCTCGATGATGTCGGCCATCGTGCGCTCGGGGTCGTTGGTGCGCGGCAGGCTCTTGGTCCTAGCGCTGCGCTTCTTTTGTACCACTTCGTTCATTCTGCGAGTGTAGAGGATGCGATGCGCATGCGGCACGGCGGCGCGACGCTACGATGCCGCATGCTCGTTTGCACGCTGACGCCACCGATGGCCCCCGGCAGGGAGTCAAACGGCTTGGCGCGGCAGGCCTGAAACCATGCGCAGCGCCCTCTGGTTAGGCCTGCAGTTGTTGTTGCTGCTCGGCGCGGCGAACATCGCGCCGATCCTGGCGAAGCGGCTGCTCGGCAGCTGGGGCGGTGCGCCGGTCGACGGCGGGCTGCGCTTCTTCGATGGCCGGCCATTGCTCGGTCCGTCAAAGACCTGGCGCGGTCTGATCGTGGCCGTGGCGTTGACCGCGCTCGCCGCTCTCGCCTTTGGGCTGCCGGCAACCATTGGCGCGCTGATCGGTGCTGCAGCGATGGCCGGCGACATGCTGTCGAGCTTTGTCAAGCGCCGCTTCGGCATCGCCTCCAGCGGCAAGGCTACCGGGCTCGACCAGGTACCCGAGGCGATGCTGCCCTTGCTGGCGGTGCAGGGCACGCTGCAGCTGTCGCTGGGGATGATCGCCGGCGTGACGCTTGCGTTCTTCCTGCTGGCGCTGCCATTGGCGCGCTGGTCGCACCGCATCGGCCTGCGCGACCAGCCGCATTAAGCGTCAACGCGCGCAGCGCAGCCGGTGCCGCGTGACCTCGGGCAGGCAGTTCAGGCGCACATCGACGATCGAGGTGCCGCAGCCCACCGAGGTGTAGCCGAGCATGTGCTCGAAGCGCCACGCGCCGCGTGCGTAGGCGCGCGGTGCGTCGGCATCGGTAAGGATCGGGTAGCCGCCGGGCAGGCAGATCTGGCCGCCGTGCGTGTGTCCGCACAGCATCAGGTCGAAGCCGCAATGCGCCGCATGGCGATAGGCCTCGGGCGTGTGCGACAGCAACACGGCGCAAGCTCCGGGTGGAATACCGTCCGCGGCCCTGTGGTAGCCGTGCGTGCGGAAGTAGTGCGCATCGTCGATGCCGGCCAGGTGCAGTACCTGACCGTCGCGCTCGATGGGCACCGATTCATTGAGCAGCACGCGCATGTGCATCGCCTCCATGCGCGGCACCATGCGGATCGAGTCGTGGTTGCCGAGCACGGCGAACACCGGCCCCTGCAGATGGGGCCGAAGCCGCTCCAGTGCATCCATCGCCGGCCCCGGTGGACCGAAGGTGCGGAAGCGGTAGTCGCCGGTGAGCACGCAGGCGTCGTAGTCCAGGCCGCGAACCCGATCGATCAGGCTGTCGACGAAGACCTCGCCCACATCGAGGTGCAGGTCGCTGAGGTGCAGCAACGTGTAGCCATCGAAGCTGCGCGGCAGACTCGGCAAGGCCAGTTCCTGCTCGCAAAGCTGGATGCGCAGTGCGTTGCGCCGGCCGCGCCCGTGCAGCCCCACCAAGGTGAGCGTGGCGCGCATCAAGGCGTGCACCGAAAACCAGTTCTCAAGGTGGAAGAAGTGCGTACCTCGGCGAAAGACATGCGCCTCGTGCTCGCCTTCCAGCGCCAGCCGATGGCGCAGGTGGGTACGACCGATGCGCGATTGCAATGCGGTCAGCGCCTGCTGTTCTTCGTCGCTGCAATCGCTGAGCTTCATTGCGCGTCAGTGCGCTGCCGTGGCTTCGTCGTCGTCGTTCAGGTGCGCCCGTGCCTGCTCGGCGCTTTCGAAGATGTGCGGTGCCACGCCGCGCTGGCGCAGCGATTCGCCGAGCTTGACGCGCAGGAAGGCGCTGGTGGTGTAGCGCGTGACGCGACTGTAGTGCGTCTTGGCCAGTTCCCGCACCATGTCGGAGTACTCGTCGATGGCCTGCGTGGCGACATGGAAGTTGTCGTAGTCGATGATCGCCGGCACCTTGTGCGGCACCGCCGCCAGGCAATGCTTGACTGCGTCGCGGATGGCTTGCACATCGGTGCTGTCGCGTACGCTGTAACCCTCGAAGTTGGCGAACAGGATGCCCTGCAGCGCGTCGTAGTGAATGCGTCGTTCGAGCGGAAGATGCAGCAGGTCCTGGCGCAGCCCCATCGGGCCGGGCGCGAACAGGCGCTCATCCATGCTCTTCGGCGGCGCACGCATCAGCGGCGCGAAATCCATCTGCGCCAGCACATCACGCTCAAGGTCGATGCCCGGCGCGATCTCGAGCAGTTCCAGCCCTTCTTTGCACAGGCGCAGCACGCAGCGCTCGGTGACGTACAGCGCCTGCTGGCCGCGCTGCACCGCGTGTCGGCCGCTGTAGGTGCGGTGCTCGACCTCGCGCACGAACTTGCGCGTGCGGCCCTCCTGCACGATCTTCAATTGCCCGTGCTCCACCACCATCTTCGCGCCATCGGCATTGAAGGTGCCGACGAAGACGACACGCTTGGCGAACTGGCTGATGTTGATGAAGCCACCCGCACCCGCCAGTCGCGGGCCGAACTTGCTGACGTTGAGGCTGCCTTCGGCATCGGCCTGCGCCAGGCCGAGGAAGGCCAGGTCGAGACCGCCGCCATCGTAGAAGTCGAACTGGTAGGGCTGATCGATCACCGCCTGGGTGTTGATCGCCGCGCCGAAGTCCAGCCCGCCGGCCGGAATGCCGCCGACCACGCCGGGCTCTGCCGTCAAGGTCATCAGGTCGACGATGCGCTCTTCGCTGGCCACCGCGGCAATGCCCTCGGGCATGCCGATGCCCAGGTTGACGACGCTGTTGGCGTGCAGTTCCATCGCCGCGCGGCGCGCAATGACCTTGCGCGCATTCAGTTCCATCGGCGCCAGCGTGTTCACCGGCACGCGCATTTCGCCTGAAAAGCCGGGGCTGTAGCGCGTGTTGAAGGTCTGCCAATGGTGCTCGGGCTCGGCCACCACCACGCAGTCGACGAGCACACCCGGCACCTTCACCTGGCGCGGCGCCAGCGAGCCGCGCTCGGCGATGCGTTCGACCTGCGCGATGACGATGCCGCCGCTGTTGTGCACCGCCGTGGCGATGGACAGGCTTTCCAGCGTCAGCGCTTCGCGCTCCATCGTCAGGTTGCCGTCGGCGTCGGCGGTGGTGGCGCGGATGATGCCGATCTGGATCGGGAAGGTCTTGTAGAGCAGGCATTCCTCGCCACCGATGGTCATCAGTTCGACCAGCGGCTCGATGGTGCGCGCATTCATGCGCCCGCCACCGTGGCGCGGGTCGACGAAGGTGCCCAGGCCGACGCGGCTCAAGTGCCCGGGACGGCCGCCGGCGATGTCGCGGTACAAGCAGGAGATCACGCCCTGCGGCAGGTTGTAGGCCTCGATCTTGTTCTCGACCGCCAGCTTGCCCAAACCCGGCACCAGGCCCCAGTGCCCGCCGACGACACGCTTGACCAGGCCGTCGTGCACCAGGTGGTTCAGGCCCTTTTGCTTGCCGTCGCCCTGCCCTGCGGCATAGACCAGCGTCAGGCCGCGCGGCGCGGCCTCGGCCAGGAAACGCTGCTCCAGCGCGACGGCGATGCCCTCGGCGAAGCCGATGCCGACGAAGCCTGAGGTGGCAATGGTGTCGCCATCGCGGATCAAGTGCACCGCCTCGGCGGCACTGACGATCTTGCCGGCATCGGGCGACTGCGCGGAGGTTGGGCTCAACTTGCCTACAGGCATCGCGTCGGCTCCTTCAGAACACCTGCTCGGACGCCGGCAGTGGCGACACGCCCTGCTGCCGCGCGGCCTGATCCTGCGCTTGCAGGGCGCGCTGGTAGCCGTCGCGGAGCTGCAGGCGCTGCCAGTAGGCGGCCACCGCAGGCGTGAAGCGCTCGGCCAGATGCAATTGCTGCGCCACCAGCAGCGCATAGCCCACGGCCACGTCGGCAGCAGTGAAGCGGTCGGCGCACAGGAAAGCGTGCTGCGCCAAGTGAGGCTCCAGCGTGCGCAGCCTTGCCAGGAACCACTTGCTGTAGTCGTCCACCACCTGTGGCTGGCGCCGCTCCAGCGGCTCCATGCGCGAATAGCGCAGCACCAGCGACAGCGGAAAGGTCAGCGTGGCCTCGCCAAAGGAAAGCTGGTTCAGGTAGGCACCGAAATCGGCCTCGTCGGGTTCGACGTTCAGTGCGCGCGGCGAGTGGCGCTGCGCCAGGTACTGGCAGATGGCCGCGGATTCGGTCAGACGCATCTCGCCGTCGAACAACGCCGGCACCGTGCCCAGCGGATTCAGCTCGAGGTAGGACCGCCGGTGCACACGCGGCGGAAAGGGCAGCATGTTCAGCTCGTAGGGCAGCCTCAGTTCTTCCAGCATCCACAGCGCTCGGAAGGAGCGTGCGCTGACGCAGTGGTAAAGGCGCACCATCATGCGGCGCTTGCGGCAGGCCGCTTGGCCAGCAATGCGCGTGCCACGCTCGACACCGGCGCCCGTCCGAGTTGTGCGCTGATCCAATCGGCGGTGTCCACCAGCGCCTCCAGATCGATGCCGGTATACGCACCCAGCCCATGCAATAGGTAGACCACGTCTTCGGTGGCGACGTTGCCGGTGGCACCCTTGGCATAGGGGCAGCCGCCCAGCCCGCCGACCGAGGCGTCGAAGGCGCGCAGGCCGAAGCCATAGGCGGCATACACGTTGGCCACGCCCATGCCGTAGGTGTCGTGGAAATGGCCTGCCAGCCTGTGCAGCGGCAGCACCTTCGCGCAGGCTTCGAGCAGCCGCTGCACCGACGCTGGCGTGCCCAAGCCGATGGTGTCGCCCAGGGACACCTCGTGGCAGCCGATGTCGGCCAGGCGCTGAGTGACCTCGGCGGCCTTGGCCGGCGCGACCTCGCCCTCGTAAGGGCAGCCGATGACGCACGACACATAACCGCGCACCTTGATGCCGCGCTCACGCGCCGCCGTCATCAGCGGCAGGAAGCGGTCGATCGACTCGGCGATCGAGCAGTTGATGTTCCTTTTCGAGAAGGCCTCGGACGCGGCGGCGAACACTGCCACGTAGTCGGCGCCGGCGGCCATCGCCGCCTCGAAGCCTTGCAGATTGGGCGTCAGCACCGGGTAGGCCACGCCGGAGCGGCGCTTCAAGCCGCGCATCAGCGCGTCGTGGTCGCCCATCTGCGGCACCCACTTTGGCGAGACGAAGGATGTAGCCTCGATTTCGCGCAGCCCGGCCAACGCCAGCCGGTCGATCAACTCCAGCTTGGTCGCCAGCGGGATGCTCTGCTTTTCGTTCTGCAGCCCGTCGCGCGGGCCCATCTCGATGATGCGTACCACTTGCTGGGTCATTCCACGCCTTCGAAGTCCACCAGATCGACGCCGTCAACCACCTGGTCACCGGGCGCATAGCGGAAGGCCTTGACAATGCCGCGTTTCGGCGCGCTGATGGTGTGCTCCATCTTCATCGCCTCGAGCACCAGCAGCGGCGCGCCCTTCTCCACGCTGGCGCCGACCGCGGCGATCAGCGCGATCACCTTGCCCGGCATCGGCGCCTTCAGCCCCCCGCCAACATCTTCGCCCGAACCACCCGTGTTGAGCGTGCCGACCAGCGCCAGCGGCCAGGCACGACCTTCGAAGAACACATGGCGGCGTTCTGCACTGACCACCACCGTGGCGTTGACGCGGCGCTCACCAAGTTGGGCATGCAGTTGCCCGTTGGGCCCTGCCGTGCCGCGCACGAACACCGCGGGCCCGCCAAGGCTCAGCTCATGCCCGCCGGCCACCACCTGCACTGTCACCGCCATCACCGTCTCGCCATGGCGCAGCAAGATCGGGCGCGAGGCACGGCCGTTGAGCCGCCAGCCGTCGAGAATGCGCCAGGGTGAATCGCGGTCCGGCGCGCTCGCCGCCACGCGACGCGCGTCGGCTGCTTCGCGCTGCAGTTCGGCCAGTGCGGCCAGCAGCCAGACCTCGTCGGGCACGGCACCCTTCGCTGGAAACAGGTTGGCCTGCTCGCGCTCGATCAGCGCGGTGTCCAGATCGGCCTGAGCGAAGGACGGCACGCCGATCAGCCGCGACAGGAACTCGACGTTGTTGGCCACGCCCACCACGCGGTACATCGCCAGCGCCTGGCGCAAACGTGCCAGTGCGGCGTCGCGGCTGGCATCCCAGACGATCAATTTGGCGATCATCGGGTCGTAGTGTGGCGTGATCGAATCGCCCTGCTCGACGCCGGTATCGACGCGTACATGGTCGCTTTCGGGCGGCGGTGCCAGGTGCAGCAGTTTGCCGGTGCTGGGCAGGAAACCCTTGTCCGGGTCTTCGGCGTAAATGCGCGCCTCGATCGCGTGGCCGTCGATGGCCAACTGGTCCTGGCGCAACGGCAACGGTTCGCCGGACGCAACGCGCAACTGCCATTCGACCAAGTCGAGCCCGGTGATCATCTCGGTCACCGGGTGTTCAACTTGCAGCCGCGTGTTCATCTCCATGAAATAGAAGCTGCCGTCCGGGTTGGCGATGAACTCCACCGTACCCGCGCCGACATAGGCCACCGCCTTCGCGGCATTCACCGCGGCCTGGCCCATCGCCGCGCGGCGCTCGCGTGTCATACCGGGCGCGGGGGCTTCTTCCAGCACCTTCTGGTGACGGCGCTGCACCGAGCAGTCGCGCTCGAACAGGTAGACGCAATCGCCGTGCGAGTCGCCGAAGACCTGGATCTCGATGTGCCGCGGTTTCAGCACGTACTTCTCGACCAGCACCTGGTCATTGCCGAAGGCGTTGCGCGACTCACGCTGGCACGAGGCCAGCGCGGCGGCGAAGTCCTCGGTCCGGTCAACACGGCGCATGCCCTTGCCGCCGCCACCGGCGCTGGCCTTGATCAGCACCGGGTAGCCGATCTTGGCGGCCTCTGCGGCGAGGAACGCCGGGTCCTGGTTGTCGCCGTGGTAGCCCGGTGTCAACGGCACGCCGGCGGTGGCCATCAGCGTCTTGGCGGCGGACTTGCTGCCCATCGCGCGGATGGCGGAGGCCGGAGGGCCGATGAAGACGATGCCGGCTGATATGCAGGCTTCGGCAAACTGGTCGTTCTCCGACAGGAAGCCGTAGCCGGGGTGCACTGCCTGCGCGCCCGTGGCCTTGGCGGCTTCGAGGATCTTGTCGGCACGCAGGTAGGAGTCACGCGCCGCGGGCGGGCCGATCAGCACTGCCTCGTCGGCCAGCCGCACATGTCGCGCGTTGGCATCCGCTTCGGAGTACACCGCCACCGTGGCGATGCCCATGCGCCGGGCGGTCTTGATGACGCGGCAGGCGATCTCGCCCCGATTGGCGATCAGGATCTTGTCAAACATGCAGCGTCTCCATCGAGGCGAGACCGCCTGCATGCGCTGCGCGCACCCTGCAATCTGGCTTCGCCGCAACGGACTTGCCGCCGTTGTCGCCCCGATTGGCGATCAGGATCTTGTCAAACATGCAGCGTCTCCATCAATGGCGCCATACGCGAAGGCCACGGTGCAGTTCGAAGGCATCGAAGTCACGGTCATCGTGCAGCAGCGCGTAGTCGCGCTCGATGCAGAAGGCCGCAACCAGCACGTCGATCGCACTGCGCACGGTGTGGCCGCGGCCGCGCAACTGGCGGTAGTGCTCGGCCGCGCTCACGGCCAGTTCCGCATCCATCGAAGGCTCGACCGCCAGACCCTGCATCAGCTGGCGCGCGGTGCGCAGGTCGCGCTCGTGCCTGAAACCGCGAAGCACCTCGAACAGCACCAGGTCGGGCACGACGATGCGCACTTCGCCATGGTCGAGCAGGTGGGCCAGCAGATCGGCGGACGGCACATCGAGCCCGTTGAAGAAGTCGATCCACACCGACGAGTCAACGACCAGCACGGCGAGCGCCCCGCTGCACCGGCGCGCGCGGGGCCGGCTCGTTGGCCACGAGCGGCACGGCAGTGGCCGGCTGTGTCCAATCGATGGACTCGTCGCCCTGCCATTCGAGCTTGCCGCGCCACTTGAGGATTTCTCGGTACGCGGCCTGGCGCGCCAACAACTTCAAGCCGGCCTCGACGGCGTCCTTCTTTGTCTTGAAGGGGCCAGCCTTCATGGCTTCCGCCATCAAGTCATCGTCGATATCGATGTTGGTGCGCATGATGTGTATAACTATACTTCTTTTAACACATCATACACTACATGCGGAACAAGCCGAACTTCGTCGGCAGGATCGGCGCATTCAGCGTCGCCGCCAGCGACAGCCCCAGCACACGCCGCGTCTGCGCCGGATCGACCACGCCGTCATCCCACAACCTGGCGCTGGCGTAATACGGATGACCCTGGTGTTCGTACTGTTCGAGCAGTGGCGCCTTGAAGGCGATTTCCTCGTCCTTGGACCACTGCCCGCCCTTGCCCTCGATGCCGTCGCGCTTGACGGTGGCCAGCACGCTGGCGGCCTGCTCGCCGCCCATCACGCTGATGCGTGCGTTCGGCCACATCCACAGGAAGCGCGGTGAATAGGCACGGCCGCACATGCCGTAGTTGCCGGCACCGAAGCTGCCGCCGATCAGCACCGTCAGTTTGGGCACCTGCGCCGTGGCCACCGCGGTGACCATCTTCGCGCCGTCCTTGGCGATGCCGGCGTTTTCATACTTGCGCCCGACCATGAAGCCGGTGATGTTCTGCAGAAACAGCAGTGGCACGCCGCGCTGCGCGCACAGTTCGATGAAGTGCGCACCCTTCTGCGCCGATTCGCCGAACAGGATGCCGTTGTTGGCGATGATTCCAACGGGCATGCCATGCAGTCGCGCGAAGCCGGTGACCAGCGTCGCACCGTAACGCGCCTTGAACTCGTCGAAGCGCGAGCCGTCGACGATGCGCGCAACGACCTCACGCACGTCATAGGGCTTGCGCGTGTCGGCCGGGATCACGCCGTACAACTCGGCCGGGTCGTACAGCGGCTCCTCGCTGGCCTCGAAGGTGGCGGTGTTCGGCTTGCCACGGTTGAAACTGGCGACGATGCGCCGCGCCAGGAAGATGGCGTGGCTGTCGTTTTCGGCCAGATGGTCGGCCACGCCCGAGAGCCGCGTGTGCACGTCGCCACCGCCCAGGTCCTCGGCAGTGACGACCTCGCCTGTCGCGGCCTTCACCAGCGGGGGCCCGCCGAGGAAGATCGTGCCCTGGTTCTTGACGATGATGGTCTCGTCACTCATCGCCGGCACGTAGGCGCCGCCCGCGGTGCACGAGCCCATCACCACCGCCACCTGCGGGATGCCCGCCGCCGACATCGTGGCCTGGTTGTAGAAGATGCGGCCGAAGTGCTCGCGATCGGGGAAGACCTCGTCCTGCCGCGGCAGGAAGGCACCGCCCGAATCGACCAGGTAGATGCAGGGCAGTTGGTTCTGCAGCGCGATCTCCTGTGCTCGCAGGTGCTTCTTCACCGTCATCGGGTAGTAGGTGCCGCCCTTTACCGTGGCGTCGTTGGCGACGATCATGCATTCGCGGCCCATGACGCTGCCGATGCCCGTGATGACACCGGCCGACGGCGCCTCGTCGTCGTACATGCCGAGTGCCGCCAGTTGGCCGATCTCGAGGAAGGCCGTGCCAGGGTCGAGCAGATGTTCGACCCGCTCGCGCGGCAGCAGCTTGCCGCGAGCGGTGTGTCGCGCGCGCGCCGCCTCGCCGCCGCCGAGCGAGACCGTCGCGGCCTTCGCGCGCAGGTCGTCGACCACCGCGCGCATGCGCTGTGCGTTGGTGCGGAACTCGTCGCTGCGCGTGTCGATCTGGCTCTTCAGCGCCTGCATTTCAACCGCCCACGTGGTCGCTCATCGACGCCAGCGCCTGGACCGACGCCTCATGCCGCTCTTCCCACTGGCCGCGGCCGTCGATGCTGGTTCCCAGCGGGCGCAGCAGTCCGTCCTCCAGGCCATAGACCAACCCGTGCACCTCGACCTGCTGGCCGCGCTTCCAGGCGTCGCGCAGGATCGTCGTGCGGCAGACGTTGCCGACCTGTTCGACGACGTTCAGTTCGACGAGCTTGCGGCCGAGGGAAATCGGATGCTCGCTCAGGTCGAAGCGATGCAGGTGCTTGAAGGCAACGTCGGCGACATGACGCAGCCAGTTGTCGACCAGTCCTACCGAACGCCGCTCGACCACCGCCTGCACGCCGCCGCAGCCATAGTGGCCGACCACCATGACATGCTCGACCTTCAGCACCTCGACCGCGAACTGCAACACCGACAGGCAGTTCAAGTCGGAGTGCACGACCAGGTTGGCGACATTGCGGTGCACGAAGACCTCGCCCGGATCGAGACCGACGATCTCGTTCGCCGGCACGCGGCTGTCGGAGCAGCCGATCCACAGGTACTTGGGCGCCTGCTGCCTGGCCAGGCGCGCGAAGAACTGCGGGTCCTGCGTAACGCGCTGATTGGCCCAGGCCCTGTTGTTCTGGAAAAGACCATCGAGACTGCACATGCCTTGGGCTCCTGATTAATTGAACTCTGAGTACAACTCGCGGCCGATCAGCATGCGGCGGATTTCCGATGTCCCCGCGCCGATCTCATACAACTTGGCGTCGCGCCACAAGCGCCCGGTGGGGTAGTCGTTGATGTATCCGTTCCCGCCCAGCGCCTGGATCGCCTCACCGGCCATCCACGTCGCCTTCTCGGCTGAATACAGGATCGCGCCGGCGGCGTCCTTGCGCAAGCCGCGCGAATGGTCGCCGCGGTCGCAGGCCTGACCCACCGCATAGACATAGGCGCGGCTGGCCTGCCAGGTGGTGTACATGTCGGCGATCTTGCCCTGCATCAGTTGGAACTCGCCGATGCTCTGGCCGAACTGCTTGCGCTCGTGCACATAAGGCAGCACCACATCCATGCACGCCGCCATGATGCCCAAGGGCCCACCGGAAAGCACCGCGCGCTCGTAGTCCAGCCCGCTCATCAGCACCTTCACGCCGCCGCCTTCGCTGCCCAGCACGTTCACGGCCGGCACCTCGCAGTCGTCGAAGAACACCGGCCAGGTGTTGCTGCCCCGCATGCCCAGCTTGTCGAGCTTCTCGCCGAAGCTCAGTCCCTTGGCGCCCTTCTCGATGATGAACGCGGTAACACCCTTGGGCCCGGCGTTGATGTCGGTCTTCGCATAGACGATCAGCGTGTCGGCGTCGCCGCCGTTGGTGATCCACATCTTGCTGCCGTTGAGCAGGTAGCGGTCGCCTTTCAGGTCGGCGCGCAGCTTCATGCTGACCACGTCGCTGCCGGCATTCGGCTCGCTCATCGCCAGCGCGCCGACCTGCGTGCCGGCCACCAGCCCGGGCAGGTACTTGCGCTTTTGCGCCTCGCTGCCATTGCGGTGGATCTGGTTCACGCACAGGTTGCTGTGCGCGCCGTAGCTCAGCCCCACCGCGGCCGAGGCGCGCGACACTTCCTCCATCGCGACGATATGCGCCAGGTAGCCCATCGCCGTGCCGCCGTAGTCCTCGCTCACGGTCATGCCATGCAGGCCCAGGTCACCGAGCTTCTTCCACAGGTCGACGGGGAACTGGTTGTCGCGGTCGATGTCGGCGGCGCGCGGCGCGATCTGCTCGGCGGCGAAGGCCTGCACCGTGTCGCGCAGCATCTCGAGGGTTTCGCCGAGGCCGAAGCTCAGGCCGGGAAGGGGGCTGGACATGACAGTCTCCGTGTAGATGGGTCTGGGTCAGGCGGTCTTGGCGACGTCGAGGCCAAGCTCCTCGATCATCCTGTCGCGCATCACGAACTTCTGCACCTTGCCGGTGATGGTCATCGGCATCTCCTGCACGAAGCGGATGTAGCGCGGCACCTTGTAGTGCGCGATCTGCTCGCGGCAGAAATCGCGGATCTCCTGCTCGGTGCAAGTCTCGCCGGGCTTGAGCACGATCCAGGCGCAGACCTCCTCGACGTATTTCGCATCGGGCACGCCAAATACCTGCACCGACTGCAGCTTCGGGTGGCGGAACAGGAACTCCTCGACCTCGCGCGGGTAGACGTTCTCGCCACCACGCACGAGCATGTCCTTGGCGCGGCCGACGATGTTGCAGTAGCCCTCGGCGTCGATCGTCGCCAGATCGCCGGTGTACATCCAGCCGTCGCGGATGGCCTCTGCCGTGCGCGCCTCGTCGCCCCAATAGCCTTGCATCACGGAATAGCCGCGCACCAGCAGTTCGCCCTTCTCGCCCACCGGCAGCACCGCGCCGCTGACCGGGTCGACCACCTTGGCTTCGAGCGCCGGCAGGATGCGCCCGACGGTGGACACGCGTCGCTCCAGCGGGTCGCTGGTCGAGCTCTGGAAGGACACCGGCGAGGTCTCGGTCATGCCGTAGGCGATGGTCACCTCGCGCATGTGCATCTGCGCGACGACGCGCTTCATCGTCTCGATCGGGCATGGCGAGCCGGCCATGATGCCGGTGCGCAGGCAGCTCAGGTCGAACTCGGCGAAGCGCGGGTGGTCGAGTTCTCCGATGAACATCGTCGGCACGCCGTGCAGCGCGGTGCAGCGCTCTTCAGCCACCGCCTGCAGCGTGGCCAGCGGCTCGAAGGATTCGCCGGGGAAGACCATGCGCGCGCCGCTGTCCACGCAGGCCAGCACCGCCAGCACCATGCCGAAGCAGTGGTATAGCGGCACCGGGATGCATAGCGCATCGGCCTCGCTGAAGTTCATAGCCTGGGCGATGAAGTGCGCGTTGTTGACGATGTTGTGGTGTGTCAGCGTCGCGCCCTTCGGGTTGCCGGTGGTGCCGCTGGTGAACTGGATGTTGATCGCATCGTGACAGTCGAGCTCAGCGGTGATCGCGTCGAGCGCGGCCACATCGAAGCCGTCGCGCCCGCGCGTCAGCACCTCGCCGTAGTTGAGCATGCCAGCACTGCGCTCGTCGCCCATGCGGATGACCCAGCGAAGTTCGGGCAGC
Source organism: Rubrivivax sp. (assembly GCA_024641965.1). Taxonomy (GTDB): domain Bacteria; phylum Pseudomonadota; class Gammaproteobacteria; order Burkholderiales; family Burkholderiaceae_C; genus Rubrivivax. Next base: position 13,423 of record JAHECC010000040.1, read on the forward strand.
CGCGCCGCTTTCAGCGCGCCATGTGCCTGCACATCCAGTTCCGGCGCGAGCTTGCGCAGCATCTCCAGGTACATCGAGCTCTTCAGCCGTTCGGCCGTGACGATGGCGCGGCAGCCCGAGACGTTGAGCGCATATTCCAGCTCAGACAGCCGATAGGCCGGGTTGATGTTCACCAGGATCACGCCGATGCGCGCGGTGGCGAACTGCGTCACCAGCCATTCGACGCGGTTCGGCGACCAGATGCCGAGCCGGTCGCCGCGCCGCAAACCCAGCGCCTGCAGGCCGGCGGCAAAGTGATCCACCTCGGCCGCAAACTCGCTCCAGTTCCAGCGAAGGCCTTGCTCGCGAAAACACACCGCCGGCCGATCGCCGAATCCTGCGACCGTCTGCGCCAGCAGCGTCGGGATGGTCGCTTCGGACAGCTCGACGCCGAAGTCGCCGCGCACATGGGCGAGCCCCTGAATGGGCTTGATGCCGAGTTCGCCTGGGGTCTGTCCCGCCATGCCTGCCTCCTTGCCGCCCGTTGCTTCGGGCTGTGCCTCATGCTGCCAAGCTTAAGCCCCCGTGTCGCGCCTATGGCGCCAGTGTGGTTGCAAATCGTGCCAACGGCACCGACACTCGGGGCATGCCATCCGGTCCTCATCCACGTCCACAGGGTCGCGCCGCCGTGGCCGCGACTCCGGTCACGTTCGTCCAGGCCGTGCTGCTGGCTTTTCGCAAGTATGGCGTCGACCCAGCAGCGGCACTGCAGCAGGCACAAATCGCGCCTTCGATGTTGCGACAGCCTCAGTCCAAGGTGACAGCGCGGCAGTTCGAGACGCTGTGCAGTGCGGCCATGCAGCAGCTCGACGACGAGGCCCTCGGCTGGTTCTCGCGCCGCCTGCCCTGGGGCAGCTACGGGCTGCTGTGCCGTGCCTCGCTCGGCGCGCCGACACTGGGCGTGGCGCTCAAGCGCTGGTGTCGCCACCACCTCCTGCTGACCGACGACATCGTGCTGTCGCTCGAGGTCGCAGCCGACGTCGCCACGCTGCACATCGACGAGCGGACGGCGCTGGGCGAGCTGCGCGAGTTCTGCCTGCTCACCAGCCTGCGCTATCTGCACGGCTACGCCTGCTGGGCGGTGGATTCGCGCATCGCGCTGCGCGCGGTGGACTTCCCCTTCGCCACACCGACGCATGCGGCTGTTTACCCGTTGCTGTTTCCCGGGCCAGTGCGCTTCGACAGATCGCATGCCGGCTTCGCTTTCGATGCCAAGTATCTGGACCTGCCGATGGGCCGCGACGAGCGCGCGCTGCGCGGCATGCTGCAGCACGCTTTGCCGCTGACGGTGCTGCCCTACCGACGCGACCAGCGCGATCGGCTGCTGGTGCAGAGCGTGCGCGAGTTGTTGCGACAGCGCGGCGCCGAACTGGTCAACGCCGAATCGCTGGCCCATGCACTGCATGTGTCGTTGCGCACGCTGCACCGCCACCTGAAGCGCGAAGGCGCCTCGGTGCAGTCGCTGAAGGACGAAGTCAGGCAGTCACGCGCCATCGAGCTGCTGCGACGCACCCGAGCGCCGGTCAAGCAGATCGCTCTGGAATTGGGCTTCCGCAACGAGAAGAGCTTTTCGCGCGCGTTTCGTCAATGGACCGGTGCCTCGCCCATCGAGTGGCGGCGCGATGCAACCGTTACATCCAAAGCCCGTGCATCGGGCAGAATGAAAACAGCAGATGCCACGGGACCAGGGAGCGAGCATGCATGAATTTCAGGACTCAACGCTGTGGCGCATCAGCTCCTACGAGCGCATGCGGCTGGAACGCGGCTCGAGCGTCTTCGCGCAACTGGGCGAGAACACCGTGCTGCCGACGACGCTGCTGGCCGACCTGCGTCATCTGGAACAGCGACGCGAACACTCCGACTTGCTGGAAGTATTGGCCGCATGCATGCGCCACCGGCAGAGCGCGCTGCTGTGCCTGCAATACGAGGACCTCGTCTGGCCGATTACCGTCTTCCCGGGCGAACTGGTCTATCACTCGCCACGCGACATGGCGCTGGCCAGGGCAGAGTCGCTGGGCACGATGAAGGTGCTTTCCTGCGACGCACCGGGCGTGCGGCCTCCGGGACACTGGATGCACGAACGTATCGGGCGCATGGAGCACTACCGCACGCTGAAGCCGCTGCTGTGGAACATCGCGCTGAACGGGCCGCGCAACACGCCGCTGGCGGAAATCGACGGCCCGGTCGCCTACCGCACCACGGCATCGCGCGAGGACCGACTGCTGGCGCCCGGCGCCATGGGCGCGGCGGCCGAGCGGCTGCGCCGCGAATCGGCGTCGCTGCGCGACATGGCCAAGTGGCCCGGTCTCAGCCTGGAGCGGGCCAGCCGGCTGGTGAACGCGCTGTATCTCACCTCGGGGCTGATGGTCCTGCGCTCCCACCCCGTGGCACGCGAGCCCGAGGGCTTGATGAGCCGCCTGCGCGGCCTGGGCAAGCCGCGGCGTTAGGCGCGACTGCGGCCGAATACGGTCGCGCCGGCAAAGCGCGCCTGCGCGCCGAGGCGCTGCTCGATGCGCAGCGCTTCGTTCCACTTCGCCAGACGCTCGCTGCGTGCGAAGGAACCCACCTTCAATTGGCCAACACCCCAGCCGATGGCCAGGTGCACGATGGTGGTGTCCTCGGTCTCGCCCGAACGCGCCGAGACGATGCCGGCAAAGCCCGCAGCCTTCGCAGCCTGCCAGGCGGCCAGCGTCTCGCTCAATGTGCCGCGCTGGTTGGGCTTGAGCAGCACGCAATTGGCGGCGCCACGCGTTGCCGCGTCACGCACCAGATCGGCATGCGACACCAGCAAGTCGTCGCCGACCACCTGCATGCGAGTGCCTACCGCACGCGTGAAGCGCACGAAGCCGTCCATGTCGTCTTCTGAGACCGGGTCCTCGATCGAGGCGATCGGGTAGCGCCCGGCCCAGCGCAGCAGCAGCTCGATCAGGCCATCGGTGTCCAGCTGGCGCGATTCCAGCCCCAGGCGGTAGCGCCCGCCGCGGCCGAACTCCGAGGCAGCGACGTCGAGTGCGATGGCCACCTGCTCGCCGGGCACGAAGCCGGCGGCCTCGATGGCCTGCAACAACGCGTCCAGCGCCTGTTCGTTGGTGTCGAAGTCGGGCCACCATCCGCCTTCGTCGGCCACGCCGGCGAGCCGGCCACGCTGCTGCATCAGTTTGCCCGCGGCGCGATAGACCTCGGCCGTCCATTCCAGCGCCTGCTCGAAGCTGGTCGCCGCCGGGCACACGACCATGAAGTCCTGGATGTCCACGCGCCGCCCGGCATGCGCACCACCGCCGAAGATCTGGATCTGCGGCATCGGCAGCAGCGTGGCCGCGTCGCCGCCGAGATGGCGGTACAGCGGCACGCCGGCCATCCCGGCAGCGGCATGCGCAGCGGCCATCGACACGGCCAGCGTGGCATTGGCGCCGAGCCGCGTCTTGCCTGGCGTGCCGTCGAGCTCGATCAGAACCCGGTCGAGCGCCGCCTGGTCGTTCACGTCGGCACCGCTCAGCGCGGCGGCGATTTCGCCGTTGACGTGCCCGACCGCGCGTTTCACGTCGAGGCCGCCGAAGGCCGTGCCGCCGTCGCGCAATTCGAGCGCCTCGCGCGAGCCGGTGGATGCGCCCGCCGGCACGATGGCGCGGCCCAGGGCGCCGCCGTGCAGCGTGACCTCGGCCTCCACCGTGGGCCGGCCGCGGCTGTCCCAGACCCGTCTTGCGTGGATGCTCTGGATCGTTTCAGGCTTCATGCTTTCAGTTCCTTGAACCAGGCCGAAGCCACGGCCTGCAGTTGTGGCACCGGCTGCTGCAACAGGCGACGCGCGACGCGGCGCACCGTGTCGCGTTGGGTGTCGCTGTTGAGGTATTCCACCGGCGACTTGCCGTCGACACGCGCCAGCAGCAAGCCCGGCAGCAGGTGTGCGGTGCGCTCCTGCAATGCCTCGGCGCCTTCCCAGTCGACATCGGCCAGATAGGCTGTGGCGAGCGCGTCGAAACATGCCAACAGACGAGCGGCGGCCGGCGGGTTCCACAGGCATTTCAGCAGCAGGTGGTTCAGGCAGAAGGCCAGATCGAAGGCAGGGTCGCTCCAGACCGCGCATTCGGCATCCAGGAACACCGGCCGGTGGCCATCGACCAGGATGTTCTTCGGGCTGACGTCGCCATGCACCAGCGTGCGCTTGTTCGATTGCGTCTGTTCCACCAGCGTCTGCAACCGGGCGGCCAGCTCGGGGTGCCGGCGGCCGGTGGCGAGCAGGTAGGGCTCGAGCCGGATGTCGAAGAAGATCGCATCGGTCGGGAACATGGCTGCGCCTTCGGGCCGCGCCGCACTGTAGGCATGGATGCGCGCCAGCGCGTGGCCCACGGCCCGTGCCGTCGCCAGCTCCGCCTGGCCGTCGCGCAACTGGTGCTTCCACAACGCCAGTTGCGGCAGGTAGGCCATCACCAGCACGCCCAGTTCTGCGTGCTGGCCGAGCACCTCGGGCGCGCTGCCAGGCAGCGCCTCGTTGGCCATCTGCATCCATTGCGCTTCGTACAGGTTGCGCTCGATCGGCGCGTGCCAGTCGGCGGCGACACGCAGCTTGGCCAGCGCGCGCTTGGCGCATACCGGTCCGCCGGGCAGGTCGATGCGCCAGATGTCCGATGACACGCCGCCGGTCAATGGCGCACCGACCAACGCGCCGTCGCCGGCCAGGCCGAGTTCGCGCAGGGCTCGCGCGAAGGCCTCGGGCACGGGCCGGGTCTCGCTCATGGCGCCGCGTAGCCGGACTCGACCAGCTTAACCAGCGCATGCAGCGCCCGGTTCACCGGCGTGGGCACGCCCAGTTCGGCGCCACGTGCCGCGATGTAGCCGTTGAGGTGGTCGATCTCGCTGGGCTTGCGTCGCGCCATGTCCTGGGCCGTGGACGACAGCTGGCCCGGCATGCCGGCGGCGATCTTCGCCACCGCCTCCAGCGAAGCCGAAAGCGACAGCGTCACGCCCGACGCCGCGGCCACGGCGATCACCTCCTGCACCACATCGTGCTGCAGGTCGCGAATGCCGCTCAACGCCACCAGTTTCCCGTAGGGCAGCTGCGCCAGGCCCGAGATGGCGTTATAGGCGCAGTTGACGAGCAGCTTGGCCCACAGCTCCACCTCCACGTCGGGCACGATGCGCACCGGCACCTCGGCGCTGGCAAACAGCTCCACCAGGGTTTGCAGCGTCGGCCATTGCGGCACCGACGACTGCGTGCCGCCGGGCATCGCACCGATCGCCAGGTCGCCGCGACCGAAGTGCGTGACGCGTCCCGGGCCGGCCAGCGCCACGGCCACGTAAACCACCGTGGGCACGACGCGGCCCGGCACATGTCGCGCCAATGTTGCAGCGTTGTCGACGCCGTTCTGCAGGCTCATGACCAAGGTGTGCTCATCCAGTTGCGGCAGCATCGCCAGCGCGGCGGCTTCGGTGTCGCTGGACTTGACACAGCACAGCACCAGATCTGCACCTTGCAGCGCGGCCGCGTCGCTGCTGGCCTCCAGCCGCACGGCCTCGACCTGCCCGCCCATGTCGAGCAGCAGCCCGTCGCGCTGGATGGCCTGAACATGCGCCGGCCGGCCGATCAGCGTGACCGCATGGCCGGCACGCGCCAGCATCGCGCCGTAGAAACTGCCGACCGCGCCGGCGCCCATCACGCCGATTCTTCCGATGGCGGGTGCGTTCATGAGCTCGCGCTCAGATGAGTTTGCTGGCATGGCCGGCCCAGTAGCGCTCGCGCAGCAGGCGCTTGTAGAGCTTGCCGGTGGCGTGGCGGGGCAGCTCCTCCATGAAGTCGATGCTGCGCGGGCACTTGATCGCCGACAGCTGCTCGCGGCAATAGTCGATCAGCTCGTGTTCCAGCGCCTTGCCGGCATCGGCCATCGAGCGCGGCTGCACCACCGCCTTGACCTCCTCGCCAAATTCCTCGTTGGGCACGCCGAACACCGCCACATCCATCACCTTGGGGTGCGTGACGAGCAGGTTCTCGGCTTCCTGCGGATAGATGTTCACGCCGCCGCTGATGATCATGTGCGCCTTGCGGTCGGTCAGGTACAGGTAGCCCTCGGCATCGACATAGCCTATGTCGCCGAGCGTGGTCCAGCCCTTGGCGTTGCGGCCGGCAGCCGTCTTCTCGGGGTCGTTGTGGTATTCGAAGGCCCGGCCGTCGGAAAAGTACACGCCACCGTTCTCGCCGGCCGGAAGCTCCTCGCCGTCGTCGCCGCAGATGCGCAGCACGCCGACCACCGCACGTCCCACCGTGCCCTTGTGCGCCAGCCAATCCGGAGAGTTCACCAGCGTCATGCCCATGCCTTCGGTGCCGGCGTAGTACTCCCAGATGATCGGGCCCCACCAGTCGATCATCTGCTGCTTCACCGGCACCGGGCAGGGCGCGGCGGCGTGGATCGCGCAGCGCAGCGACGACAGGTCGTGCGCCAGCCGCTGTTCGGCCGGCAGCTTGAGCAGACGCACGAACATCGTCGGCACCAGTTGCGTGTGCGTGATGCGATGCGCGTCGATCAGGCGGAGGAACTCGGCCGCGTCGAAGTGCTCCATCACCAACACCGTGCCGCCCAGGCGCATCACCGCCATGGCGAAGCGCAGCGGCGCCGCGTGGTACAGCGGCCCCGGCGACAGGTAGACCGTGTCGGCGGCCATGCCAAAGGGCCCCACGAAGACATCCATGCGCGTGCCGACGAAGCATATGTCTGTCGATTCCGGCGGCACGAACACGCCCTTCGGCCGTCCGGTGGTGCCCGACGAATAGAGCATGTCGCCGCCGGCCGACTCGTCGCCGATGGCCGTGGCCGGGCATTCGGCTACGGCGTCCTCGTAGGCAAGCCAGCCGTCGACCACACCGTCGAGCATCAGCCACGTCTGCACCTTGGGCAGACGATCGCGCAGTTCCTCGGCCAACGGCGCCATGGCCATCGATGTGATCATCAGCCGTGCGCCGCAATCATCGACGATGTAGGCCGCCTCGCCCGCGGTGAGCCGGCTGCTGATCGCCGTGTAGATGATGCCGGCGCGCTGCGCGGCCCAGCAGATCTCGAAGTAGCGCGGGTGGTTTTCCAGCAGCAAGGCGATGTGGTCGCCGATGCCCAGCCCGGCACGACGAAAGAACTGCGCCAGACGGTTCGACGCCGCGTTGAGCTGGCCATAGCTGATCCGCTGGCCGCTGCCGGCCATGATGACGGCTGCCTTGTCGGGCGCCTGCCGGGCATGGATCGATGGGTGCATGGAGGCTTTGCGTTCTACGACCGGGGCAGTGTAGGACCACGGCCTGTGTCGCCGCTGTCCGCCATCCCGCAACGCACAAAACTTGAATATTGATTCGAATTTTTCTATGATGCGCGCGGCGCCCCCAAGGCTGCCCTACCCGCCACCCAGGAAGCACCATGCCACGAGTCACCTTCTTCGAGTTCAACGGCGCGCGCCACGATGTCGATGCCACCAACGGCGTGTCGCTGATGCGCGCCGCCGTCGACAACAACGTGCCCGGCATCGACGCCGACTGCGGCGGTGCCTGCGCCTGCGCCACCTGCCACGTCTATGTCGATCCCGACTGGCTGGTACATACCGGCGCGCGCACCGAGATGGAAGAGAGCATGCTCAGCTTCGCCGCCGGCACGCAGGAGAACTCGCGCCTGGCCTGCCAGATCGACATGAACGATGCACTCGACGGCATCGTCCTCCATCTGCCCGAAGGCCAGCATTGAACCACCCCCTGCAGCCTTCGGCCGCCCCCAGCAAGGGGGTGAGCCCGCGCCGAACGAGCGCCTGCGCGCTCGCGAGGGACTGGCGAACGCCATGCGACATGCAGGTCGCAAGGCACTGCCAGCGGACCGGCGGAGCCGGGTCTGCGGCAGTCGCTGCATAGCCAAGACGTTTGCGACAAACACATCGGAGCAATCGAAATGAACACCACCACCGCCCCTGCCTCGCGCGACACCGAACTGCAGCAACTGGCCCGCGACGAGGCCTTCTCGATGCCGATCGAGCGCATCGACGTGAGCAAGCCGCGCCTGTTCCAGGAAGACACCATCGGCCACTACTTCGCGCGCTTGCGCCGCGACGACCCGGTGCACCTCTTCGAGAACGACTTCTACGGCCGCTTCTGGTCGGTGACGAAGTACAAGGACATCATGGCCGTGGACACCAACCACGGCGTCTATTCGTCCGACTGGACACAGGGCGGCATCGCGCTGTGGAACGCGCCGAGCGAGCAGCGGCTGCAGATGTTCATCGCGATGGATCCACCCAAGCACGACGAACAGCGCAAGGCGGTGAGCCCGATCGTCGCGCCCCACAACCTGGCGTCGATGGAAGCCACCATCCGCGCGCGCACCGCCAAGGTGCTGGACGGGCTGCCGCGCAACGAGGAGTTCAACTGGGTACAGCGTGTGTCGATCGAGCTGACCACGCAGATGCTGGCCACGCTCTTCGACTTCCCCTTCGAGGACCGCAAGCTGCTCACCTGGTGGTCCGACGTCGCCACCTCGGTGCCCGAGGTCGACCACCTGGTCGAATCGCAGGAGGCGCGGCTGGCCGAGCTGGGCAAGATGCTGGCCTACTTCACCAAGCTGTGGAACCAGCGCGTCAACGCCGAGCCGGGCAACGACCTGATCTCGATGCTGGCGCACAACCCGGCCACGCGCAACATGTCGCCCTTGGAGTACATGGGCAACCTGGCGCTGCTCATCGTCGGCGGCAACGACACCACGCGCAACTCGATGACCGGCGGCTTGCTGGCGATGAGCCGCTACCCCGACGAGTGGGCCAAGCTGCGCGCCAACCCGACGCTGGTGGACAGCCTGGTGCCTGAAATCATCCGCTGGCAGACGCCGTTGCCGATGATGCGGCGTACCGCGCTGCAGGACGCCGAACTCGGCGGCAAGCAGATCGCCAAGGGCGACAAGGTGGTGATGTGGTACCTGTCGGGCAACCGCGACGAGGAGGCGATCGACAACCCCGAAGCTTTTGTCATCGACCGTGCACGGCCACGCCAGCATCTGAGCTTCGGCTTCGGCATCCACCGTTGCGTCGGCAACCGGCTGGCCGAACTGCAGTTGAAGATCCTGTGGGAGGAAATCCTCAAGCGTTTCCCGGTGATCGAGGTCACCAGCGAGCCGAAGCGGCTGTTGTCGAACTTCGTGCGCGGCATCACCGACATGCAGGTTCGCATCCCGGGCTGAAGAAGCCGGGGGCGCGCCGCGGCGTAGCGGCCACACCGTCGCTCAAGCCAGACGCACGGTGTCCAGGAACACCCGCGTCAGTTCGCGCTCCATGTGCGGGTCGTCCAGCGCGATCGGCCCCGGATCGCGCAGCACCGCATTCACCAGCATGCCGTAGACGATCTGCAGCGCGATGCCCACGCGCAGGCGGCGCTGCGCCACGGGCACCCGCCGCAACCGCGCGGCCAGCGCCTGGTGCACTGCTTCGGCCAGCTGCCGGCCATAGGCATGCATCGGCGCCGCGTGGCGCGCCGCCAGCGTGGCGTCGCTCAGCGCGGCGCGGAAGATGCCGCGGTGCTGGCGGTGGATGCCGACGATGTGCTGCACGATCAGTGCCACCTTGCGTGCATCGCTGGCGCGTTTCCAGCGCGCCGACTGCAGCAGGGCCTGGCTTTCGAGCATGACCGCATCACCCGTGCAGCGCAGCAACGCTGCAAACCACGCGTCCTTGTCTTCGAAGCGTGAGTAGAACGAGCCCACCGCCATGCCGGCGTCGCGCGTCAACTGCGCCACCGACAGCGAGCCCAGGTCCTGCGTGTCGAGCAACCGCCGCCCGGCCTGCAGCAGCGCGTCATGTTTGCGCTGGCTGCGCGCCTGCTTGGCGGCGTGCACACCCGCTGGTGCCGCTTCGCTCGGCATCACCGCGGCGACCTCGCTCGGTTCTTCGGTGGGTTGACGCATTGCAGCAAACTTGAACATCGATTCGGATTTGACTAGGATGCTATGCAGCCCGCAGGGTGCCGTCAAATCGCGGCGCCCGCGCAACGATTCCACCCTTGCCGGAAAGCCTGACCGATGAACAGCTACGACATCGCCGAATGGGGTCAGCCACTGCAACATCGCCTGCGCCATACGCCGGAGCCCGGGCCCGACGAAGTGCTGGTCAAGCTCAGCTACTGCGGCGTGTGCCACAGCGACGTGCACATCCGCGAGGGCTTCTTCGATTTGGGTGGCGGCAACCAGCTCAGGCTGTCCGACCGCGGCACGAAATTGCCGCTGACGCTGGGCCACGAGCCGATCGGCGTGGCGCAGGCCGTGGGCAGCGCCGTCAGCGGCGTCGAGATCGGCAGGACCTACCTCGTCAACCCCTGGATCGGCTGCGGCCAGTGCCGCTTCTGCAAGGCGGAGCGCGACAACCTGTGCAACAACATGCGCGCGCTCGGCCTGGCGAGCGCCGGCGGTTTCGCCACGCACCTGCTGGTGCCGCACGCACGCTACCTGGTCGACGCCGACGGATTGGACGCCGCAAGCTCCGCGGTGCTGGCCTGTTCGGGCGTCACCGCCTATTCGGCGGTGCAGAAGTTCGGCAGGCTCGACGCGGACGACTGGGTTGCCGTGCTCGGCTGCGGCGGCGTCGGACTGATGGGCCTGTCGGTGCTGGCGGCGATGGGCCACAAGCGTGTCATCGCCTGCGACATCGACGACACCAAGCTGCAGGCCGCGCAGCAGGTCGGCGCGGCGGCGGTCGTCAACCTGAAGACCACACCCGGCCCCGCGGAACTGCTGAAGATCTCCGGCGGCGGCCTGGCCCACATGGTCGATTTCGTCGGTGCACCGGCCACCTCGCAACTCGCCATCCCGGCGCTGTTGAAGGGTGGGCAGCTGGTCGTCGTCGGCCTGTTCGGTGGTGCCCTGCCGGTACCGCTGCCGGCGCTGGCGATGCGCGAGGTCTCGCTGCGCGGCTCGGCCGTGGGCAACACCGCGCAGATCCGCGAGCTGGTGCAACTGGTGCGCGACGGCAAACTCAAACTGCCCGCTGTACAGGTGCGGCCGCTGGCGCAGGCCGAAGAGGCGCTGCGCGACCTGGAAGCCGGCAGGATCATCGGGCGCGTGGTACTGGATACGGCGGAAGCGGCGGGCTGAGGGTCGCGGTCAGCTTCGAAGCCAGCCCCGCGTCAAGCGGGATAGTCCGCCGCCAGAAAGCGCAACAACGCCGCGCTGACCTCGGCCGGCCGCTCCTGCTGGATCCAATGGCCGCCGCCTCCGATCAGTACCTTGTCGCGCAGATTCGGCACGCTCTCCCCCAGTTGCTCCAGGTGCTTGCGACCCACGGCCGAGGCGATGACACCGTCGCGCGTGCCGGCGATGAACAACGCCGGCGGCCGGACCGTCGCACCCTGGAAAGGCGCGGTCAGCACCCAGTTGCGGTCGATGTTGCGATACCAGTTGAAGGCACCGCGAAAGCCGCTCTTGCGGAAGGCCGCCGCGAACACCTCGATGTCAGCCTCGCTCAGCCAGGGGGGCAACTCGGCCGGGTCGCTGCATCCGTCCAGGAAACCCTGGCCCGGCGGCACCCGCAGCGACAGGGCAGCACCGCGCGGCGCGTCGCCGGAGCCGTAGACCAGCACGCGACGCATGGCCGATGCGATGTCACGCTCGAACTCGGCCTCGGGCACGCCCTCGCGATTGAAGTGGAACCAGTAGAAGTCGTCCGTGCCTGCGGCGCGCAGCAGCGCCATCGGCGCTGCACCGGGGTGACGCGGCCGGTGCGGCACACTCAAGCCCACCACGGCCTGGAACAGATCGGGCCGCATCAGCGCGGCGTGCCAGGCCACGTTCGCGCCCCAGTCGTGGCCGACGATGGCCGCGCGGCTTTCGCCCAGCGCCGCCACCAGCGCCACCATGTCGCCCACCAGGTCGGTGATGGCATAGGCCTCGACGGATTGCGGTGCAGAGCTGCCGCCGTAGCCGCGCATGTCGGGCGCCACCACGTGGTAGCCAGCGCGCGCCAGCGCGGGCAACTGGTGCCGCCATGAATAGGCCAGCTCGGGCCAGCCGTGGCACAGCAGCACCAGCGGCCCGCGGCCCATCTCGGTGAGGTGCAGCGTGATGCCGTTGGCCTGGATGTCGCGCTGCGTCGCTTTGTCCATGGTCGTCAAGCCAGTTCTCGCCTGCGTCGCGGGCGTGTTCAGCCGATGCGTTCCACGCGGTAGCCCTGCTGGTGCAGCGCGGCCAGCATCTGTTCGACGTGCGCCGCGCCGCGCGTCTGCACCACCACCTCGATCTGCGCCCGCTCGACCGACAGCGTGGTGAACGCGCGCTGGTGCTGCACCTCGTCGATGTTGGCGCCCAGCTCGCCCAGCGCCGCGG
>JAHECC010000041.1 GCA_024641965.1 Rubrivivax sp.
TCGGAAGGTACGCTGGGCTTCATCAGCGAGATCACCTTCCACACGGTGGAGGAGCATGCGCACAAGGCGAGCGCGCTGATCCTGTTCGACCGGCTGGAACAGGCTTGCGCCGCCGTGACCGAGTTGAAGCACAACCCGGTGTCGGCCGTGGAACTGCTCGACCGCGCCTCGCTGCGTTCGGTGCAGCACCAGCCGGGCATGCCGCCGAGCTTGAGCGCGCTGGGCGACGACGCGGCCGCGCTGCTGGTCGAGGTGCGTGCCGAAACCAGCGCCGCGCTGGGCATCAAGGTCGAGGCCGTGGCTGCGGTGCTGGCCGGCTTCGAGTTGATCACGCCGCTTCGTTTCACCACTGATGCGGATGAGTCGGCGGCGCTGTGGAAGGTGCGCAAGGGCATGCTGCCCGAGGTCGCCGCGATGCGCAAGACCGGCACCACCGTGCTCATCGAGGACGTGGCCTTTCCGATCGAACGGCTGGCGGAGGCCACGCTGGAGTTGCAGCAGCTTCTGAAATCGCATGGCTACAGCGACGCGATCATCTTCGGCCATGCGCTCGAGGGCAACCTGCATTTCGTCTTCACGCAGGATTTCGGCGATCACGCCGAGGTGCAGCGCTACGGACGGTTCATGATTGCGCTGTGCGACATGGTGGTCAAGACCTACGACGGCTCGCTCAAGGCCGAACATGGCACCGGCCGCAACATGGCGCCCTTCGTCGAGCTGGAATGGGGCACCCAGGCGATGGCGGCGATGCGCCGCATCAAGGCGCTGCTCGACCCCCACGGGCTGCTCAACCCGGGCGTGATCCTGAACGACGACCCGCAATCGCACCTGAAGGACCTGAAACCACTGCCCGCCGTCGATGCGCTGGTGGACAAATGCATGGAGTGCGGTTTCTGCGAACCGAAATGTCCGTCGCGCGGCTTCACGCTATCGCCGCGCCAGCGCATCGTCGGCTGGCGCGAGATCGCGCGGCTGGACGGCACCGGTGAAGCGCCGGTGGTGTCGGCCGAGATGAAGACGCTCTACGACTTCCACGGCATCGACACCTGCGCTGCCTGTGGCCTGTGCGCCACCGCCTGCCCGGTGCACATCGAGACCGGGTTGTTGATCAAGGCGCTGCGCGGGCGTCGCGCCGGACCGGTGGCGAAGAAGATGGCCGATGTGGCGGCGAAGAACTATGGCGCCTTGACCGCCGGCGTGCGGCTCGGCCTGGGTGCGGCCGATCTGGTGCACGGCGTGGTCGGCACGAAGCTGATGAAGGCTTCGCTGGACAGCCTTCGCAAGGCCTCGGGCGGTCGCCTGCCCAAATGGTCGCCAGCCCTGGCCCGGCCGGTGCACTTTCTGCCAAAGCCGGCAATGCCGACGAAGGCCGAACGGCTGGTCTACTTCCCCAGCTGCGCGGCGCGGAACATGGGCTCGCAACGCGGCCACGACGGCGTGGAGATGCTGCCCGCGGTGGCCGAACGGTTGTTCCAGCGTGCCGGCTTCGACGTGCTCTATCCAGACAAGCTGGCCAGCCTGTGCTGTGGCCAGCCCTTCGAAAGCAAGGGGCTAATGGAAGCGGCCGATCTCAAGTCGGCCGAGTTGGAAAGCGTGCTTACCGAGGCCAGCGAAGGCGGGCGCTGGCCGATCGTCTTCGACACCAGCCCCTGTGCCTACCGCATGAAGAAGTTTCTCGTCGGCAGGCTGCCGCTGCACGACAGCATCGACTTCGTGCACGACCAGCTGCTGCCGCGGCTGAAACTGCAGCCGCAGCGCGAGCCGGTGGCCGTGCACCCGGTGTGCAGCGTGCGCAAGATGGGCAGCGTGGACAAGCTGACGGCGATTGCCGCACGCTGCAGCGCCGAGGTCGTGTGCGTGGACGAGGTGCAATGCTGCGGCTTCGCCGGCGAACGCGGCTTCATGCGCCCGGAGTTGAACGAGTACGCGCTGCGCCACCTGAAGGAGGCCCTGCCGGACGGCTGCCGCAGCGGCTATTCAAGCAGCCGCACCTGCGAGATCGGCCTGTCGGAAATGGCCGAGATACCCTACCAGTCGATCCTGTACCTGGTGGAGCAGCGCAGCCGTTGAATTCGCGGCTCGCCACGGCGTCAGCGCGAAAGCGGGATCGCCAAGGCCGGGGGGTGCGCCGGCCCAGCGGCATCGTATATTGGCATTTCCCGAGCCCGGGCCACCATCGGGGCGAGCCGTGCGGAGGCCAGCCGCGCCTCGGGCACGCATCGGCCGCGGATTCTGCCGTCACATTGATCAAGGACAAACCGCACCCGCCCCTGGGCCGAAGAATGAATTGCACAAAGGAGTCGCCATGAACGCTGCCAAACCCCGCCCTTCCTCTGCCAAGCGCCCGGTGCGCGCGCCGGCGCCGTCGCTGCCCGACTTCGACCGGCTCGATGCCACACACCGGCAGATGATGCTCACGCTGGAGCAATTGCGGCTGCTGATCGACCAACTCGAGGATCAGGGCCTGAACGAACAGACCCGCAGCCTCGCCACCGAGATCTGCGAGTTCTTCGATGACAGCGCGCGCTCGCACCATGCGGCCGAAGAGCAGGTCGTATTTCCGCCGCTGCTGGCGAGCGGCGATGCTGCACTCGCGCACCACGTGCGGCGCCTGCAGCAGGATCACGGCTGGCTGGAGGAGGACTGGCTGGAGTTGCGGCCGCAGTTGCGCGCCGTGGTCGAGGGCTACAGCGGCTTCGATCTCGCGTACCTGCGCGCCGCGATCCCGGTCTTCACCGAGCTGTACCGCGAGCACATCGCGCTCGAGGAGGACATCGTCTATCCGGCCAGCCGCCAGCAGACTCGCTGAGCGCGCCGGCGCCGGCCGTTGCGCGAACGCGTCGGTCGGGTGCGGAGCTCCCCGATGGATTGAGTTGACGCAATGGCAAGCCCGTGCCGCGTTGTGGGCGGCAATGTCGGTTGGGCACGCATCGGCACGGACTGCGACGGTGCGAGTTCATGCGACAAGACCAGCACCGGCTACAAGGGCTACCTCGGCTACCGCTGGCCCAACCACTTTGCCGTCGAAGCGCTGTATGTCGATTGGGGCAAGGCCACGGCGCAAGCCACCGACGAGTACGTGCCGCCCGACATCGAGCAGCCGACCGCACTGCGTCCAAGCGCCTTGGACACCGTGCCCATCTACGACACCATCGATTACCAGTTGCGCGCCACCAGTTGGGGGGGGCTGGCAGCGCCCTACTTCGTGCCGTTCGCGGACAAGTTGAGCGACGTGGTGCGGGTGGGTTGCCGTGCAAAGCCGCGGCAAACTTTCAACCAGCGACGGCGTGAGCAGCACCTACAGCGCCAAGAACTCGATCCAGCCCTATGGCGGCATCAGTGTGGCCTATCACGTGACGCCGATGCTCTCCATCACCGCCAAGGGCAACTTTTCGCGCGTCAAGTACGGTGTCGACGGCGAGTACGACACCGCCACCGTGCAATTGTGGTCGGTCGGCGTTAGCGTGCAGTTCTGACGCTGCGGCTGGAGTTCTGCCTCAGGGGCAGGCAGGGTGCGGCAACCGCCACGCCCTGCATGGGGCGTTCGCCCGCGCGCCTCCAGCGACATTGAGACGGATCAAGGCCGAGGCCGCCTTGCCATCGACATACTGGGGCCAGGCGACAGCCCGGTAGGGTGGTCGCGGTAACCTGTTGCGCAAGCCCACTACGCATGGACGAACTTGCCCCGACAGCGGCGGCCGATGACCAGGCCGCCGCAGCCATCGCCGATGTGTTGCACGCGGAAGCCGCCGCGCGCCAGGCCATCGAGCAAGCGCGGCAGCAGGCCGGACACATCGCCGAAAGCGCGCGCGCCGACGTTCGCGCGCTGAGCGCACGCACCGAGCGGCGCATTCGCGCAGTGATTGCGGCGTTTGAACGCGACATTGCCGCGCGCGTCGCCGAGATCGACGCCATGGCCGCGGCGATGGCCGAATCGCGTCCGCCAAGCGCGGCCGACCTGGCCGCGCTGCGGCGCGCCGTGGGTGATCTGGTGCGCGAGCTCACCGAGGGCGGCACTTGATCGGCGGCGGCAGTCTCGAGCTGATGCAGGCGCGCGTGCAGGCACGTCACGGCCAGCGCGTCGACGACGCGGCATGGCAGCAGTTGCAGAGCACACGCGGCTTCGGCGCACTGCTCGCCGCGGCACGCGAAACCAGCCTGCGGCCATGGCTTGCCGGCTTGACCGCGCAGTCGGATGCGCCGCATGTCGAGACCGCCATGCAACGGCATTGGCGCGCTGCTGTGGACGAGCTTGCCGGCTGGATGCCGGACGAATGGCAAGCGGCCGTCGCCTGGTGGGCGGTGCTGCCCGACCTGCCGGCGCTGCAGCACCTGGCGCGTGGCGGTGCCCTGCAGCAGTTCAGACGCGACGACGCCGCCTGGCAGGCGCTCGGCGGCGCTGCGCCGCAGGCGCGACAGGCATTGCTGGCCGATGGCCGGTGGTCCGCTCTGGCGGCTGCCTGGGCCGAGCCGCATCGCCTGGTGCACGCCTGGGTCGCCGAGTGGCTGCGCCGTGCGCCGTCGGCCGGCGCCGAGGCCGACGCCGCGCTGCGCGAGCTGCTCGACACGCTGCGCCGGCACTTTGCCGCCTTCGCAGCAGCGCCACCCGGGTCGGGCGAAGCGTTGCGCCGCGACCTGCAGCAACGGCTGCGGCGATTGCTGCGCCGCGCCACGTTGCTGCCGGCCGTGGGTTTCGTCCACCTGGCGCTGTGCGCGCTCGACCTGGAACGGCTGCGCGGCGAACTGCTGCGCCGCATGCTCTTCACCCGCGTGAAGGTGGCCTGATGCTGCGCCCGCGGCCCACGCGGTGGTTCGAGATCCTGTCAGCGCGCGACGATGCCACGCTGGTGCTCGAGGCGCTGGCGCGCACCGGCGCCGTCGAACTGGAAGCGCGCGGTGGCGCCGCCCTGCCGGCCGATCCGGCCGAGATGCAGCCACTGCTGGCCCAGTTCGAAGAACTGGCCACGCGCTACCGGGCCTATTGGCCGGAGCCGGCGGCCTGTCGCCCCTCGCCGTTTCCGCAGGCGCCCCAGGCGACGCTTCGGCGCTGCCTGGATGCGCTGCGTGCCTGGGCGCGCGAAGCCGAAGCGCTGATCCAGGTCCTGCAACGCAACGAAGCCGACTGCGCCGACCTGCGCGTCTGGCAGCGGCTGTTCGCCGCATGGCCCGCCGATGCCGATGCGGCGGCGTGGGCCGCAGCCGGCCCGCTGGTGCCGGTACGGCTTTGCGTGCTGCCCCCGGGCAGCGACAGCGCCACCGTGCTGCCCGCCGCGGCACCGGGCCTGGAACTGCTGTGCCGCACCTTGTCGATCGAAGGCCAGGCGCACCTGCTGGTGGCCGGACGCGACGCGGCCCTGCAGTTGCTGGCGCAACGCGTCGGCAGTGCGAAGGGCAGCCTGCATGAGCCCCCGGCCTGGCTGCATGCCGATGCGCAGGCCAACCTGGCCGAGGTGCAGCGCCGCCTGGACATGGCGCAGCGCGAAAGCGGCGTCGCCGCCCAGACGCTGCAGGAACTGTCCGAACGCCACGCGCTCGCACGCACGCTGGGCGATGCCTATCGCGTGCAATGGCTGCTGGCCAACGTTCACGAGCTCGAATCGGGCGGGCTGTTCTGCTGGATCACCGGATGGTCCAGCGACAGCGGTGGGCAGTTGCTGCACGACGCGCTGCAGCGCAGCGGGGCGCGTGCGTTGCTGCGCCATGCACCGCTGCCGCAGGGAGCCACGGCGCCATTGCTGTTGCACAACCCGCCCTGGGCGCGTCCCTTCGAGATCTTCAGCCGGGCGCTCGGCATGCCGGCGTCCAGCGAGGCCGACCCGACGCCGCTGCTGGCGCTGGTCGTGCCGCTGATGTTCGGCTACATGTTCAGCGATGTCGGGCAGGGCCTGGTCATCGCCGCAGCCGCTTGGTTCTATCGCGAGCGCTTCGCGGTGGCGCGGATGCTGGTGGTCGGGGGCGTGGCAGCCGCCTTCTTCGGGCTGCTGTTCGGCAGCGTGTTCAGCCTGCACGACCTGTGGCCCGCGCTGTGGCTGCACCCGCTCGACCGGCCGCTGGACGTGCTGCTGGCGCCGCTGATCGGCGGCGCGGTGCTGCTCACGCTCGGGCTGTTGCTGGATGCGCTGGCCGCGGCGTGGCGCGGCGAGATGCGCCGCTGGGCATTGACCGATGCGGCGCTGATCGTCGTCTATCTGGGCCTGCTGGCGGCTTTCGTGTGGCCAGCGGGGCTGTGGGCCGCGGCAGCGGCGGCACTGTACTTCTGCGTCGGCCACGCTCTGCACGCAACGCGTGCCGCGGCGGTCTTCGGCGCCGCCGGCGAGTTGGTCGAGAAGACGGTGCAGATCATGATCAATACGTTGTCCTTCGCACGTGTCGGCGCCTTTGCGCTGGCCCACGCCGGCCTGTCGTCGGCGATCGTCGCGCTGATGGATGCGGCCGACAGCCATGTCGCCAAGGCGATGGTGCTGGTCATCGGCAATGTCGTGGTCATCGTGCTCGAGGTCATGGTGGTGTCGATCCAGACCACCCGGCTCGTGCTCTTCGAATTCTTCACCCGCTTCATGCAGGGCCGCGGGCGCGCCTTCCGCCCGCTGCGGCCACCGCCCTTCAGCAACCAGGAGAACTAGATGAATACCCGCCTCGGCGTCGTTGTCGCATGCCTTGCCGCGTGCCTGTTGATGGCTGCCACCGGCACGGCGCTCTTGCTCTGGCCCATCGAGGTGCTGGCCGCCGACGTGCCCGCTGCCACGCGCGGCGGCGTCGACAGCAGCTGGGTCTTCGTGGGCGCCGCGCTGGCCACCGGCCTGTCCTCACTGGGCGCGGGCTTCGCGGTGGCCAAGGTCGGCGCCGCCGCGGTCGGCGCGCTGGCCGAGAAGCCCGAGCTCTTCGGCCGGCTGCTGATCTTCATCGGCTTGGCCGAAGGCATCGCGATTTATGGGCTGATCGTGTCGATCCTGATGCTCAACCGGCTCGGCTGATGGCTGCCCTGGTCTACCTGGGCGATGAGGTCAGTGGGGCCGGCTGGCGCCTGGCCGGTGCCGCCGTGAGTGACCCGTCGGCGGATGAAGCCACCGCCGCGCTCGAAGCGGCTCGTGCGCAGGCCCCGTTGGTGCTGCTGTCGGCCGCGCTGACGCCTGCCATCGATGCAGGCGTGCTGCACGACGCACTGGCGGCACCGTCGCCATTGGTGCTGGTGGTGCCCGACCTGCACGGCCGGGTGCCGCTGCCCGACCTGGCGGCGCGCTTGCGGGCCCAACTCGGGCTGGAAGCATGAACCTCGAGCAGCAGACGCGCGCACTGCTCGAGCTGGTCGACGGCGACCGCAAGAGCCGCATCGAAGCGCTGCTCGGCGAAGCCCGCGACCATGCCGCCGCGTTGCGCGCCCAGGCCGGCGTCGAGGCGCGTGAGCGCATGCGCCAGGCCTTTGCCGAACTGCGTGCGTTGCGCCGCGAGCGCGTCGCTGCGGCAAAGGCACGGCTGGACACGCAGCGCCGCTTGAACGCGCAGCAGCGCACCAGCGCATTGCTGCAACTGGCGTGGCAGCAGTATCCCGATGAGCTGATCGCGCACTGGCAGGAGCCGGCGACGCGCGCGGCCTGGATCGAGCACGTACTCAGAGCTGCGCGCGCGCGCATCGCGCCGGGCGATTGGTGCATCACCCACCCGGCCGACTGGCCGCCAGAGGAGCAGTCTGCGTTGGCGGACACGCTGCGCGAGGCGGGGCACGGCACGGCCCGCTTCCAGGCCGACCCCCGATCGCGCGCCGGACTGAAGATCACCGCGGGCGGCAACGTCATCGACGGCACGCTCGATGGCCTGCTTGCCGAACGCGCCGAATTCGAAACGCGGCTGCTGCGCCGCCTGGAGGCCGCGACATGACCCGGGCCACCGTCACGTGGATTGCCGGCCCGGTGCTGCATGCCACCAAGCAGGGGCCGTTCTCACTGCGCGAATCGGTCCGTGTCGGTCCGCAGGCGCTGCTCGGCGAGGTGGTGCGCATCCAGGACCAGACGATCGTCGTGCAGGTCTACGAGGACACCACCGGCCTGCGTCCGGGCATCGAGGTGCGCGGCGACGGCCAGCCGCTGGCCATCCGCCTCGGCCCGGGCCTGCTGGGCCGCATCTTCGACGGGCTGCTGCGGCCGCTGTCGGGCAGCGCTTCGAACTTCGTGCAGTCGGGCATGCACGCAGCCGCTGTCGAACGACGCCACTTCGAGCCTGCGGTCAAGCCCGGCGACGCACTGGCGCAGGGCGTGGTCTTCGGCCATGCCGGCGAAGCCGACGGCGCGACCGGGCGAACTCAGCATTGCCTGGTGCCGCCCGGGGTCGGCGGCATCGTCGAATCGGTGGTTGCGGCGGGCGAACATGCCGACGACGCGACGCTGTGCGTGCTGCGCAGCGGCGAAGGCGCCGACGCCGCGCGACACGAGCTGGCGATGAGCCATGTCTGGCCGGTGCGCTCACCAAGGCCGGTGCGCCGGCGCCTGCCGCCGCTGGCGCCGCTGGTCACCGGCCAGCGCATCCTCGACAGCCTGTTCCCGGTGGCGCAGGGCGGCAAGGCGGCGATTCCCGGCGGCTTCGGCACCGGCAAGACGGTGCTGCTCGAAGCGCTGGCCAAGGGCTGCAATGCCGATGTCATCGTCTACCTGGGCTGCGGCGAGCGCGGCAACGAAATGGCCGGCGTGCTCGACGAGTTCCCCACCCTCACCGATCCGCGCAGCGGCCGGCCGCTGATGGAGCGCACGGTGATCATCGCCAACACCAGCAACATGCCGGTGGCCGCGCGCGAGGCCAGCATCTACTGCGCGATCACCGTGGCCGAATACTTTCGCGACCAGGGGCTGCACGTGGCGCTGATGGCCGATTCGACCAGTCGCTGGGCCGAGGCGCTGCGCGAGGTCTCGGGCCGCTTCGGCGAGCTACCCGGCGAAGGCGGATATCCGGCCTACCTGTCGAGCCGTCTGGCCAATTTCTACGAGCGCGCGGCGCTGGTCGAGACGCTGGCCGGCAGCACCGGCTCGGTGACGGTGATGGGCGCGATCAGCCCGCCGTCGGGCGACTTCTCCGAGCCGGTGACCAGCCACACCAAGCGCTACGTCAAGGCCTTCTGGGCGCTGGACGTGAAACGCGCGCAGGCGCGCTTTTACCCGGCGGTGCATCCGCTGCAGAGCTACGCCGAAGACGCGCGCGACTTCGCGCCATGGTGGGTCGAGCAGGGCAACGGCCATTGGATGACGCTGCGCCGGCGCTTCCTGACGCTGCTGGACGAGCAGGCGCAGCTCGAGCGCATGGCGCGCATCATCGGCAAGGACGCGCTGCCGGCACGCCAGCAGCTCACGCTGCTGTGCGCCGATTTGGTCAACGAGGCCTTCCTGCGCCAATCGGCCTTCTCCGAAAACGACCGCGTCTGCAGCCCGGCGCGCCAGGCGACGATGATGAAGCTGCTCGGCCGCTTCGTCGACCTGGCCGAAGCCGCGCTCGGCGGCGGCGCGGCACCCGAGGCCATCGCCACCCTGCCCTGCCTGCGAGCGCTGCAGCGCATGGGCGAGGACATCGGCGACGATGCGCTGCCGCGCTTCGCCGAACTCGAAGCGCGGCTGGAGCGCGACTTCGCGCAGATCGCGGCGCCGAGCATCGCCAAACCACAGGACGCCACAGATGCTGCTCACGGTTGAGGGCGCCGCAACAAGGCTCGAAGGGCCGCTGCTGTTCTTGCGCCGCACGCTCGACGTCGGCCTGTACGACGCGGTCGAGGTGCGCGGCGCCGACGGCCGCTCGCGGCTGGGACGCATCGCCGCCATCGACGACCAATGCATGACCATCGAGGTGCTGGAAACCACCGCCGGCCTGTCGCTCGAGGGCAGCGTAGTGCGCTTTCGCGGCGAAGCGCTGAGCTTCGGCCTCGGCCCGGGGATTCTGGGTCGGGTGTTCAACGGCGTCGGCCAGGTCATCGACGGCGGACCGCCGGTGGCCGCGCACCGCCAGGTGCCGATCGACGGAGCGCCGATCAACCCTGTGGCGCGCGCACTGCCGCGCGACTTCATCGAAACCGGCATCAGCACGCTCGACCTGATGAACAGCCTGGTCCGCGGCCAGAAGCTGCCGCTGTTCAGCGGTGGCGGCCTGCCGCACGACCGGCTGGCGGTTGAGATCGCCGGCCATGCCCGGCTGCGCGGAGACGAGCACGGGGACGACTTCGTCATCGTCTTCGCCGGCATCGGCGTGCCCTACGACAGCGCCGAATACTTCCGCCGCAGCCTCGAACAGGGCGGCGCGCTGGAGCGCACCGCGCTGTTCCTCAACCTGGCCAGCGACTCCAGCACGCAGCGGCTGCTGACGCCGCGCTATGCACTGAGCGCCGCCGAGTACCTGGCCTTCGAATGCGGCAAGCACGTGCTGGTCATCATGACCGACATGACCAATTACTGCGAGGCGCTGCGCGAGGTCTCGTCGAGCAAGGGCGAGATCCCCAGCCGCAAGGGCTTCCCGGGCTACATGTACTCCGACCTGGCGACGCTGTTCGAGCGCGCCGGTTGCCTGCGCGATGCCGCATCGGGCAAACATGGCACGCTGACGCAGCTGTCGATCCTGACGATGCCGGCCGACGACATCGGCCATCCAATCCCCGACCTGACTGGCTACATCACCGAAGGCCAGATCGTGCTGTCGCGCGACCTCGACCGGCGCGGCATCTACCCGCCGGTGAACGTGCTGCCGAGCCTGTCGCGGCTGATGAAGGACGGCACCGGCGGCACCTACACCCACCCCGACCACCCCGCGCTGGCCAGCCAGCTGTACGCCGCCTATGCGCGCGCCGCGCAGGCGCGCGTGCTGGCCAGCGTGGTCGGCCTCGAGGGCCTGGCCGACACCGACCGGCGCTACCTGGACTTCGGCACGCAGTTCGAACGCAAGCTCGCCAGCCAGGACGAGCCGCGCACGCTGGAACAGAGCATGGAGCTCGGCTGGACGCTGCTGGCCGAGCTGCCGAAGAGCGAGCTGACACGGCTGTCCGACGCGCAGATCGCCACTCACATTGAGAAGACATCGTGAGCGACAGCAGCCCGACGCGCAGCGCCGTCATCGAGATGAAGGACGAGCGCCGCGCGATGCACGAAGGCTACGTCTTCCTCGACGAGAAGTGCCTGCTGCTGGCCGGCGAGATCCTGCGCCAGCTGCAGCAGCACGAGAAGCTGCAGCACGAGCTGGTCGCGTGTCACGACGCCGCGGCGGCCACGCTGCAGGCCGCGGTGGCGCGCCATGGCCTGCACGACCTGTGCCTGTACCCGCCGACGACGTGGGACGCGGACCCGCTGGAGGCGAGCAGCCGTGCACTGATGGGCGTGCGCATGCAGTCGGCCTCGTGGACCGCCAACGATCCTGCCCACGCGCCGCCGCTGATGCCTTCGCCTGAAGCCGAGGCCTGCCGCCAGGCCCATGCCGCGCTGCTGGCGGTGGCCGCGTCGCTGGCCGCAGTGTCGGGTAACCTCGAACGCCTGTCGCTGGAATACCGGCGCTCGGTGCGCCGCGCGCGAGCGCTGCAGGACGTCATGCTGCCCGAGCTCGACCGCGACATCGTCGAGATCGAAGGCCGGCTGGAAGAACTGGAACAGGAGGACGCGATCTGGATACGACAGGGAATCCGCCGATGAACGCCCCGCCAGACGCCGCATGCGACCCCGGTGACGCCTTTGCCTTGGTCAGCACGCTGATCGGCTCGCGCCAGACCGTGCTGCCCAGGCGCCTGGTCGAACCCGGACCCACTCCCGATCAGTTCGAGGCGCTGCTCGCATTGGCCGCCGCCGCGCCGGATCACGGCCTGCTCACGCCGTGGCGCTTCATCGTCGTGCCGGTGGCCCAACGCCATCGCCTGGCCGAAGTGTTTGCCATGGCGCTGTCCGATCGCGACCCGGGCGCCACGACCGTACAGATGGCCCAGGCGCGCGAGAAGGCGCACCGCGCGCCGCTGTTGATGCTGGCCGTGGCCTGCCTGGGCCCGCGCCAGCCCGACACGCCGATGCTGGAACGATTGGTGTCGATGGGTGCGGCCATCCAGAACCTGCTGCTGGGTGCGCATGCCATGGGCTTCGGCGCCGGCCTCACCAGCGGGCAGGCCATGGGCTCGCCACGACTGCACGCGCTGTTCGCGCTGGGCGACGGCGAGGTCCCGGTGTGCTGCGTGAACATTGGTACGGCCACGCGAGGCAGCCAGCGAAAGGCGCTTCGGCCCGTGCCGGCGCAGTTCGTCAGCACCCTGTCCGACGACAGCATGCCCGCACGCTGAGATCAGAGCTTGGGAATTTTTATGGCGTGATGAGCGGGCATGAACGAAGGACTCTCAGGCTCTCAGTCTGCGGCCGGCTGCAGGGCCTCGGCCACCAGTTCGGCGATGTCGCGCGAGGCGGTGGTGCCACCGGGCTGCGCCGCGCCCAGGCCGTCACCAACCATCACCGCGCAGTAGGGGCAGGCGGTGGCGATGACCGTCGGCTGCGTCGCCAGCGCCTGCTCGACGCGAACGATGTTGATGCGCTTGCCGATGGTCTCTTCCATCCACATGCGCCCGCCCCCGGCTCCGCAGCACATGGCCTTCTCGCGCGACAACGCCATTTCCAGCGGTGCATCGCTGCTCAGCCGCCGCAGCACCTCGCGCGGCGCCTCGAATTCGCCGTTGTGGCGGCCCAGATAACAAGGGTCGTGGAAGACCACGCGCTGCAGCGCCGCACCGACGCGGATGCGACCCTGTGCCAGCAAGTTGGCGATGAGCTGCGTATGGTGCAGCATCTCGTAATGCCCACCGAACTCTGGGTATTCGTTGCGCAGTGAATTCAGCGCATGCGGGTCGCAGGTGACGATGCGTGTCACGCCCAATTCGCCCAAGGTGCCCACCAGCGACGTGGCCAATTGCTGAAACAGCATCTCGTTGCCGACACGGCGCACACATTCGCCGGTGGAGCCCTCGCGCGCGCCCAGAATGCCGACACGCACACCGGCATGTTGCAGCACCTTCACGAAGGCCCGCGCGATCTTCTGGCCGCGCGGATCGAAGGACATCGCCGAGCCGACATAGAACAAGTAGTCCAGCCCGGCGACCTCTGCCGACGTCGCCACCACCGGCACGTCCAGGCCTTCGGCCCAGTCGGCACGTTGCGCGGCCTGCAGGCCCCAGGGGTTGCTCTGCGACTCGTAGGCCTCGAACACCTTCTTCAGCTCGTGCGGGAATTCTCCGGCGATCATCACCTGGTGCTGGCGCATGCGGAAAAATCGGTCCAGGTGCTCCAGCTCGATCGGGCATGCCGTCTCGCAGTAGCCGCAGCTGGTGCAGGCCCACAGCGTGTCCTCGGAGACCACCGTGCCCACCAGCGCCGGCAACTGTTGTTGCGCATCGCCGGCCAGCACGGCTTCGCGCTCGGCCATCAGGTGCTGTTTCAGGCTGTCGTTGACGGCCTTCATCGACAGCGGCTTGTCGGTCAGAAAGGTCGGGCAGGCATCCTTGCAGCGGCCGCATTCGGTGCATGTGAAGAGATCCAGGCCCTCCTTCCAGTGCAGCTCGCGCACCGTGCGCACGCCGGCGCGCATATCGGCCTCGTCGGTGGCCTCCATCAGCTTGTCGATGTCCACACCGGGTACCCGGTGCGCCGGCCGGCCGCGACGGAAGAACAGGGCCGGCAGCGCCGTGACGATGTGGAAATGCTCGCCCGTGGGCAGCAGCACCAGGAAGCTGAACACCACCACCATCTGCGTCCAGTACGACAGCTGGTAGCCGAGTTGCAGCGCCTGAGGCGACAGCCCCGCCAAGGCACCGGCGACGGCACGGCCGGCAAAGGCGAATTCGCGCTCATGCGCGATGCCAGGCGCCTGCGCGGACAGCAAAGCGAAGCGAAAGCCGTCGAAGGCCAGGTCGGTGAGCATGATGGACATGATCAGCCCCAGCACCAGCCAAGCCTCGCGGTTGCGCTCGAGACGCATCGGCGGCTTCACGAAACGCCGCCACAGCGCGTACAGCACGGCGGCAATGACGGCCAGTTCGACCGCATCCTTGAAGGCCGCGAAGGGCCCACCGAAAGCGGCCGGAAAGACGAAGTCCGCGTCGTAGCCGATGACGATGAGCTGCAACTTGCGCAGCAGCAGCGACATGAAGCCGAGAAAGATCACCGCGTGCATCAGGCCCGAATGCCACTCGCGTTGCAGCATGCGGCGCTGCATCAGGCCATTCACGAGCACGCTGCGCGCACGCTGCCACGGCCGGTCCCAGCGGTTCTCCCGCTGCAGTGCTGCCAGCAGACGCAGCTTGCGCCAGGCCAAGACCGCAAAACCGGCAAAGGCCAACAGCATCAAGAGAGTGATTGCGACAGGACTCATGGTTGCGGTTTCCCGGCGGCACTCTAGGTGGCGCCCTGCCGCCGATGTATGACCCATGTCAATTGCGCTGCGACCATCGGCTTCGTTCGGATATGAACACTTTCCAGATCTTCATACATTTGTGATACTCGACGCACCGCGGCCGATGCTGCGCGAGGCGGTGGAGATCTTCGAAATGCACATGGCCGACGCACTGCTGTCCCCGGCAACCGGCATGCTGATGTGGCTGGCCTCGGGCGCCACGCTGGCCCTGGCCTCGCGCCGCGTGCACGGGCAGGCGGACCACCGCCTGGTGCCGCTGATGGGCATGTTCGGTGCGTTTGTCTTTGCCGCGCAGATGCTCAACTTCGCGATCCCGCTCACCGGCTCGAGCGGGCACCTGGGCGGCGCGCTGCTGCTGGCGATCCTGCTTGGCCCGCATGCGGCCTTCATCGTCATCGCCTCGGTGCTGACGGTGCAGGCGCTGTTCTTCGCCGACGGTGGCCTGCTCGCACTCGGCGCCAACATGTTCAATCTGGGCGTGCTGCCCTGCTACGTGGCCTATGGCCTGGTATACCGCCCGCTCGCCGGCCAGGCGCCGGGTGCTCGACGCATGGCGGTCGCCAGCATGCTGGCCGCGGTCGTCGGCCTGCAGCTCGGCGCGCTGGCCCTGGTCCTGCAAACCGTGGTCTCGGGCATCTCCAGCCTGCCGGCGCTGCCCTTTGCCAGCCTGATGCTGCCGATCCACCTGGCCATCGGCCTGGCCGAAGGCCTGGCCACTGCGGGACTGCTGCTGTTTCTGCGGCGTGCACGGCCCGATCTGCTGGGTCCGGCAGGTTCCGCGGCAGCACGACCGCTGCGCCCCGTGTTGCTCGGCCTCGGCTTGGCCGCCATCTTCGGCATCGCTGTGCTGTCATGGGTTTCGTCAACGCAACCAGACGGGCTGGAATGGTCGATGGCACGAACCCTCATCACCGAGCCGCTTGCAGGCACCTCGCCTGCGCCGCTGGAGCATGGCAACTCGGCTGTCGCCGGCCTGGTGGGTGCGGCCGCGACGCTGAGCCTGGTGCTGCTGGTCGGCTGGGGCCTGCGCCGGCGCGCACCGCGCTGATGCGCCTGTAGTGGCCGGCATCGCCGAAGCGCTGCGTGAGCTGCGCGCGCTGGACACGCTGGCGACGCGCGACACGCCGCTGGCGCGACGCGACCCGCGCGCCAAGCTGCTGCTCACGCTGGCCTTCGTGCTCACAGTGCTGTCCTTCGACCGCTACCGCGTGGGGGCGCTGCTGCCCCTGGCCCTGTTTCCGGCCGCACTGGCAGCGACGGGCCAGATTCCCGGCCGCCTGCTGTGGCGCGCGTTGTGCTTCGCCTTGCCTTTCGCACTGATGGTCGGCCTGGCCAACCCCTGGTTCGACCGCGCACCGATGCTTTGGTGGGGCAGCGTGCCGATCAGCGCGGGTTGGGTCTCCTTTGCGTCGATCGGGCTGCGCTCGGGCCTGTGCATCAGCGCCGCGGTGGTGCTGCTCGGCGGCACCGGCATGCCGGCGCTGTGTGCCGCCATGGCGCGCCTGGGCGTACCGCGGGTCTTCACCACGCAGCTGCTTCTGCTGCACCGCTACCTGTTCGTGCTGGGCGAGGAGGCGCAACGGCTGCGCACGGCCTACAGGCTGCGTGCCGTGAACCGGCGCCGTTTGCCGCTGGCGACCTATGCCTTGCTGGCCGGGCAGCTGCTGCTGCGCGCGCACGATCGTGCGCAGCGCGTGCACCAGGCCATGCTGTCTCGCGGCTTCGATGGCGAACTGCGCCTGGCCCGCCAATGGCACTGGGCCCGCGCCGACACGGCCTTCGTCGCCCTGTGGTGCGGATACTTCGTGCTGGCGCGAGTCGTCGACCTGCCGCTGGCCCTGGGCCGGTGGATCACGGGCGCATGACGATGCAGGCCCCGGCGGTCGAGCTACGCGCGCTGGCCCATGCCTATGACGATGGCACCGCCGCGCTGCGCGGCGTGGATCTCAGCATCCCTGCGGGTGCCGCGGTGGCCATCGTCGGTGCCAACGGGGCCGGCAAGTCGACGCTGCTGCAGCACCTGAACGGCCTGCTGCTGCCCAGCAGCGGCAGCGTGCACATCGACGGCCTGCAACTCAGCCGCGCCACGCTCGCCGAAGTGCGGCGCAAGGTGGGCTATGTGTTCCAGGACGCCGACGATCAGCTCTTCATGCCCACGGTGCAGGACGATGTGGCCTTCGGCCCGCTGAACCTGGGCTGGTCGGCGCAGGAAGCGCAGGCGCGGGTCGAATATGCGCTGCGCGCCGTGGGCGCATGGCAGTTGGCAGCGCGCACGCCGTACCGGCTGTCGGGCGGCGAGAAGCGCGCGGTGGCCATCGCCGGCGTGCTCGCCATGGCACCGCCGATCCTGGTGCTGGACGAACCTTCGTCGTCGCTCGATCCCGCCGGGCGGCGCCGACTGATCGACTTGTTGCGCGGATTCACGCACACCCGGATCATCGCCACACACGACCTGAATCTGGCGCTCGAAGTCTGCCCGCGTGTGGTGCTGCTGCACCAGGGCCGCGTGGCGGCCGACGGTGAGGCGGCCATGGTCCTCGGCGATACCGCGCTGCTGCAGCACTGCGGCCTGTAAGCACCGGCGCGAGGTTTCACCGCAGGGCGGTTCAGATCAGGCTCGCCTCCAGACCTTCGAGTCGTTCCCAATCGAAACTCACGCCATTGCCCGGCTGATCCGGCGCCACGGCCAGATGCTGCTCGACCACCAGCGGCCGATGCGTGTAGGCATCGATCGGAAACGAATGTACCTCCAGCCAGCCGGCGTGCGGCTGAGCGGCCATCAGGCTGACGTGCAGTTCCTGCATGCCGTGGCTGCACACCGGCAGGCCCAGTTCGGCGGCGCGCCGCGCCACACGCAGCCAGCCGGTGATGCCACCGCAGTTGGATGCATCGGGCTGGATCCAGGACAGCTTCGAACGCTCGAAAGCATGCTCGAACTCCTGCAGCGTGTGCAGGTTCTCGCCCATCGCCAGCGGCATGCCGGTGGCGTCGGCGATGCGGCCGTAGGCAGCAAAGTCGTCGGGCAATGTCGGCTCCTCGAACCACAGCAGATCGAAGGGAGCGAAGGACTTCGCTGCGGCGATGGCCTGTGCCTCATCGAGCGCGTAGTTGGCGTCGACCATCAGCATCACCTCCGGGCCGATCAATTCGCGCACCGCGCGCACACGCGCCACGTCGTCGGCCAGATCGGGCTGCCCGACCTTGATCTTCACGCCGTTGAAACCGCGCGCCAGATAGCCGCGCACGCTGTCCAGCAGCTTGGGCAGCGGGAACGCCAGGTCGATGCCGCCGCAATAGGCCTTGCAACGGTCGCCGGCGCCGCCGGACAACAGCGCCAGCGACTGCCCCAGGCGCTGGCCGCGCAGGTCCCACAGCGCGATGTCGATGGCCGAAATGGCGAAGCCGGCGATGCCGCCGCGCCCGACATAGTGCACATGCCATTGCATGGCATCGTGCAAGGCTTCAACCTCGGTGCCGTCGCGCCCCAGCAGCCAGGGCGCCAGGTCATGCCGGATCAGTGCCAGGATGGCAGCGCCACCGCGCCCGCCGGTGTAGGTGTAGCCGGTGCCTTGGCTGCCGTCGCGCAGACGCACGCTGACGGTGATCAGCTCGAAATGGGTGTGTTCGCCATGTCTGGCGTCGACCAGCACTTCGGACAAGGGCACGCAGAAGCGCCGTGCCTGCAGCGCTTCGATCTGGGCCATGCAACTCCTTCGTCAAGCCATCGGCGACTTTGCGCTGCGATTGTCGCCGGGCTTGGCGGCACGCGGACCCGATGGATCCCGCGTACCGCCGATGCAGCGGCCCCCGTTTAGCCGCGCATGCCGCGACCGTATCCCATCGGACCCATGCCGCCAAGGCTGCGGTCGGCCGTGGCGCGCTGCTCGGGGCTCAGCACCGCATACAGATCGGTGAGTGCGCCGTTCAGGGCCTGCATCGCCGCCAGACGCTGCGTCATCATGCCGATGCGCAGCGACATCATCGCCGGCGCCGTGCTGTCGGCGCCCATGGCCTGGCGGTGCTGGGCCCACGTGGCCTGCATCTGGCTCGCCTGGTCTGCGGCCAGGCTGGCATAAGCCTGCCAGGCCGGTTCCTGTGCGGCCGTGATCGCCAGACGGGTCTTCATCTGCGCCAGCCAGGGCTCGGTGCCCTGTGCAACGCCACCGCCTTGCCTGCCGCCGTAGCCCGGACCCATGCCGCCGTGCATCATGCCCATGCCAGGGCCCGGGCCCGCGCCGGTGCCATCACAACCACCACCCATGCCATAGGGCGCCGCGGTGACTGCCGTGGCGACCACCAGGGCCAATGTCGCGGTCGATGTTGCGAAGATCTTGTGAATGCGCTTCATGATTCGTTCCTTTCGGTTGCTGCCCGTCTTGCGGGCCTGAATCGATTGAAACGCAGCCATGTAAAGGGCTTGTGTCTGGCCTTGGAGATTTGTTGCCAACGCTCAGGGATAGGCCTGGTAGACGCTGTGGCGCCCGTCCTTCGTCAGCAGCAGCACCGCATAGGCGTCCTTGCGCCCGGCATAGCCGCCACCGTCCATGCCGGGCGATCCGATGGGCATGCCCGGCACCGACAGGCCGATGGCCGCAGGCCGCTGCCTCAGCAGGCGCTTGATCTCTCGCGCCGGCACATGCCCCTCGATCGCGTAGCCGGCGACGACCGCGGTGTGGCAGGCGCCATAGCGTGGCGCGATGCCCATGGCGGCGCGCTTCGCCTCGTTGCCTTCGTCGTGCGCCAGGGTGCGCAGTCCATTCGCCTCGAGGTGCTTCATCCAGTCCCAGCAGCAGCCACAGGTCGGGCTCTTCCAGACCTCGACCAGCGGCAGCGCTTCGGGCGCCGCCCACGCCGCAGGGAAGAACGCACCGAGCGTGCCCAGCAGCAGCACGCGGCGCGGCGAACGCGTCAAGGATTCAGTAGCGGCCATGTTGCTTGGTGATGTAGTTGCTCAATTCCGAGGCATGCATCGACAAACGCGTCTGCACGCGATGCACCGTACGCACGATGGCACACATCACGCGATACAGCACACGCGGATGGCTGTCGATCAGGCTTTCGAGCTTTTCGCGTTCCAGCACCAGCACCTGCGCATCGGAGCTGGCCACCAGCGAGGCGTAGCGCTCGGCACCATCGAGAAAGCCCAGCTCGTGCGCGAAATCGCCGGGGTGCAGCGTGATCAGCAGCGTCTCGGCGGCGCTGCCATGGCCTTTCACGACGCCCAGCGTGCCGCTGACGACGACGTACAGCCGATTGTCGGTCGATCCTTCCGTGGCCAGCACCAATTTCGAGGGCGCGGACTGCAGTACGAGCAATTCGGCCAGCACGGCGCAGTCCTCGGCATCCATGTCCTGGGCCAGCGGAGAGTTCCGCAAGGCTTCGAGCCGTTCTGGGTCTGGGGAGTTCATGGTGTTGCCTGGGCAGGTGGTTGAAAGAGGGGGCGCGGCACTAGGCCTGGAGGTCGTCGATGCGGAGGGCAGGGTTGCCTTGGGCAAGGGCGTGAAGCGGCGTTCGGCTTGCTGGATGAAGGCATCCATCATCGAGCGCGAGACCGCATCCACGGCACGCCCGGCCACGCGGTCGAGCATGCCGTCGGCAATTTCGTAGGACAGGTCGAAGTCGATCTTGCATCCCTGCTCGCCCAGCGGTCGCAGTGCCCAGTCGGCCTGGAAATGGCGAAACGGCCCGTCCACCATGCGCACCTTGAGCCACTCGGGCCGGCGTTTGGGGTTGCGTGTCTGGAAGCCGAAACGCACGCGCATGTAGCTGAAATCGATGCGTGCAGCCACCCAGTCGTCGCTGCGCTCCAGGATCGTCGCCGCCACGCACCAGGGCAGGAACTGGGGGTAGTCCTCGGCATGCTCGATCAGGTCGAACATGCGTTCGGCCGAATACGGTACGAGCACCGAGCGCCTGATCTCCAACAGCCAATCTCCAAGTTCGCGATGCCATAAGGATATAGCGCAGGGTGCACCGGCACCGTGCCGGCGCGCAAGAGCGCGGTTCTGAGCTTCGCCGAGCCGCCGTGCATACACATTGACTTGAATCATGTTTGGCCGGCGCGAGAGGCACAGACTTGCCGACGTTCGAGATGTGCCTGCAACGGTGGCCCACGCGGCGGCCGAGAAAGACGGAGGAGTCGGAATGAGCGAAACCTTCTACGACGTGATGCGCCGCCAGGGCATCACGCGCCGCAGCTACCTCAAGTTCTGCAGCCTCACTGCCGCCTCATTGGGTCTGGCCCCGGCCTTCGTGCCGCAGATCGCGCACGCGCTGGAAACCAAGCCGCGCACGCCGGTGCTGTGGCTGCATGGGCTGGAGTGCACCTGTTGCACAGAATCCTTCATCCGCTCGGCGCATCCGCTGGCCAAGGACGTGATCCTGTCGATGATCTCGCTCGACTACGACGACACCATCATGGCCGCCGCCGGACACCAGGCCGAGGCTGCGCTCGAGCAGGTGATGAAGGAATACAAGGGCAACTACATCCTGGCGGTCGAAGGCAACCCGCCGCTGGGCAACGACGGCATGTACTGCATGCCTGGCGGGCGGCCCTTCGTCGACAAGCTCAAGCACGTCGCGAAGGACGCGAAAGCCGTCATCGCCTGGGGTTCGTGTGCCAGCTGGGGCTGCGTGCAGGCCGCCAAGCCCAACCCGACGACCGCGGTGCCGATCAACAAGGTCATCACCGACAAGCCGATCATCAAGGTGCCCGGCTGCCCGCCGATCGCCGAAGTGATGACCGCGGTGGTCACCTACGTGGCGATCTTCGACAAGATCCCCGAGCTCGACCGCCAGGGCCGGCCGAAGATGTTCTACAGCCAGCGCATTCACGACAAGTGCTATCGCCGGCCGCACTTCGACGCCGGCCAGTTCGTCGAGGCCTGGGACGATGAAGGCGCGCGCATGGGCTACTGCCTGTACAAGATGGGCTGCAAGGGCCCGACCACCTACAACGCCTGTTCCACCGTGCGCTGGAACGAAGGCACCTCGTTCCCGATCCAGTCGGGGCATGGCTGCATCGGCTGCTCCGAAGACGGCTTCTGGGACAAGGGCTCGTTCTACGACCGGCTCACCGGCATCCAGCAATTCGGCGTCGAGGCCAACGCCGACAAGGTCGGTCTTATCACCGCCGGCGTGGTCGGCGCGGGCGTGGTGGCGCATGCCGCGGCCAGCGCGCTGCAGCGCGCATCGCGGCGCAACAAGACTGAAGCCGACAGCGCGCAGAAGGTGGGGAGCTGATCATGTCCGTCATCGAAACCCAAGGCTTCAAGCTCGACAACAGCGGCCAGCGCATCGTCGTTGACCCGGTCACCCGCATCGAAGGCCACCTGCGCATCGAGGCCAACCTGGACGAGCAGAACGTCATCCGCAACGCGGTGTCCACCGGCACGATGTGGCGCGGGCTGGAGGTCATCCTCAAGGGCCGCGACCCGCGCGACGCCTGGGCCTTCGTCGAGCGCATCTGCGGCGTGTGCACCGGCACGCACGCGCTGGTATCGGTGCGTGCGGTGGAAGACGCGCTGAAGATCCAGATTCCCGACAACGCCAACATCGTGCGCAACCTGATGCACGCCACGCTGTATGCGCACGACCATCTGGTGCACTTCTACCACCTGCATGCGCTGGACTGGGTGGACGTGGTCAGCGCGCTCAGCGCCGACCCGAAGAAGACCTCGGAGCTGGCGCAGTCGATCAGCCCTTGGCCGAAGTCGTCGCCGGGTTACTTCCGCGATCTGCAGACGCGGCTGAAGAAGTTCGTCGCTTCGGGCCAGCTCGGCCCGTTCCGCAACGGCTACTGGGGCCATCCGGCCTACAAGCTGCCGCCCGAGGCCAACCTGATGGCGGTGGCGCACTACCTCGAAGCACTCGATTTCCAGAAGGAGATCGTCAAGATCCAGACCGTCTTCGGCGGCAAGAACCCGCACCCCAACTGGCTGGTCGGCGGCGTGCCCTGCTCCTTCAACCTGGAGAACACCGGGGCGGTGGGAGCGATCAACATGGAACGGTTGAACATGGTGTCCAGCATCATCGACCAGACCATTCAGTTCATCGACCAGGTCTATGTGCCCGACCTGCTGGCGATCGCCTCGTTCTACAAGGACTGGGGCGCCATAGGCGGTGGCATCTCCAGCCAGAACCTGCTGTCCTACGGCGAGTTCCCCGACATCGCCAACGACGACAGCAACAAGAGCCTGCTGATGCCACGCGGCGCGATCATCGGTGGCAAGCTCACCGAGATCCTGCCGGTGGACCTGAAGGACCCGGCACAGGTGCAGGAGTTCGTCGATCACAGCTGGTACAAGTACGGCGACGCCGGCAAGGGCCTGCATCCCTTCGAGGGCGTGACCACGCCGGAGTTCGTGCTCGGAAAAGGCACCAAGGGCTCGCCGACGGCCATCGACCAGATCGACGAGAGCGCCAAGTACTCCTGGGTCAAGGCACCACGCTGGCGCGGCCACCCGATGGAAGTCGGCCCGCTGGCGCGTTATGTCATCGGCTACGCGATGGGCAAGCCCGAGTTCAAGGAACCGGTGGACATGGTGCTGAAGAAGCTCGATGTGCCGCTGCCGGCGATCTTCTCCACGCTGGGCCGCACCGCGGCACGCGGGCTCGAGGCGTCTTGGGCGGCGCACAAGATGCGCTACTTCTTCGACAAGCTGATCGCGAACCTGAAGGCTGGAAACTTCGCCACCGCCAACGTCGACAGCTGGGAGCCGGTCAGCTGGCCGGCCGCAGCGCAAGGCGCGGGCTACTGCGAAGCGCCGCGCGGCGCACTCGGCCACTGGATCAAGATCAAGGACACGCGCATCGACAACTACCAGTGCGTCGTGCCGACCACCTGGAACGCCAGCCCGCGCGACACGAAGAACCAGATCGGCGCCTACGAGGCAGCGCTGATGAACACACCGATGGCCAAGCCGGACGAGCCGCTGGAGATCCTGCGCACGATCCACAGCTTCGACCCCTGCCTGGCCTGCTCGACGCACGTGATCTCGCCGGAAGGCCAGGAGATCACCCGCGTGACGGTGCGCTGACCGATTGGAGGCGAGCATGAGCACACTTCGAGTTGGCACACGCATCACCCCGACCTATGTCTGGGAGGTGCCGGTTCGCATCTGGCACTGGACCATGGCGACGTGCATGGTGGTGCTCGCGGTCACCGGCTATTTCATCGGATCGCCGCCGCCATCGATCGGCGGCGAAGCGAGCAAGAGTTTCCTGTTCGGCTACATCCGCTTCACACACTTCGCGGCAGCCTACATCTTCAGCGTGGTCTTCGTCTGGCGGGCGCTCTGGGCCGCCTTCGGCAACCGCTTCGCGCGCGAGATCTTCCTCGTGCCCTTCAAGATGCTCTCGCCCACCTGGTGGCGCGGGTTCTTCGCTCAGGTGTCGCACTACCTCTTCATCAGGCACGAGGTGCAACCCTGGCTGGGCCACAACCCGCTGGCGATGGCGGCGATGTTCTTCATGTACGTGCTGGGCACCGTGTTCATGATCTGCACCGGCTTCGCGCTGTACGGCGAGGGCCTGGGCATGGAAAGCTGGGCCTTCAGCATGTTCACGTCGTGGGTGCAGCCGCTGGCCGGCGACAGCCAGATGCTGCACACGCTGCACCACCTGGGCATGTGGTACCTGGTGGTCTTCACCATCGTGCATGTCTACATGGTCGTCCGCGAAGACATCTGCTCGGGCGAGACCGTCATCAGCACGATGATCAACGGCTGGCGCGTGTCGAAGAAATGAGTCACCCGGGCCCGGCCGCGCCCAGCGTGCTGGTGCTGGGCATCGGCAACCTGCTGTGGGCCGACGAGGGCTTCGGCGTGCGTTGCGTCGAGGCGCTGCACCAGGGCCATGCCTTTCCGCCCGAGGTGCAGCTCGTCGATGGCGGCACGCAGGGCCTGTACCTGCTGGAGCCTGTCTGCTCGTCGAGGAATGTGCTGGTGCTCGACTGCATCGACTTCGGCCTCGAGCCGGGCACGCTGCGGATCTTCCGCGACGACGAGGTGCCGGTTTGGTCCGACACCAAGATGAGCCTGCACCAGGCCACCTTCCAGGAACTGCTGTCGCTGGCGCGGCTGCGTGATCGTTTCCCGGAGCGCATCACCGTGATCGGTGTGCAACCCGCCGTCATGGACGACCTGGGCGGCAGCCTCAGTGAACCCGTGCGCGAGCGGCTGGACGAAGCCGTCGCGCTGGCGCTGGCCGAACTCAGCGCCTGGGGCGTGCCGGGCACGCCGCGCGCAGCGTCCGCCGACGAGGCCCTGAGCCCGCGAGCGCTGGCGCTGCCGAAGTATGAAACCCAGCGCCCTTCTGCGGCCGAGGCCTGCCGCTACGGCGATGCGCGCTTCTTCCCATCGGCCACACAGAGCGAGGCCGCCTGATGTGCATTGGCACGCCGATGCAGGTGGTGTTGGCCGAGGCACACCACGCCTGGTGCGAGGCCGATGGCCAGCGCGAACGGCTCGACATGGCCTTGATCGGTGCCCAAAGCCCAGGCACCTGGGTGCTGGCCTTCCAAGGCGCTGCACGCCAGGTGATGGGTGCCGAGGAGGCGCAGCATGCACGCAATGCTCGCCGCGCGCTGGCGGCGGCGCTGGCCGGTGAAACCGACATGGACGCATTCTTCGCCGATCTGGTGGGCCGCGAACCCCAATTGCCCGTCCACCTGCAACCCCCATCGAAGACGCCGCCATGAGCGACACCCTCGAAGCGCTGCATCCGCTGCTGGACCGGCTCGTGCGCGAGACCGATGCGGCCCTGCTCGACACCGACAGCTTCGACGCCTGGGCGCAGCCGGCGGGCGTGGCGATGCTGGTCTTTGCCGAGGACCCGCAGCGCTACAAGGAAGTGCTGGACCTGGCGGTGATCGTGCCCGAACTGCACGCCGCCGCGCAGCGCAGCTTTCGCGTCGGACTGCTGCGGCCGGACGCGGCGCGCGCGCTGGCGCCACGCTATGGTTTCGCGCGCTGGCCGGCCTTCGTGATGCTGCGCGACGGGCAGTATCTGGGCGCGGTGGACGGAATCCGCGACTGGGACGTGTACTTGACAGAGTTGCAGCGTCTGCTCGCGGCCGAGCCGTCTCGCCCTCCCGGCGTGGGCATCGCGGTGAAGACAGTCGACGCCACGCCGTCGTGCCATTGAAGGCTGGAGCCTCCGCCCATGCGACCGATCAACATTCCGATCCGCAGCTTGTCACCTGAGCCGGAAGAAGCCATCGAGTTCATGGCCATGCCACGCGAGATGAGCACCTTCGAGATGCCGCAGCCGCCCGAGCCGGGGCCGGACACCGATGTGGCCGGCGCGCGCGACGTGCTGCAGGCCTTTGTCTCGCA
>JAHECC010000208.1 GCA_024641965.1 Rubrivivax sp.
TCGCCGCCGCCGGCGCGCTGCAACTGGCCGCTGTCGAGCGCGCGGCGCAACCGCAGCACCTCGGCGGTGGACTGCGTGAAGTTCAGGTACATCGGGTTGATCTGCTGGATCAATGCCAGTTGCGTGGCCTCGCCCTGGCCGACGAGCGCACCTTCGGTGACCAGCGCGCGGCCGATGCGCCCGCTGATTGGCGCAGTGACGCTGGCATAGCCAAGATTGATCTGTGCGCTCTGCACCGCCGCCTTGGCGGCGGCGACATCGGCTTCGGCCTGCTTGTTCGCGGCCACCGCGTTGATGTATTCCTGCTTGCTGATCGCGTCGGCATCGAGCAGCGGCTTGTAGCGCTCGGCCTGTGCCGCAGCCTGCGTCAGGTTGGCCTGCGCGCGCGACAGCGTCGCCTGCGCACTGGCCAGCGCCGCCTGGTACGGGGCTGCATCGATCTGGAACAGCAACTGCCCGGCCTTGACATCACTGCCTTCGCGGAACAGGCGCTTTTGCAGGATGCCGGCGGCACGCGCACGCACCTGCGCCACACGCGAGGCTTCGAGCCGGCCTGGCAGTTCGGTGGTCAGCGGCACCTCGCGTGGCCTGACGGTGACCACGCCCACCTCGGCCGGCGGCATGCCGCCACCCGGTGGCTTGTTGGCCGGTGGCGGCGGCTTCGAATCGCAGGCCGTCAGAAGCACCAGCAGCAGCGTCACGCCGCCCCATCGCGCGGTGCGCGACGGCATCGAAAAACCCATGCAAGCCCCTTTGCCGCACCCCGCGCGCAAGAAGTCGAGCATATCAAGCGACCGCCGCGGAGCCGCACTTGCCGGTCCGCCAGCGGTGCCCCCTCGAGGGGGCTGAGCCCGGACGACGAGCAGTCCCTACGGACTGCTCATCGCCTGCGAAGGCCAGCCGGCATGCCCGCCTGCTGGCGGGCCGCAGGCGCTTCGGGGGTGGGCCCATCAGGCGTGCTCGAACTTGAACACCGAAACGCGTGCACGCAGATTCGGCCAGCGCCGCACCACATGGCCATCGCGCAGCCCGAAGCTGTCGATGATCTGCAGCCCGGTCTTTTTCGCCAGTACCTCGAAATCGATGTGCGTGCCGACACGGATGTTGGGTGTGTCGTACCACTGGTAGGGTAGCGCCTTGGTCACCGGCATGCGCCCGGCAAGCACGCGCAGGCGGTTCGGCCAGTGTGCGAAATTCGGGAAACTGACGATGCCGATGCGGCCGACGCGCGCCGTTTCGCGCAGCATGTTCTCGGTGTTGCGCAAGTTCTGCAGCGTCTCCAGTTGCAGCACCACGTCGAAGCTGTGGTCCTCGAACAGCGCCAGGCCTTCTTCGAGGTTGAGCTGGATGACGTTGACGCCGCGCTGCGTGCAGGCCAGCACGTTGGCATCGGCTATCTCGATGCCGTAACCGCTGCAGCCGCGGTGTTGCTTCAGGTGCGCCAGCAGCTCACCGCCGGCACAGCCCAGGTCGAGCACGCGCGAGCCGGGCGGCACGAGATCCGCAATGATTTCCAGATCTGCGCGTTCGCTCATTTCGGGAGCTCCGCCGCGATGCGCTCGAAGTAGGCACGCAACAAGCCGTGATAGCGCGCATCGTCGAGCAGGAAGGCGTCGTGCCCATGCGGCGCATCGATCTCCGCGTAGCTGACGTCGATGCGGTTGTCCACCAGCGCCTTGACGATCTCGCGCGAGCGCTCGGGGGGAAAGCGCCAGTCGGTGCTGAAGCTGACGATGAGGAAACGGTTGTCCCGCGCAGGCACGAAGGCACGCGCCAAGTCGTCGCCGGCGTCCTTGGCGGGATCGAAGTAGTCCAGCGCGCGTGTGATCAGCAGGTAGGTGTTGGCGTCGAAGTATTCGCTGAACTTGTCGGCCTGGTGGCGCAGGTAGCTTTCGATCTGGAACTCGATGTCTAGCGTGCTGTAGGCCGGCTCCGCCTGGCGCAGCGCGCGGCCGAACTTGGCATCCATCGAATCGTCCGACAGGTAGGTGATGTGGCCCAGCATGCGTGCCACGCGCAGCCCGCGCCGGGGCACCGCGCCGTGCTGCTGATAGTGGCCCCCGTGAAAGTCGGGGTCGGTGATGATGGCGCGGCGCGCCACCTCGTTGAAGGCGATGTTTTGCGCCGACAGGTTCGGCGCGCTGGCGATGCTGATGCAATGGCGCACGTGCCGCGCAAAGCGCAGCGTCCAGGCCAGCGCCTGCATGCCGCCCAGACTGCCGCCGATGACGGCGGCCAACTGTTCGATACCCAGCCGGTCCATCAGCCGCGCCTGCGCATCGACCCAGTCCTCGACTGTCACCACGGGGAAATCGGCCCCATAGGGCCGGCCGTCATTGCCAGGATTGGGGCTGGTCGGCCCGGTGCTGCCGAAGCACGAACCAGGGTTGTTGACGCCGATGACGAAGAAGCGGTCGGTGTCCAGCGGCTTGCCGGGGCCGATCAGGTTGTCCCACCAGCCGACGCCGTTGTCGTTGCCGGCGTAGCTGCCGGCAACGTGGTGGCTGGCGTTCAGCGCATGGCACACCAGCACGGCGTTGCTGCGTGCGGCATTCAGCGTGCCATAGGTTTCGTACACCAGTGTGTAGTCGGCCAGACTCGCACCGCTGCGCAGCGGCAGTGCCGATGCGAAGTGCATCGACTGCGGGGTGACCGTGCCGATCGAAGCCATGAGCCTACAAACAAGAAACCCGGTGCCGCAGGAAAGGAGGCGGTCACCGGGTGAGCCTCTTTAGCTGCATTTGTTAAAGCGCCCGCAATCTGGAACAAATCGGCGCTGGAAGCCCGAGTATAGCGATGCGAGGTCTGGCGTTGCAATAACGGGTCGACTGACTAATAATGACCCATGGCCCGCCCGTCCCAAGGCATTGACGAAGCACTGCTGCGCAGCGGCCGCGAATTGTTTGCAGCCAGCGGTTGCGACAGGCTGTCGTTGCGTGTACTGGCCGAACATGCCGGTGTCAACGTCGGCATGTTCCACTACCACTTCAAGTCGAAGGACAACTTCCTGCGCACGCTGCTGCAGCAGATGTACGAGGAGGGCTTCGCACTGCTCAGCCTGGAAGCGGCGCAGCCGGGCCAGGCGCTCGAGCGATTGCGCCTGGCGCTGCGCGCACTGGGCCGCTTCCTGCGCGAGCATCGGCCCTTCGTCTCGCGCGTGTGGAGCGATGCCGCGATGGGCCAGTCGGTGGCACGTGAATTCGTGCGCGCCAACGCGCCGCGCCATCTGGGCCTGCTGCTCGGGCTGATGGCACAGGCTGAAGCCGACGGCGACTTGCGCGCGATGCCGCCGCTGCAGCGTTTCGTCTTCGTCATGGGCGCGGTGGCCGCGCCGATGTTCATCGCGCCGGTGGTGGCCGACATCGGCATCGCTGGCACGCTGTCCGGCCACGCACTGGGCGCACAGGTGTTGTCGGACGCGGCCATCGACACGCGCGTGGACATGGCGCTCGACGCGCTGCGCCCGCCGGTGGCACCGGAACGCCGCGTGCGCAAGGGGGCCCGACATGCCTGATGCACGATACGTCGCGCGCGGCGCGGCAGGCCTGCTGGTCGTCGGAGCGCTGGCGGGTTGCAGCCCGGCGCCGAACCCGTCGTGGTCGGGTTATGTCGAGGGCGAGTACGTGCTGGTCGCCTCGCCGGTGGGCGGCACGCTCGACAAGCTGGTGGTGCGCAGCGGCGATGTGGTGGCGCAGGGCGCACCGCTGTTCACGCTGGACGCAGAGTTCGAACGGGCGGCGCGCGAGCAGGCGCGGGCCAATCTGCTCGGCGCCGAGGCGCAGGCGCAGGACACCACGAAGGGCAAGCGCGTCGACGAGATCGCGGTGACACAGGCGCAACGTGCCCAAGCCGCGGCGCAGGCGGCGCTGGCGCGTGCCGAGCTGACGCGGCAGCAGGAGTTGTTCGCGCAGGGCTTTGTGTCGCAGGCTGCGCTCGACGATGCACGCGCCGCCGAAGCGCAAGCGCGTTCGCGCGTGGCGGAGCTCGATGCTGCGCTGGCGGTGGCGCGTCTGCCGGCCCGGCAGGACACGCGGGTCGCTGCGGCGGCGCAGGCTGAGGCCGCGCGTTCCGCGTTGCGCCAGAGCGAGTGGCGCGAGCAGCAGACCGAGGTCGCCGCGCCCGCCGCAGGCGAGGTGGCCGACACTTACTTCCGCGTCGGCGAAGTCGTGCCGGCCGGGCAGCCGGTGCTGTCGCTGCTGCCGAAGGGCCAAGTGAAGGCGCGCTTCTTCGTCGCCGAGCCCGAGCTGGGCAGCATCGCGCCCGGTCAGCGCGTCGATCTGCATTGCGACGGCTGCGGCGCGGCGATCCCGGCGCGCATCAGCTTCGTCGCCACGCGCTCCGAGTACACGCCGCCGGTGATCTATTCCAATGCGCAGCGCGCGCGGCTGGTGTTCATGGTCGAAGCCCGGCCCGACGCGGCCGACGCCGCGCGGCTGCGCCCGGGCCAGCCGTTGGACGTGACACGCGCCGGCGCAACGGGGCCCGCGCGGTGAACGACGCGGCCTGGGCCATCGACGTGGCCGGCCTCACCAAGCGCTATGGCGATCGCACGGTGGTCGACGATGTCTCGCTGCAGGTGCGGCCCGGGCGCATCTGCGGCTTCCTCGGCCCCAACGGCAGCGGCAAGACCACCACCATCCGCATGTTGTGCGGGCTGCTTACGCCCAATGCCGGCAACGGCCGCTGCCTGGGCCTGGACATCAACACCCAGGCGGCGATGATCAAGCGCCAAGTCGGCTACATGACGCAAAAGTTCGGCCTGTACGACGACCTGTCGATCCGCGAGAACCTGGACTTCATCGCGCGGCTGTTCCAGCTGCCGAAGCGGCGTGAGGCGGTGGACCAGGCGCTGCAGCAGCTCGGCCTGGTCGAACGCCAGAAGCAACTGGCCGGCAGCCTGTCGGGCGGCTGGAAGCAGCGCCTGGCACTGGCCGGCTGCCTGATCCACGCGCCGCGCCTGCTGCTGCTCGACGAACCCACCGCCGGCGTCGACCCGAAGGCGCGGCGCGACTTCTGGGACCAGATCCACCACCTGGCGGCGCAGGGCATCACCGTGCTCGTGTCCACGCACTACATGGACGAGGCCGAGCGCTGCCACGAGCTGGTCTACATCGCCTACGGCAGGGTGCTGGCGCGCGGCACCGCGCAGCAGATCATCGACGACGCGCGCCTGACGGTATGGTCGCTCAGCGGCGACGGTGTGGCCGCGTTGGTCGAGCCGCTGAAGGCCGCGCCCGGCGTGCTCAGCGTGGCCGCCTTCGGCAACGCGCTGCATGTCGCCGGGCAGGACGAGGCGCTGCTGCAGCAGTCAATCGAGCAGGTGCGAAGCAACGAAGGCGTGCGCTGCGCGCGCACCGAAGCCAACCTGGAGGATGTGTTCATCAGTCTGATCGCCAGTGCGCAGGACAACTACGGCGGCGCCGCAGGATGACGCGCTTTTCGTTGCAGCGCATGCTGGCGGTGTTCGTCAAGGAATTCCAGCAGATGCTGCGCGACCGCATGACCTTCGCGATGGCAGTGGGCGTGCCGGTGCTGCAACTGGTGCTGTTCGGCTATGCCATCAACACCGATCCCAAAGGCCTGCCCACTGCGCTGGCGGTGGCGGACCACTCGCCGCTGACGCGCAGCCTGGTGGTGGCGCTGCAGAACACCGGCTACTTCAAGGTCACGCACACGGTCGATGGCGATGCCGCGGCGGATGCGTTGGTCGAGGACGGCACGGTGCAGTTCGCCGTGCACATCCCGGTCGATTTCACGCGCCGCCTGCTGCGCGGCGAGCGTCCGCCTTTGCTGGTATCAGTGGATGGCACCGACCCGTCGGCTTCGGGCAATGCCATTGCTGCGCTCAACGTCATCGCCACGCAGGCGCTGCAGCGCGACCTGGCCGGGCCGCTGGCGCATCTGCAGGGCAGCGTGCCGCCTTTCGAGTTGCGCATCCACCGCCGCTACAACCCGGAGGGGCTGTCGCGCTACAACATCGTGCCGGGGCTGATCGGCACGATCCTGACGATGACGCTGGTCATGCTCACCGGCCTGGCGATGACACGTGAACGCGAGCGCGGCACGATGGAAAACCTGCTCGCCACGCCGGTGCGCCCGCTCGAAGTGATGGTCGGCAAGATACTGCCCTACGTGGTCATCGGCTATGTGCAGCTGGGCGTGATCCTGGTCGCCGCCTGGCTGCTGTTCGAGGTGCCGATGGTCGGCAGCTTCGCGCTGCTGATGGCGATGATCGGCGTGTTCATGCTCGCCAACCTGGCGGTGGGTTTCACCTTCTCGACGCTGGCACGCAACCAGCTGCAGGCGATGCAGATGACCTTCTTCTTCTTCCTGCCGTCGATCCTGCTGTCGGGCTTCATGTTCCCGTTTCGCGGCATGCCGCAATGGGCGCAGTGGATCGGCGAGGTGCTGCCGCTGACGCACTTCCTGCGCATCGTGCGCGGCATCCTGCTCAAGGG
The DNA here is from genome assembly GCA_024641965.1 of Rubrivivax sp. GTDB lineage: Bacteria > Pseudomonadota > Gammaproteobacteria > Burkholderiales > Burkholderiaceae_C > Rubrivivax. The sequence goes on from JAHECC010000208.1 coordinate 6,459, forward strand.
CAACGGCCTGCCCCAGGTGCTGCCCGAGCTGTGGCCGATGCTGGCCTTCCTGCTGTTCGCCGGCGCGGTGGCGCTGAAGCGCTATCGGCA